>JANQHV010000429.1 GCA_028282505.1 SAR324 cluster bacterium | reverse complement strand
ATAATAGCTGAGAACCTCTTTGAAAAACCTGATTCTGCTGCAAAACCGCCTCATTGGCGTCTGTTTTGAGAAAATTTTCGTTAAATAGGCCGGCTATTCGCCTTAAATTTTCTCAAAAATCGGCTCAACGAGATCGATTTTTCGCCACGAACCATCTTTTCCAAAAAGATTCTAAAGAAATCTCACCAAATGCCGTTAATAGGTATAGTTACCATATTGACCAACCAATTTTATCCAGAGAGGTGAGATGTTTTTTTACAAGAAGTACCGAGACCAGGGGTTGTCTCCTGCAGCCATCGAAGTTTTGAAACTGAGACGAGAAATTCTCAAAAAATTGCCATATACGCCACAACGACTGAAAAGACCTAAAAATCAGTAAAAGGTTTGGTGTTTAGGAAGCAGTGACTGGGATGGGGTAATTTGGCAAGCCTGTTCTGGCTTGCCAAATGGTGCTATTTTTTTTTGACGTGGGTTCCCTTGGGAACGACAACAATGCCGTTTTCAGTCACAGGGAAGCGTTTACGATCCTTTTCCAAATCCTCACCGATGATCGTTCCTGCACCAATGATCACATTCTTATCGATGATGGCTTTTCTGACTCTTGCTCCCCGCTCAACAGTGACATTGTCCATGACAACGGACTGAGAGACATGGGAAAAACTATTGACACGAACGCTATGCCCCAGCACAGATTCTTCCACCAGTCCTCCACTGATGACACTGCCTGAACCGATGATCGAGTTGATGCCGTGTCCTGTACGAGATTCACTGGAGTGAACAAATTTAGCGGGGGGGTGAGGAGGTCGGTGTGTGATTAAGGGCCATTTGCGGTTGTAGAGATTAAAAACCGGGTCGATACTGACCAAATCCATATTGGCTTCCCAATATGTATCCAGCGTCCCAACATCTCGCCAATATCCACGATTTTTTTCTTCCATGCCCGGCACATTATTTTGGGTGAAGTCATAAACAAAGACTCTGTCTTTTGGGTACAACTTGGGGATGATGTCTTTACCAAAGTCATGAGAAGAAGCCTCATCTTTTCCATCTTCTTCGAGCTCTCGACATAAAACATCGGCATTGAAAATATAGTTTCCCATTGAAGCCAAAACATGATGAGGGTCACCTGGAATGGTTTTGGGATCGGATTTGGGTTTCTCCTGAAAACCAATCATCTGCCAATCCTCATTCACTTCAATGATGCCAAAATGATAGGCTTCATGGACAGGTACCTTCAGGGCTGCTACCGTCAAAACCGCATTTTTCCTGTTGTGAAAGTGCATCATCTGTTCAATATCCATGTAATAGATATGATCACCACCAAAAATGGTGACCATATCTGGTTCTTCGTCTTCGAGCAAATGCACATTCTGATAAATGGCATCGGCTGTTCCTTCATACCACCGTTTTCCCAGCCGCATCTGAGCAGGAACCGGGTCGATGAAGGCATTGGCCACTCCTGAGACCCTCCACCCTTGCCGTAAATGTTTCATCAGAGAGTGAGATTTGAATTGTGTGAGAACAAACGTGCTCAATATTCCAGAATTGACGAAATTGCTGAGTACAAAATCGATAATTCGATAATTTCCTCCAAAAGGAACTGCGGGCTTGGTGCGAGCTGATGTGAGTGGATGTAGACGTGTACCTTCTCCTCCTGCGAGAATCATTCCGAGAATCTTACTCATATTCCTCTTATTTTATTGAAGATTAGTTGGTGTTAGCACTACATGTGAAAATAAATGATTGATGGAATGGCGAATTCTTTTCTCCATTCCATCCACAAAAGCACCTCTATTTGAGATCAACCTATAGTGGTTTAGAAAAGTTTTTTCCTAGAGTTCCTCTTTTTTTCAAAGGGGGCCAGGGCGATCTACATGCGGAGATTTTAAAAAACTGTTCTGAACCACTATATTTCCAAGGAACGTGAGAGAAATAATTGATGAAAGTTGCGCAAAATATTTTTCCAGTTTCAAGCGGTCCGCCGATGCGGAGCTTGACTACTCGTGTACAAAGGCCGACGGCCAGTCTACATAAACGATCAAGCAACGCAGAAAATCGGAAAATAGATCAGCAAGTTTCGTTCATTATTTTTTGAACGTTCCTAAGTTGTTAACATTATAACGGTTACTCCACCGTGTCTATCCGTAGTTTTACGTAATTTTTAGATATTTAAAGGGCGTTTTTGACAGGACTGGAAATTTTCATAAAATTACGGGGATTGACTCAAATATGATTGTTCGAGGCACTGACTGGCTGCTGTTGCAGAATGAAGAATTCAGACGTGTATCTTCACAGGCTGTGTTAAAATTATAACAAAATCAATGAATGTAAAATCCATTTTGGGGCTTGATCATATTTTTGGCCAGTTGTGCAAAAACGCTTTCCCCTCCTTATCCAGGAGGGGTTAGGGGAGGTTGTCGGTAGAGCACCAACCCCTGCTAACCTCGCCTTCGTAAGGGGAGGAACAATTTCAGGTGGTCAAAAATATGATTAAGCCCTCCATTTTTCATTCTTAATTAAGCGGCAGCGTCCTACTAGTTTGTAGAATATACAAATGAGAATCACAAGCAGTAATCCAGAAAATATATTTTTTGCACTGGAAACTCCATAGCCTGGTTCTTTGTTCCTAACCTGGCAGAGTTCCCTCTTGCTATTTGCTTTTTTGAATTTGCAATAAGTCCGGAATGGACGATAGACAATAGCCCAGTGATTTATCACTGGGTAAGATTCGATTTCGTCTTTTATTAGTCCCAGAGGGACGACACATAAGAACAGTAAGATCTAAGCACTCCTGCCCTATACAAAAGTTCATTATTTTGTTATAAGCATATCATTCATCAAGTTGGCTCTATGCGCACCAAGGAAATATCAATGTATGACATCTTTATCAGCTACCGTAGCACCAAATGGGACTGGGTAGAAACCCTGGCTCTGAACTTACAGGATCAAGGCTATTCCATTTTTCTGGATCGCTGGTCATTGGTCCCAGGACAGAATTTCCCTGGTCAAATTTCCAAGTCCCTGAAGAGCGCAAAATGTGCCATCCTGGTCGCCAGCCCCGATGCCTGCGATTCCGGTTGGGTACAGGATGAGCACGAGTTGATGATCAATTTGAAGAACAGCGATTCTGATTTCTTCTTCATTCCGATTGTGATGGGAGAATTCCCCGACTTGCCTTTTTTGGAAACCACCCAGGCTATCGATTTTGGGCGCAGTGATCCAGAAACGTACCGGCAAGCATTTCAACGACTCCTCCACGGACTGAAACAGGAACCACCCGGGCCTCATCCTTATTTCTCGGGCTCATTACAATTGCCTGAAATGGATCAAGATCATTCACGCCCTTTGATGCAAAGCGAACAGGGGTTTCTGCAAGAAGTCTTTGCCAAGCTCAGTTTTCAATTACCGGTGATGGTGCTGGCACAAGCCGATACCAACACCCAGATCTATGGACAGGCACTGCGGAAAAAAGCACAAACCCTCTATGGATCAGAGCAGGTCTATCATGTCTTTCCACCCGTCAGTCATCAAGCCGAGTCGGCTGATTACTTCGGACGTTTAGCCAAACAATGTCGTTTTGAGGAAGACATCTCAACGGGTTGGCACTGGGGAGATGCTCTCTCCCAAAAACTGGAAAGTGGTCAGGATATTTTTCTGCTCGTCACCGGGTTTGAAAACGGCCCGGAAGCATCCCGCAGGGAATTTTGCGGAGAATTACGGCAATTGTACGAGCGTTTTCCTTGCTTACATATAGTAATGTTTGGAGGCAAAAGTTTAGCTGCACTGAAATACGCAAACGGGGATATGTCTCTCCTCAATATTGTCCAGGAATTGCCCATTCCCTTGCTGTCTCATCAGGATCTCAATCAACTCTTTGGACACTTGTACCCAGATTTGAAACTCGCCCCTGAACAGTTGGAAAGCATTTTTCGGTTCACCGGTTGTCATCCCAGGCTCTTGCAATTCTGTCTGCAAAATAACGCCGATTCGGCAGCTGCCTGTGAGCAACTGCTCAGAGAATCACCGTTGCCCACCCAACTGTTCACCCAGTTTCGTGGAAAGCAGGAAAGACCCGTTCTTTGTCAATTGTTGAATCAAACCAAGTTAGGACGGTTTGACTTTTGGCACAGTGAAGCATTGCTGCGTGAATTGTACTGGGCTAATCTGATCACCAACCGGGGGCAGCACTTTGTCTGGAGATGTGAGTTCATTCGAGAAACTGGTCAGGAGGTATTGCAATGTTGAATGTAAACTGCCATAGAGTCACAGAGAGCACAGAGAATAAAATAAACCCTCTGTGCTCTCTGTGACTCTGTGGCTAAAACTTAAAAACTTTGCTGTGATTGACACTTTCAATGCTAATGAGAAACACCAAAAAATGCTTCTAAACCCCATTAAATCTACCTGGATCGTTATCTCCTCTTTGCTGCTCTGGATCATACCGGCCTCCTCCATGGCCCAGGTCCCCTTCCCAGACGACCGTCCTGAACCAAGTTGGCGAGTGATCCATGACGCCCCTTTCCAAAACATCCCTGGCAATCCTCCCTTAAAAACAACCGGAGAAACCTTAGCCGAATTAGGCTTTGATTCGGTGGAGCAACTATTGTCTAACATTGATGAGAGATCATCTTTTTCTATCTCCTTCAGTCCCGATGGCAAAACACTTGTGTCAGGAAACACTGATAAAACAGTCAAGCTCTGGAATGTAACCACAGGACGTCTTTTGGCTAGCTTAGAGGGACACATTGGTAGAATAAATTCCGTGTCCTTCAGTTTCGATGGAAAAACTATCGTTTCTGGGAGTGATGATAAAACAATCAAACTATGGGATATTGACACCGGAAAGCTTCTTGCTGACTTTAAGGGGCATACTGATCCAATAAATTCAGTGTCTTTTAGCCCTGACGGAAAAACTATTGCTTCCGGGAGTAATGATAAAACAATCAAACTATGGGATATTGACACTGGAAAGCTTCTTACTAGCTTCGAAGGGCATACGAGAGGAGTAAACTCAGTGTCCTTCAGTCCTAATGGAAAAACCCTAGTCTCTGGGGCTTGGGATGAAACCATCAAACTCTGGGATATTGAGAGTGGAAGTCTGCTAACTAGCTTACAGGGACATATTGGTGGAGTCAGGTCTGTATCCTTCAGTCCTAATGGAAAAACTATCGCTTCTGGAACTAACGATGGAAAATTAAAATTATGGGATGTAACTACTGAAAGATTGCTAGCTAGTTTAGCGAGACATAGAAGTATTGTATTTTCGGTATCTTTCAGCCCTGATGGAAAAACGCTTGCTTCCTCCTCTTGGGATGGAACAGTAAAATTGTGGGATGTGACTACTGGCAATTTGGTGATCAGCTTTGAGGAGCGTATGGGTTATGTGTCTTCAGTATCTTTCAGCCCTAATGGCAAAACACTCGCCTCAATAACTAATGATGGCACTATAAAATTGTGGGACGTGACTACTGGCAATTTGGTGACTAGCTTTGAGGGACACACGAGTTCCGTATTTTCGGTATCTTTTAGTCCTAATGGCAAAACCTTGGCATCAGGGGGAGAAGATAAAACAGTCAAACTGTGGGACATTGAAAGTGGAAAGCTTTTGACTAGCTTTCAAGGGTATAATTCTACACTGTCAATATCCTTTAGTCCTAATGGCAAAACCTTGGCATCAGGGGGAGAAGATAAAATGGTCAAACTGTGGGACATTGAAAGTGGAAAGCTTTTGACTAGCTTCTACGGACATACAGGACCTGTATCATCATTATCTTTCAGCCCTGATGGGAAAATTCTGGCCTCTGGGTCTTGGAATAAGGCAATCAAACTTTGGGATATTAAGAATGCAAGGTTGCTAGCCAGCTTGGAGAAACTTAAAGATTATGTATTATCAGTGGCTTTTAGCCCTAATGGTAAAATTTTAGCCTTTGGGTCCTGGGATAGGACCGTCAAACTGTGGGACATTGAGAATGAAAAGTTTTTGGCTAGTTTTCACGGGCATATGGGACCTGTATCATCGGTGTCTTTCAGTCTAGATGGAAAAATACTGGTCTCGGCCGGAGGTCAGACCGTCAAACTCTGGGACATTTCCAGTAGAAGTTTATTAACTAGCTTGGATGGGCATACAAACACTATATGGTCAGTATCCTTTGGTCCTGATGGAAAAACACTAGCCTCTGCCTCTTCGGATAACACCGTCAAACTTTGGGATGTGACCACTGGTACTCTAATAGAGACCTTCCAGGGACATACCAATTCGGTATTGTTCGTCTCCTTCAGCCCGGATGGAAAAACAATCGCATCCGCCTCTGTTGATAACACCGTCAAACTCTGGAGCTTAAAAGATCTTAGTCAACTACAAACCTTACTGGGGGGAAATAATGGCAATTGGCTACGAATTGATGAACAGGGGGGGATTTTCCGTGGGGATGATGGTACATTTTTGCAAACAAGAGAGAAAAGAAATGGCAGGTGGCAACCGGTTTTACCGACTGATATGGCGACAGAAAACCAACTGGAGGTTTTAGTCAAACCTCAAATGGTCACGCTTCAGCCTGGCAAGAGTGAACCGATCAAAATCCGGATCACCAATACAGGGCCAGATTCTGCCTATTGGTTGCATCTCAAACCAGTGTGGAGTGAGGATAACGTAGTGCGATTAGATCCTCCCGATTCTTCATGGACTGCTAAAGGCCGCCAGAAATGGAAACCCTCCCGCATTGCTAAATTAGATGCAGGAAAGTCTGCTACCCTGCATGCCAGAGTTTCTCTCAATCTGGATTTTCCAGCCACCTTTGTCCAATCGGGAGAACGTCAACTAGTCATAACTGTTGTTTCGGCTAATGGTACTGAAGTTGAGCAACCCATTCAAGTGAATGTGCAATCTCCCTGGCTGGAGTGGCAAACCGCAGAATCGGATAAGAACACCCTCAAGATGGGGGTTCACAATTTGGGAACCCTTAGATTGACTGATTTCCCATTGAACCTTCATTTGAAAGGGGCATCAAAGCCGTTGAACCAGCAAGTGATTCCCAGTCTGGAACCAGGCGAGATGACGTTATTATCTGTGCAACTGCCTAATAGCATCCAGCTTGACTCACAAGCTTTGTTGCTAAAAGGTCGCACCTCCAAACTCCCCATCTTTGAGTGGGAATTACCCTCTCCCCAAATTCAACGCTCCAGTCCCTTGCTATTGTGGTTTTTGTTGCCTTTATTTGTGTTGACATTGGTTGCGGTCTTTTATTTGCGTCGTTACCGTCATCCATTGGTGGTTTCCTTGTCCAAAGAGCCTGCGCTCTTGATGCAACTACCACCGGAGCAGCTACCGGAAGTTTATACTCGATTGACACAAACCGGACGGTTGGAGACCGTCTTGTCCCGCAATGAAGTGACCCAAAAAACGTTCAGAGCGAGTTTGGCCTTTTTTTCCAAAAAGAATGAGGAAGAACGTGCCCATCAATTGGTAAACCGTATCGGTGGGACTGTTGCTCCATCTCAGTCAACCGAAGATCCCAAACCAAACATAACCCTTTGGGAAATCCGTTTGCCCGATCACTTTCCCTTGAATGTGAAAAATTGTCTGCTGTGTTTTCCTCCTTTGGACAGTGAACCACAGGATTTTATGGAGGAGCTGAGAAAAGTAGCCAAAACACAGATGTGGATCACCCTGCTGATTAGTGAGAATGCCGACTATCAACGAAAGCTCTATGAAACCAGCAAGGATCTTTCCAACAAATGGGTCGCTCCTTTACGGTCTGAATTGACAAACCTCTTGCTCAGTCCCACTCCCGCAACCATTCTGGCCAATATCCTGTCCAACCAGTTGACCTTAACCCAGCTTTCTCCTTATCAGTTAGGTGGAGGGGTGAATCAGGAAGGGGTCTTTTTTGGACGAAAAGAAAAAATCGCCCATATCATGAATCGTGATCTCGCCAATTATTTCATTGTCAGTGGACGGCAACTGGGCAAGTCTTCCCTGCTCAAAGCTCTGGAACGGCGTTATAAAGAACAACCAGACATCGATTGTTTTTATCTGCCACTGAGCAACGAAGTTTTGTTGCCTCGATTGGCCCTGGCTCTGGATCTTCCTGGATCAGCCGGCTTGAAAGAAATTGCTGAACAGGCGACTAACCAGCAAAGGCGGTATCTCTTTTTAATCGATGAAGCGGATGATTTTGTCCGTCATGAACTGAAAACAGACTATCACCTGCTCAAGGGACTGCGCAGTCTGAGTGAAGCAGGACATTGCAAATTCATTCTGGCCGGTTTTTGGGACTTGTACAAACACGCAGTGTTGGATTATCAATCACCTTTGAAAAACTTTGGAGAAACCATTCATCTCGGTGCTTTGGAAGCCGATGCCTGTCGTCAATTGGCCCAGGGACCGATGCGCTCCATGCAACTGGAATATGCCCATGTGGATTTGGTCGAACAATTGCTAAAGACCACTGGACAGCGAGCCAATCTGATGTCCATTGCCTGTCATGAAATACTCTCCCAACTGAGGCCCAATCAACGGATCATTGAAGCAGAAGATGTGCAGCAGGGACTTTACAGCCCCAAAACTTTTAGTGCCCTCAAAGGATGGGATGCCATGACCGATGATAAAAAAGCTTGTCAAATGGACAGTCTCATTGTTTATCTGACCATTGCCCAGGAGCAATTTGACTTCTCCTCTCTCATCGCACAATTGCAGGAGCAGGGTATCCAGCCTGAAGGTCAGGTGGTGGAACAGAGTTTAGAACGGCTCGAACTGGGGTTTGTGTTGGCTAAGGCTGCTGATGGTACTTACACCTACCAGGTTCCTTTGTTTCGTGAATTGATTCTTCGAGATTCGCCGGTGGTTAAACTGAAGCTGGCTTTGGAGCACTGGAAAAAGTACGTATAGTAGTGCCGTACCGTTGTATCGCAACTAGGTAACGGCTTTTTTGCCGCCATGTAAGGCGGCGCTACCGTTGGAAAATCAGGGGACATAATACCAATTAATAATTGCAAAACTATTAATTGGTATTATGTCCCCTGATTTTGAGTGCTGTCCCTCCCGACCTGATTCACTATATAGTTTTTTTTACGACAATTACTATTATAAAATTGAATGTTGCAGCAGTTCCGTTTAAATAATACCAACTTGCTGAACAAACAACCTTTTATGATTTGGAAATATTATGGGTACTATTAAATTGTCAAAAGAAGATAAAGACCGACTTGTTGCGGCAAGTCATCATGCACCTCGATCCTTATTGGGATTTCATGAGGTGGAAAAAAGCGATAAAACCAAGGTGTGGGTGATCCGAGCCATGGAACCTGAAGCCGAACAAATTTTATTGTTCTGGGAGGATCAAAAGCCTGCAGATGCAGTCTCACTGAAGCAAATTCATCCAGGAGGACTATTTGAAATTGTGTTACCCCCTCTTGCTCAATTGATCCCGTATCGACTGAAAGTCATTTATAAGGACGGAGCCGAGCACATCCGCTACGATCCATACTACTTTTCTCCACAAATAACGGAATATGACCAATTCCTATTCAGTCAAGGCAACCATCATCAAATTTATCACAAGTTGGGAGCTCATCTTTACACGATGGACGGGATTTCCGGTACACTATTTGCCGTATGGGCACCCAATGCGAAAAGGGTCAGTGTGGTTGGCTCCTTCAATCATTGGGACGGGCGTAAACACTTGATGCAGTCGATGGGAGGTTCTGGCATTTGGGAGTTGTTCGTTCCAGAAGTAGGAGAAGGAACGCTTTACAAATATGAGATCAAAACCCAAGAGGACCACATATTGCTCAAGTCCGATCCTTATGGCTACTGGATGGAGCACCGTCCGGCAACAGCTTCTGTCGTGACGGATATGGATGGCTATGAATGGCATGACCAGGGATGGATGGAACACCGTGCCAAGGTGGATCCGTTGAAACAGCCAATCAATATCTATGAAATGCATTTTGGTTCATGGAAACGTATCCCGGAAGACGGCAATCGCCCTCTCAGTTATCGAGAAGCCGCCGACGATATCGTCTCTTATGTCAAGAATATGGGCTACACTCACATCGAATTGCTGCCCATCTGCGAGCACCCTTTGGATGAATCATGGGGCTACCAGGTAACTGGTTTTTTTGCGGCAACTTCTCGTTATGGGACACCCAAAGAGTTGATGTATTTTATCGATCGTTGTCATCAGGAAGGCATTGGTGTGCTCATTGACTGGGTTCCTGGACATTTCCCCAAAGATGGTAACGGCTTAGCCTCTTTTGATGGAACTCATCTTTACGAACACATGGATGCGCGTATTGGCGAACACAAAGAATGGGGAACCTATACCTTCAACTATGGACGGCATGAGGTACGGAATTTCCTGCTGGGAAATGCGCTGTTCTGGTTTGACTACTACCACATTGATGGAATTCGAGTGGATGCTGTCGCGTCCATGCTGTATCTGGACTATAACCGAGAAGAAGGAGAGTGGATTCCCAATGAATATGGCGGTAAAGAAAACATTGCTGCCATCGATTTTCTGCGTCAGTTGAATTCCACGATTTTTCATTATTATCCTGGTATCTTATCGATTGCAGAAGAGTCCACCGCCTGGCCAGGTGTGAGTCATCCCACTTATACAGGAGGTCTTGGGTTTAACTACAAGTGGAATATGGGTTGGATGAATGATACCTTGCGATTCATGGAACTGGATTCAGTTTATCGTAAATATGATTACCATCTGTTGACCTTTGCCCTGTTGTATGCAACCACGGAGAACTATATTCTGCCTCTTTCTCATGATGAGGTGGTCTATGGAAAGCGTTCCTTGCTCAATAAGATGCCGGGAGACGCCTGGCAAAAACGAGCGAATCTGCGTTTGTACATGACCTACCACATTGGACATCCTGGCAAGAAAATCTTGTTCATGGGTGGAGAAATTGGTCAATGGGATGAGTGGAATGCTACCGCAAGCCTGGACTGGCACTTGATGCAATATCCGGATCATCAACAAATTAATGACTACTGTAAAGCGCTGAACTGGTTTTATCGGAACCATCCTGCCCTCTTTATGAACGATTTTGATTATGATGGTTTTCAGTGGATTGACCTCCACGATCATGAGAATACAGTCATTTCTTTCATGAGACAGGATGCCACCAACCATACAGAGGGACCTGTGATATTTGTGTTCAATCTCACCCCTGTTCCCAGAGATCTTTACGGTGTGGGAGTTCCAGAGCCAGGGCGGTATGCCAAGCTGATGGACAGTGACAGCGAAGCTTACGGAGGTTCTGGTTATAACACGCAACAAGAATGGTCTGCAGAACACATGTCATGGCAGGGACAGCCTTTCCGACTGTCTGTTAATCTGCCTCCATTGGGTGCACTCATCATACAAAAGTTTGCTGACGAATAATCATTGCAAAGCGTATCATAATGCTTGGTTTTCTACGAAAATTCTTTCAGCCTGATTCAGACAATGAAGGAATTTGGCGTTTGGACCGGTGTTTTGCCTGTCATAAAGTCCTCCGGGAAGGCATGGTTTTCCCGGAGGATCAAGTCAGCTTCTGTATCAAGTGCTTTCATTCGACCCTCTGCTATTGTTGTGGACTGCCCTGTGGTCCGGTTCACCGTAGACTGACCGATGATCGGATTATTTGCCAATATTGCTATGATACGGCTCTGCTCACTCCACGGCAATTAGCTCCTGTCTATGAAACGACCCTTCGTTTTTTCCGCCGTCAATTGAAATTGAAACTAAAAGAACAACCCCGCCTCAAAGTTGTGGATTCACGCTTTATGCAGTCAGAACTTGGTGTCTCTCTTTATACCTGGGGGGTATACAGTGACATCGGTTCAGAAGAAACCATCTATATGTTGACTGGAATTGCCCTAGATAAAGCACATGCGACTTTTGCCCATGAATTGACTCATTTTTGGCAAAAACGTCATTGTCCCCCTGAACAGACATTAGAGTTGATTGAAGGGTTTGCCGAATGGGTGGCTTTCCAATTAGCAAAGCATCAGAACTTGCGGAGAGCCATGCTGGCAATTCGGAGAAATGAAGCAGAACCTTACCGGACTGGATTACAGAAAATGTTTCAGCTCGAAGCCAAGCGAGGAATCAAAGGAGCCATTAAATATGCAAGGACAGCAAAGTCTTTTTAAAGTGAGTCTGTGGAAAGAATAACACGATGGATCGACGACGGTTGCTTTTCTTAACGATTGTGTTTGAAGGTGGTCTTGCCCTGCTCGCTTTGGTGTTGGGGATGGTCTTTCAGAGCACAGTCATCCAGGGCTCTTTTTTTTCCATAAAAACAGTGATTGGGGGACTTCTGGTCAGTGTTCCCTTATTTGTCGGTATTGTTCTGGTCTATCATTCTCACTGGCCTCCTTTGCTTCAGTTCAAACAGGATGTCAATGAGATGGTGCGTCAATTATTTCGAAAGACCACAATCACTGATTTGGCAATCATTTCTACGTTTGCAGGGATTGGGGAGGAAGTATTTTTCAGGGGATTTCTTCAGCACGCACTGACAGAGATTACCAGTCCTTGGGCTGCTATTGCATTATCCAGTCTTGCCTTTGGCTTTGCACATTTCATCTCATGGACTTATGTGATCTATGCCACAGGAGTGGGGGTGTATTTGGGGATTGTCTTTTATTTCTTTGAGAATCTCTACATTGTCATTATCGCACATGGTATTTATGACTTTGTAGTCTTGGCATACCTGATTTGTTACCAACCGCTAGTACAGGATACTGGTTTGGATCAAGACTGATAGACAGTTTGCGTGGCTTTTGGTATGCCATCTCATTCAGTGCAATCAACTCACTCTTTACTATCTGCAGTCTGGCAGTCTGGCAACCACAGGCATTCATCCTGACCACACTCACTGGAATATCCAGTATTATAGCAAGGGTTGTTTCCTTCTGCTTCCTGCATGGCTTGAATGATGAGCTTTTTGGTTTTCGGTACCTTAGGAAGACCTCTTTTTTTCGCTAATGCGCGAACTTCATTAATTTTCATTATTTACTCCTAAATAAAATGGGGGTTGTCGACTAAACTATTGATATGTAACTGCTTCTTTTGCTTATAAAAGCATCCCCTGCCATTACACTTTGGTCGTATGGACCATCAGGATATCGTCTAGTTCAATCATTACTATGGCTAATCCGGGTTCTGTATATCACAGCATTGCCGATCAATCAATACCTTAATCCAGTCCCTTTTGAAAAAAATGAGGACTGTTTCTTCATCGAAATCAGTCCTCCCGATCAACTGATTAGACTGGATTTGAAAGACTGAAGACACCCGGCCAGTATTTTTCCAGACTCTTCCTTGATCAGTTCTACCTGTTTTGGATCGATTTCTTCGGGGTAGGTCAAAGTGAAATAAAGGTCCTGTTCAGCTAAATCAACAGCCCCTTCTTTTTTTTCTTTTAAAAATTTGGCAGCAGACACCATGCGGGAAAGAGAGCCCATGAAGTATTGCTGCCCAATCAATTTGACCAAATCTGGATCTTGATTGGGCAGTCTTTTTTGCAGAATTACAACCAGATCATTGCAAACGGTTTGAAGTTGAGAAGTAGTGATCGTCATAGAGGTTTTTTGCTTACATATTTCGTCGATACTGTCCCCCAAAGTGATACAGTTCTTTAGTGATTTGTCCCATTGAACAGACTTTCACCGTATCCATCAGTGTCTCAAAAATATTTTTTTCCTGGAGGCAGGCATCTCTTAATTTTGTCAGTGCCTGTTCTCTTTCGGGAGCATGAAACTGGTGAAACCGTGTCAAGGAATCCAGTTGTGATCGTTTCTCTTCAGGAGTGGAACGCATCAGTTCTATTTCGTCTCCCACTTCGACAGCTTCGGAGTTGAGGAATGTGTTGACACCAATGATGGGCAACTCTCCAGAATGTTTCAAACTTTCATAATACAAGGATTCTTCTTGAATTTTGTTGCGTTGATACATCGTTTCCATTGCCCCCAATACGCCTCCACGATCGGCCAGTCGTTCAAACTCCGCAAGAATGGCTTCTTCGACTAAATGGGTCAACTCATCAATGATGAAACTGCCTTGCAGTCCATTTTCATTCTTGGCCAGTCCCAGCTCACGGTTGATGATCAACTGAATAGCCATTGCTCGCCGAACGGATTCTTCAGTAGGGGTGGTGATGGCTTCATCATAGGCATTGGTGTGCAAGGAATTGCAGTTGTCATAAATCGCATAAAGGGCCTGAAGCGTGGTTCGGATATCATTGAAATCAATTTCCTGGGCATGTAGAGATCGTCCAGAAGTTTGGATATGGTATTTCAGTTTTTGTGAGCGCTCATTGGCATGATAGTAGTTCCGTAGGGCCACCGCAAAAATGCGTCGTGCCACACGTCCAATCACCGCATATTCGGGGTCCATTCCGTTACTGAAAAAGAAGCTCAGGTTGTGGGCAAATTCATCAATGGGCAAATTACGAGACAGGTAGTATTCGATCAATGTGAAGCCATTGGCCAGCGTAAAGGCGACTTGAGAGATCGGATTGGCACCTGCCTCGGCAATGTGATAACCAGACACACTCACCGAATAAAAGTTCTTGATATGATTTGCTGTGAAAAATTCCTGAATATCCCCCATCATTCTCAAGGCAAAATCTGTGGAAAAAATGCAGGTATTTTGAGCCTGATCTTCTTTCAAAATATCAGCCTGAACAGTCCCTCTGACTTGGGAAAATACGTCCTGTTTGATTTTTCCATAGACTTCTGGAGGAACGAGCTGATCACCGGACACACCCAGTGTGGCTAAGTTCAGTCGATTGTGACTATCTGGCAGCTTTGCCCGATACTCAGGGACTGGGAGATCTCGTTGTCGGTAAAGGGCCTGAATTTCTTTCCTTTTTTCTTCCAATAGCCCTTCCTGCTGGAGATGGATTTCTATCTTCTGATCAATTACTGTGTTCAAGTAGAAGGCCAATATGATGGGAGCGGGGCCATTGATGGTCATGGAAACTGAGGTGGTGGGACAGCATAAATCAAAGCCCGAATAGAGTCTCTTCGCATCATCAATCGTACAGACAGACACTCCCGAGTTCCCTACTTTGCCATAAATATCTGGACGCTCATGAGGATCTTCTCCGTACAATGTGACTGAATCAAAAGCTGTACTCAACCGAATGGCTGGTTGTCCGACAGACAGGTAATGAAACCGTTGATTAGTCCTTTCGGGAAATCCTTCTCCAGCAAACATACGAGTGGGATCTTCATATTGACGTTTGAATGGAAATACACCAGCGGTATAAGGAAAAGCCCCAGGAAAATTTTCCAGTCCCATCCATCGAACGATTGTCCCCCAATCTTTATATTGTGGTGCAACCACTTTAGGAATTTTTGTCCCAGACAGACTCTCCACTTCATTGGAAATAACAGTCTCTTTCTGACGAATGGTGTAACTATACTCAGGCTGTTGCAATTTTTCCCGTTCTGCTTGAAATTTGGTGAACAGTTCCCTTTGTTGTTGTGGAATATTTTCCAACTGTTGATTGTAGATGGTAGCGATGGGCTGATAGTTTTCAGGGATT
>JANQHV010000388.1 GCA_028282505.1 SAR324 cluster bacterium | reverse complement strand
ACATTCCAGAGTATTTTGTCATTCTGAGCTTGCGAAGAATCTCAATAATTTCAAAGAGATCCTTCGACAAGCCGCTTCGGCGTACCGTCAGGATGACATCAAAAACAAGATTGATGAATTCTCTAATGGGCTCTAAAAAATGGATGCTTAAAACGGAAATTTTTTCAATGAATATTCTAATTGTTGCGATAAAACTCTGCGATTTTTTCAACAACATATTCCTGCATGGCGTCGGTCAATTCTGGATAAATGGGAAGAGCGAGCACTTCCTGAGAGGCTTGCTCTGAGGCAGGGAAGGCATCAGCAGGATATCCTAAAGATTGAAAACACTCCAGGCGATGAAAAGGGATTGGGTAGTAGACGCGAGCAGCAATTTGATGTTGTGTGAGAAATTTTTGTAACTCATCGCGTTGGGGTGCACGGATCATGTACTGATTGTATATGTGATAATTGGAGAGCCCCTGAGCTTTGTAAACAGGCTGGGGTGGAATGATTTGTCCCAAACCTTTCTTTTCGAAGAGGGCTGTATAGTGTTCCGCATTCTGCTGTCTGGCCTGATGCCAGCTATCCAGATGAGGGAGTTTCACTGCTAACACAACAGCCTGGATTGGATCAATCCGAAAGTTCCCTCCAATCACTTCATGCCAGTATTCCGACTTTGCCCCATGTATCCGTCTGAGCCGCAACTGGTCGGCCAGCTGCTCATCATTGGTCACGATCATACCGGCATCTCCCACACCTCCCAGATTTTTACTGGGGAAAAAAGAAAAACAACCTATGGTGCCAAGCGTGCCTGCCCGTTTTTTCTCGCCTTTCATCATGTATTCTGCTCCAATTGCCTGTGCGGCATCCTCAATGACGGGCAAGTGATAGCGTTCCGCAATGGAAATAATAGAAGACATGTCAGCACATTGACCATATAAATGTACAGCAATGATGGCCTTTACCTTCTTTTGTTCTTCCTCTGACATGGTTTTGAGTACATGTTCCAGGTGCTCTGGATCTAAATTGAAGGTGACTGGGTCAATGTCCACAAAAACAGGTCTGGCATTCAATCGAGCAATCACACCTGCTGTGGCAAAGAAAGAAAAATCTGTTGTAATCACCAGATCACCCGGCTGAATATCAAGAGCCATCAATGATAATAAGAGAGCATCTGTCCCTGAAGAGACTCCGATTGCATGAGAAACTCCTGTGTAGTCGGCAATGACACTTTCCAATGCCAGAACTTTGGGGCCCATGATGTATTGGGTGGAATCAATCACCTCTGTTACTGCTTGAACGATATCTTCTCGTAAATCGGATAATTGTGCTTTTAAATCTAACAGAGGAACCGATTGAATTTTTTGGTTTTCCATAGTTTTTTCAGGGAATGAGGTTTTTACAGAAAGATCCAGATATCATACAGAGCATGAGTGTAAGCAGCAACGGCAAATCCTCTCAGAAAATAAATCACTGTGAATATCAGACCTGCCGTCATGCGAAATAAGAAACTGTAAAGATCAAATGGATCTGAGAGTGGACCAATATAGTGACTCAATGAAAATAAAAAGGCTGCCAGAAAAATGGAGATCAGTCCGCTAATGGTGGTGTTTTTTAAAAAAAGCTTCAAGCCCCAAAACAACACATTCAGTAAAAGAACACGAAAGAAGAACTCCTCAAATAACCCTGCTCCCAGAGAGAGAGCAACATTTTGTAAAAATGAGTCTTGCATCATCGGGGATGCCAAAAAAATCGCATGCAGGATGGAATGGATAACAGCACCAAACAATAAACTATAAATCGTGGATTCTATGAAAATAAACCCAAAATACCTCCATTTCAGTGGACCATACTTGGGGTGAACGAATGGAATGAGGACGAATAAAATGGTAATCATGGCAAATGTCGCCTGACGGGAAGTCAAATCAAACATGAACAGAATTTCCCGGAGCCATACATCGGCTGCGTTGCGTACCTGCCAATAGGGATTCCTGGTCATCATCAGGAGGATCTCATAAGCAATCAATAGGGGCAATGCGGCAACGATGGAATAATAGGGATTATGGCTTTCTTGAAAATAGTTTTGTAGGGCTCTTTTTGTTTTCATGAGGAGTTGCTAGACTTGATAATATTCCCGGTACCATTGAATGAATCGAGGAATTCCTTCTTCAATCGTTGTAGTGGGTTCATAACCATAAAGTTCTCTAATTCGATCAATGTCTGCATAAGTTTCGATCACATCTCCTGCCTGGAGGGGAAGGTAATTGCGTTTGGCTTTTTTACCAGTACAATTCTCAATGACGGCTATGAAGTGCTCTAAATCCTCAGAACGATGATTGCCAATGTTTAATATTTCATAAGGTTGCGGGTTGTCGAGGCACGTGACAACACCACGGACAATATCGTCAATGTAGGTGAAGTCACGTTTCATTTTTCCATAGTTATAGATATCAATCGGTTCTCCGCTGAATATGGCTTTGGTGAAGAGAAACAAGGCCATATCGGGTCGTCCCCAGGGGCCATAGACTGTGAAGAAACGCAAACCCGTGGTTGGTAGATTGTAAAGATGGCTATAAGCGTGAGCAATGAGCTCATTGGATTTTTTGGTAGCGGCATACAGGGAGATTGGGTGATCGACCCGGTCGTTTACGCTGAATGGCAATTCTTTGTTTTTTCCATAAACCGAAGAAGAAGAGGCATAGACAAAATTGGAAACCTGGTATTGTCTGGAAAGTTCCAGGATATTCAAAAATGCTTCCAGGTTGCTTTTTTGATAGGCAAAGGGATTTTTCAAAGAATAACGAACCCCCGCTTGAGCAGCGAGATGACAGACGATGTCAATGGTGTGCTCTTCAAATAATTCTTTGGTTTTTTCCAGATTGGCTAAATCATATGGATAAAATGTGAAGTGGTCATGATTAGCTAAAATAGCAACACGATCCTGTTTCAATTGAACATCATAATATTCATTCAAATTGTCGATTCCAATGACTGTCTGTCCTGCCTTTAACAGATGGTGAGCCGTGTGGAATCCAATAAATCCTGCAGCACCGGTAACTAGATATGTTTTCATAATGGGTTCATTCTCATTTAAATACAGTGGGTCGACTTATTTGCTTCTTCATCCCTTATCAATGGATCATGTGGAACGGTCTGGGGAGCTTTTCGATAGGCTGGCGTGATTGAATACAGAAATAGATGATTTATTGTCGTGGTCTCTATAGTACCGAAGATTCTACGATTGTCAATGAAACTACGGTAAAAACGAGTGGAATAATCTCTCTTGGCAAGAAGCTTCCAAGAGAGATGCTAAGAGGAGAAACTAATGAGAAACGAATTCAGGAATGAAGGAGGGCGCTATGTTTTCTGATTTTCTTCGATGATTTTATTGGCAAGGGCAAAATTTTTATTGATGATGTCTTTGAAGGCTTCGATATTGTTATTGAGCGTCTCGCTTAAGAATTCTATGATTTGCTTTCCTTCTTTTGGCAGATCCGCGGTCAGCTGAGAGACAAGTTCTTGGTTCTGTTCTTGTATTTTAGAAGCAAGGACAAAAGCATTCTGGACACTTTCTTCAAATACTTTCAACATTTGAACAGGTGCTTCTGTTTCGTTGACATCGACATTGAGTGTGGCTTCTACAGATTTTTTGATACTTTCCAGGCCTTCAGTAGAATTTCGATAAAAATTACGAAATACATTTTTACTGTCTTCAGGAATCTGTGGTGCATAATCAAAAAATGCTTCCAACATTTTTCCAGTTTGCTTGGAAGTTTGATCCAACATCTTGAAACTTTGTTCCACTGCTTTTTTATTAAAGTCAACAATATATTCTAACAAATTTGACATCATTCCCCTTTTTTATTTAAAATTTGCTATTATACAATGGTTTTTGCAAAGTCGTTTAAACTTAAATTAAATAAATTTTAAATAAAAGTCAACGAGTTTTTTAACTTTGTCGGGAGTAGCTATTGAGTCATGAAAAAATTTGTGTTATGTAATAATAATGTTTTAAATTTGTTTAGTAATTGTTATGGTGATAAAGCTTGTTGCTAGCTTTATTTTAAACAAATTTAGAGAGTATGTAGGGGCGATTTTGAATTTAAATTAAATTGAAAAAAATGAGAAAAGAGCAAAAAGACGCATTTCGTAAAGAAGTTGGGGAAATAGTAGAGCGATTTCGATTAGAAAAAGGTTTTTCTCGTCGAAAACTAGGAGAGGCATTAGGTTATCAAGGAAACTCGGCAGTGCAGGTGGTTGCCAGGATCGAATCTGGACGCGCTGGTATTCCTAAGTCTAAAATCGATCAACTGGTACAAATTTTAGGTATTTCCAATAAAGACTTTGGTTTGAGTTCGACCAAGTCTCTAAAAAACTTTATTGCTGCTGGAGGCTTTTTGGGGACGCCTGGCAAATTATTGGGGACTACCATTGTCGACATGATGGATGCCAACGAAGCAAAAGTCGTCCGTGAAGCTCTTGAAGATGAGGATAACGGCTCGAATGAGCAGAATAATTATGATCGAACCGATTATTTTGATATCAGTCGTTTGATGAAAATTTACCGGGTGCAGAAACAGGCAAAATCCTATTCGATGATAGAGAAAATAGACATCATTGATAATCTGGCAGAAGGAGACAATGACGCTTTTTTAGATATTCTGACCACATTGGATTTGGTTCCTGATGACGTTTATCAAGCCATTGAAGAGAGACTTACAGAACTGCTGCAATCGGGATCAAACACTAAAACTGCAGCAAAATAATTGACACCACTCCTTGGCTTTTCATTTACCTTCCTTCCAAATTTTTTTAATAAAGTCAGTGTTCTATTGTCACTGGATAATTTTGTTTTTTATCTGGAGAGGAATGAGTTGACTCTCAAAAATAAATCGCTATAAAATCAGTATAACCAGATGATGATAAGAAATGTTAAGATTTCTTCATCTCAAGTGGCAGGTGTGACACACTCAATCGATAATTACATAAATTTGAAGAGAAGATGAAACCCTTAGAGAAGAAGGCCCTGCGTATTTTGTATGTGGAAGATCAGTCTCCAGATATAGAAGAAGTGAAAAAAACGTTGCTGGCAAAGGATGTCTTAGACAAGATGGTGCATGTTGAGACCGAAGAAGAGTTAACGACGGTACTAGAAGAAAACTCGTTTGATGTCATTTTATCGGGTTATTCTCTTGCTGCGTTTGATGGGATGACCGCATTGAATATTGTACGCAATAGAGATCTTCATATTCCTTTTATTTTACTGTCTGAACCAATTGGTGAAGAAAAAGTATTTGAAATGTTCAAGAAGGGGGTATCGGGTTTTGTTTTAAAGCACAACCAGAGTTTATTGGTACCAGCCATATGGACTGCCTTGGAAGAGCTGGAGGAACAATTAGAACGTGAAAGAACGGAAGAAGCATTGCGTACTGCCCATGAGGAGTTGGAAGATCGCATCAAAAGACGGGCCAGTGAATTATTGAAAACCAATGAAGAATTGAAGGCAGAATTGGCAAGGCGTGAGCGCCTTGAATCCGAACTGCAGAAATACCGAAAGCACCTGGGGGAAGTGGTCGAACAACATTCCCCAGAATTACAGGTGAACAATCCAAAGATTCAGAAAGAGATCATTGAGCGGGAGCGGATTGGGGCACTGGCTGCTGCGGTAGAGCAATTGGATGAGATTGTCATTATTACAGATCCTGCTGGAGTGATTCAGTATGTGAATGCTGCCTTTGAAAAAGTGACTGGCTATACCTATGAGGAGACGATAGGTCAAAATCCCAGAATTCTCAAAAGTGATAAACACAATGAGGATTTTTATCAAGAAATGTGGACGGAGTTGGTTCAGGGAAAAATATGGAAAGGACACCTGGTCAATAAAAGGAAAGATGGCACTTTGTATGAAGAGGACATGACGATTGTTCCTATTTATGACAAGGAAGGCACACTGACGAACTATGTTGGTATCAAGCGGGATGTGACGTATGAAGTGCAATTGGAAAAAAAAATGCGTACTTCTCAGAAAATGGAGGCCATTGGAACACTGGCAGGAGGCATTGCGCATGATTTCAATAATATCCTGTTCGCCATCAGCAGCTATGCTACGATGGGCAGAAAAAAAACACCAGAGGCCAGCCGGAATCGACATTATTTTGAACAGATCTATAATGCCAGCAGCCGAGCCAAAGAATTAATTCAACAAATTCTAACGTTTAGCCGCCAGCATGAACAACAGTTTCAGGCAATGGATATTACCCCTCTGGTCAAGGAATCCATGAAACTGATGCGTGCCTCGTTACCAACTACAATTGAGATTAATCACAAATTGGAGGCAAAAAAGACAACCCTTTTTGCAGACCCTACTCAAATTCATCAGATTATTGTGAATTTGTGTTCTAATGCAGGGTATGCGATGCGGGAAAAAGGTGGGAAATTGCTCATTGAACTGACCAATATGAAATTGGATATCGAGTCTGCCTTTTCCCATGAAATTGGAGAAGGCGAGTATCTGAAATTAACCGTCAAAGATACTGGTTGTGGCATGACGAGTTATATTCAAGATCGTATTTTTGACCCGTTTTTTACGACAAAACCTGCTGGTGAAGGAAGCGGAATGGGCCTGGCGATGGTTCATGGTATTGTGAAAAGCCACCACGGTGCTATCACCGTGAGTAGTGAATTGGGCAAGGGCACTACTTTTAAAATATTATTGCCACTTGCCGGAGACAGCTCTGTTCCTGATGAAGAATATGAGGTGACGCCAGCAGGAAAAGAAAGCATTCTGTTTGTTGATGACGAAGAACTCATCATCGATTCGGTACAGGATATATTGGAAGATTTAGGCTATATCGTCACCGCAACGACCGATAGTATTGAAGCCTTGAAAATATTTCGTTCCAATCCAAATCGTTTTGATGTGGTACTGACGGATCAAACTATGCAAAACATGACAGGCATCGAATTGGCTGAAGAAATCATTCGAATTCGTCCCACTATGCCAGTTATTCTTGCTACTGGATTCAGCGATACTGTCAGCTTGGAGAGGGCGAAAAACATTGGAATTCGAGAGTACCTGACCAAACCAATTACAGAAGAGCAGCTGAATAAGGCCATACGCAAAGTGCTTGAGTGATCAAGGCAAACACTCACAACCTGGAAACATAGGCGATATTTTTTTTGATCTGCAAGCAGACAATTCCAATCTTTTTTGGTCTAAGGAAATGCAAGAGAAAAGGAAAATTGAGAATATGTTATTACGGAGGCAATGTGAAGAAATTACAAATTATGTCAACGGTTTTCCTCCTGAAGAAAAAGAACAGCGCACTTTGGAGTGGATTGAAAAGTATGCAACTGTTTACAGAGAAAATATGGAAGCCATCCTGGTTTTTGTTGAAAGAACATTGAAATAGGTAACTGTTGGTCTATGATTTTGATAAAGTGGGGAGTTCTATTCGAAAAATGGTACCTTGGCCTACCTGACTCTGGACAGAGATTTTTCCCTTGTGTTCCTGGATGATGTTGTAACTGATAGATAGTCCCAGGCCTGTTCCATTTCCCATGTCTTTGGTCGTAAAAAAAGGGGTAAAAATAGAATTCAGGTTTTTTTGAGGAATTCCTTGCCCCGTGTCTTCCATTTCTACAATATTTGTCATTTCCTGCCGAAATGTCCGTATGGTGATTCTTTTTTCAGAAGCATCTTTGAGCGCATCTTTTGCATTGTTCAGCAGGTTGGTAAAAACTTGTTCCAGTTGGATAGGATGACAAAACACTTCTGACAAATCAGCCGATAATTCTTGAACAACCTCTATGCTATCTCGTTTGAGTTGTTGTTGAAAGAGTATCAATGTTTCGGTAATGATCTGATTGAGTTCCGTTTCCTGATATTCACCCCGATTGGTTTTTCTACCAAAATTTCTCAAGTGGTTGATAATAGAAATTGCTTTTTTTACCTGCTTTGTCGTCATAGCCAGCGTTTCTGCCACACTGTCATAATTTCCATTATCCACCTCTTCTGTAGTGATTTCGGTGTTGAGGCTAATCACGCCTAACGGCTGGTTTAGTTCATGGGCCACACTGGTTGCCAATTCCCCCAGGGAAGCTAATTTTGCGGATTGGAGCAATTGTTCTTCCATTTCCTTCTCTTTTTGAATAGCAGCCAGTGTTTTTTTGAGGGTGATGGACAAATCGCTCATCTGTAATGGTTTGACTAAAAAATCAAATGCACCACAATTCATGGCAGTTCGAATGTTCTTGATATCCCCATATGCAGAAACCACGATGGTTTTGATCTTTGGGTATGAATCAGAGATCCTTTCTAAAAGTTTCAAACCGTCAATATTGGGCATAATGATATCGGTCATGACCATATTGACGTGAGTTTTTTCGAGTATTTCCAGGGCTTCGGCGCCATTCGATGCAAATAAAAATTCAAAGATTCCTGATTCAATTTCTCTGTAAAATTGCATATTGATTAAATCTGGAATGTCTTTTTCATCATCTACAACCAGAATGATGGGTGTCATGTCTCCTTTTGAATAAGTTTGGTGTTTAGTTTTTTGATTGAGCTTGCCAAAACAATATACAACATACCATCTCTTACTGGATCATCAATGATTTTCTTTTCAAAGTGGATTAAAAAGATTGACTGTTTAGCTGATACTCATGATAGATTAACTAATAAATCTTTTAATGCAATACAATTTAAGCGTGTACTCCGATTCCACAGTATCAGGTTTCGTATATGATTGAATACATTACTCCTTTCTTATCAGCCACCATGGAAGTTCTCAGGACCATGGCCAATACCGAATCAAAACCTGGTCGCCCCACCAAGAGATCCCCTCAACCAGCCGAAGGGATCATTTCAGCGGTCATTGATTTAACAGGGGGAACCAAGGGCAGCATCAGCATTACGTTTACAGAAGAATGTATCGTCTCCATTGTCAATGGTATGTTGGGAGAAAGCTATACGGGAATGAATGATGATATCCAGGATGCTGTGGGAGAACTGGTCAATATGATCTCTGGATCTGCCAGAAGAGAACTTTCAGAAGCTGGCTTTGTATTTCAAAGTGGGATTCCACGTTGTATTACAGGAGAAGGCCATGCCATTGAACATTTTACGGAAGGTACGTTGATTGCCATCCCTTTCAAGACCGATCATGGTCTTTTTTATGTGGAAGCTTGTTTTGAATCGCAAGAATATTTTGATAAAACAAAAAAGGCACAAGAGAATGCCGCTTTAAAAGAAAGCAACTCTTCTTTAGTTTCTATCAAATTGCAAAGTTTCATAGGGGAGAAACAGCCAGAATTTCAGGCTTATTTTTTGAAGCCGAATAGTCAAATCATGAAACCCAGCTTTTTTCTAATTCCAGAATATGTAGCTCCCACCAAAGGGAATGAGCAATGCAATTTCACGGCTCTGGAGGTCAATGTCTGTCCAGAAACATTTTTTGCCAGTAATAATGTGAATTTCTTTAAATATGGCAAGAATACGTCCCACCCTTTGTTGGAAGATGCAGAGTTGAAAAACGCGATTGTGCCTACTTTGGCAGAGATGAAGGAGAAGGGGATTACCATCCCCAAGTCCATGTATTCAGTGGGACGCTCTGTCGATAACGCCATTTTATCCTATAACCTGGCAATGCGTACTTCTGAGTGCCTTTATAAGTTTGATCCTAAAAGATTTGGACTGGAACTGGCAAAGATCGGGGAATACGCATTAAAGGCCGCCTTACTGTCTAAATTGATCAAATCCATTGACAGAGAAAAAGAATTTCTGAAGCTGGCCCACAGCACTTACCGTAAAAGCCTTGGTACTGTTTCTGGAGAAGAATTTTTTCGTCGATGTTTTCGTTTAGTGGCTTTATCGATTTATTTGGAAAGTTATGCAGCGGCAAAAGAGGAAACCGGTGCAATGGTCAAATATTTTCAGATGCACCATGACGAAATTACACCGGAAGAAGCGCCTCGTATCAAACGTTATCTCCAATGGGTAGAGAAAATATACACAGAGAAAGAACAGTTTTCAATTACCAAACACCAGGATCGAGACAACTACCGTTTTTTTAACTTCGAGTGATCTTTTTTCCTGACGCGCTTTTTTTCTTCCCCTCCTTCTTTTTTATCAGGATATTCACACTCCTTGACAGTTGGGCATTGCTCACACATGGGAGCTTTGGCTTTGCAAACATAACGTCCATGAAGCACCAAAAAGTGGTGTGCATCTTTTTTCCACTTTTCAGGAACCACTTGCATGAGCTGTTCTTCTACCTGAAGAGGATTTTTGCCGTTTGTGAGTCCAGTTCGATTGGCAACACGGAACACATGGGTATCTACTGCAATGACAGGAACACCAAATGCTGTGTTGAGAATAACATTGGCTGTTTTCCTTCCCACTCCAGGTAATTTTTCTAATTCTTCTCGTGTCTGCGGAATCTCTCCGTCATAGGAGTCTACCAAAATCTGACAGGTTTTGATGATGTTGGCCGATTTGGTCTTGGCCAGCCCAATGGTTTTAATAGTGGCCAGAATGGATTCCTTTCCTGCTTCTACAAAGTCCTGAGGCTCCGGGTACTGCCCAAATAATTCTGGTGTTACCTTATTGACTGATTTGTCAGTGGCTTGAGCACTGAGTATGACGGCAATCAAGAGTTCAAAGTGATTACGGTGAATCAATTCTGTGACAGGAGCTGGAATCGCCTCACTGAGTTTTTGGAAAAAACTGTTTATTTTTCTCTGATGCACATCACCTCTATTCTAAGAATGTTCGATGGATGATGGTGAGTGCTTTTTGAGCATCTTTTTGTTTAATGACACAAGAAATATTGATTTCGGATGCCCCCTGTGTGATCATTTCAATATTAATTCCATTTTCTGCTAAGGCAGAAAACATTTTCCCTGCAACCCCTGGTACATGGTTCATATTGTCTCCTACCAAGCTAAGAATGGCACGATCCGGAATGATGGTCACTTTTCCCAGTTGTTCAAACTCTTTTTTGAGTTCTGTGAGATCATCAGGGGTATCCACGGAGCAGGAAATGTTCACTTCTGATGTAGAAATGAGGTCTATGACGATTCCATGATGATGGAAGATATCAAACACTTTTGCCAAAAAACCTGAAGAATGCAGCATCCGATTGGAGTTGATATTGATGACAGACACCTTACTTTTAGTGGTAACGGCAACTGCTTTTTTATCAGGATCGCGTTTTGTTGCGGATGCAGGTAATTCTTTTTTAGGAATGATCACAGTTCCAGGTTTCTCTGGAGCAAATGTGTTTTTAATACGAACAGGTACTTTTGCCGCAATGGTACACTCCATCGTAAAAGGATGCAGTACCTCCGAACCAAAATAGGTCAATTCTGCGGCTTCATTTGGGAAAATATAATCCAGGACATGGGCATTGGCCACTTTGCTGGGATCTGCTGTAAAAATTCCGTCAACTTCCTTCCAGATTTGCAATTCTTTCGCTTTCATTTTTCCTGCAATCATTGCTGCCGTAAAATCTGTGTAGCCACGCCCAACACCAGCAATGATACCACCTGTGACAAAACCAAAAAAACCTGTCACCACCGGAATGGAACCCTTTCCTGCTGGCAAAACCTCCATTATCATTTTTTGTAATTTTTTGCTAAACTTGGGATCAGTGCTTTGTATCCCCAGTGGTGCAATTTCAGACAAGTTGGTATACACACTCTTCATGTTCTGATCCTGTAAAATGCCCGTCAATACCCGAGCGGAGAGACGTTCCCCTGTCCCAACAATGAGATCCTGAGATCTGGGGGAGATCTCTTGAATCACTTGTATTGCCTCTAAAAACGATTTCAAGTGTTCCAGTTCCTGGTGAATCTCTTTTTCTATTTTTTGTCGAAGTTCTTTCGATTGGATGGTATTCTCTATGATTTCAAAGTGTGTCTCTTCAATGAGTTCCAGTTTTTGGGAATAGTCTTTTCTCTCGATAGCGGCATTCCCGGCTTCAAGCAATCGACTGGTGGTGCCTTCTGATTTTGTATAGCTGCTCAAAGCTGAAACGACGACAATGACAGAGTGGTTTTTAGCAGTGTTTTTAATGATTTCTGTAACTCCTAAGAGGCGCTCTGCATTTCCCAGACTAGTGCCTCCATATTTTTGAACGATTAATGACATATTTTTTTGAAAGTGAGGGTTACGAGTCCCTTATTCTTGATTGACTCTGGATAATTAAATTAAAATTTCATTATTTATCATTTATCAATGACACTTTAAAGTGTTCTTATCAGGAGATTGAATGGAAAGTGAATTGGATAAAAACGAGTTGCCATTGATTGGAATCACAGGAGGCATTGCCGCTGGAAAAAGCATAGTATCTGCCTATTTACGCAAGCAAGGCTTCTATGTCATTGATGCCGATAAACTGGGGCATCGGGTATTGGATCCCGATCAACCTTCTTATCAGCAGGTAGTGGATACATTTGGCACCAGTATTTTGAATGAAGATGGGACCATCAATCGCCCATGTCTCGGAGGTATCGTTTTCAATGATTACCAAAAATTGGCAAAATTGAATCAGATTTCTCATCCTGTGGTGTGGGAGATGATCCTGACGGAAATAGAAGAATTTGCTTCGCATTCCCGGCAAGGTTTGGTATTTTTAGAAGCAGCTTTATTGATCGAGGCCGGCATTCATTCCGACTGCCGTCAAGTATGGATTGTTGCTGTTTTGCCAGAAATTGCCATTGTTCGTTTAAAAAAACGAAATCATTTTACAGAGGCTGAAGCACACGCACGTTTGAAGGCCCAGTTATCCAATGAGGAACGTCAGCAATATGCAGATATCTGGATTGAAAACAATGGCACGCTTCCGTCATTGTACCAACAATTGGATACTATTTTAGCCCAAATGGATTTTCACAACCCCTTCTAAGCATATTCCGTTTTATGTTAGCAGCGTGTGTCATTGTGGATGTACAGGCCAGCAATCTGGTTGGTATCTTCTGGCAAAGGGTTTCTGTTCCGTTTTTGGAAGAATTTGCACCCGCGCAAGTCTTGCTTTCCAGTTCTGAAAAAACGGTGGAGCACTTGATTGAAGCAGCAGTTGAGGGTGGTTATCGCAAAATTGTTTTGATTGGAGACCAAAAAACCATTTTCCAGGGTGTCAATAAATTGATGCGATTTCCTCCAGAAATGCGAAAGCAGTTCGAGGTGGGATTATGGCCATTGCGCTATTGGGATATGCTGGCCTATTCTATCAATATGTCGCAGCAATTGAAATCACTGGCACATGTCTTCAAAATGGGACATACTTGCCCCATTGTGTTAGGTAAGGTACTAGTCACTGACTTTTGCCAAAGAATACACACTTTATATTTTTGGGAACACTGTGATTTTTCTTTTATTGAAACTTCCAGTTTCAATAATATTTCATCCGGCTCATCCTCCTTTTCTCTTCCTATTCTCTTTATGCCAAAAGCAGGGCATTTACAGGTCGAACACAGCAGTTTTGAAGAACAGGGAAAGCTAAAAGTCCGTCTTGCTTTACATTCTTGTCCCTTGCATTCTTTTCATATCACTCCAGAGGAGTTATCGAAATTTCGAAAATTTACCTTAATGTGGCAAAAAAAAGGAAATTATGGAATCAGAGGGTTTGATTTGCCGTGGGATACCTGGACCCTGAAGCAGCACCATCTGGGATTTATTAAAGAAAAAACATGTACCACTACCTACATTCATGCTTTTGAGGCTCCCATTTCTCTGTATTTGGATGGACAAAAACAAAAATGCAGCAAGGCTCACTTTGAAATTACTCGAAATGCGCTTCCTGTGATTGTAAATACGGTGCCTTTTCGCTCAAGAAAACCGGCGAAAGGCATGCTTCGCACGATCAAGTCTGAGGGTATTGCGACCAATCGAGAAGATTACATGAGGAATGAAATTAATTGGCGGTCCAAACGTGACGAGTGACTTTTTTGTATTGCTGAACAATAGGCAGTCGATTGTCTGAAATTTGATTCAGAGAAATGGTGATGGTATAAATGGCCTTGTAAGGGGCTTGCTTTCTCTTAAAACGCAGAGCATCTCCTAAATCTTCGACATCATAATATTGTACGTTCGGGTTGGTAGAAGTTAACAGGAGGTTGTCTTTGTTGACAGTAAAATAAATTTCTTCCCTTTTTTTGCTGCTACGTGACAGATAATAGTGAGTTTTCCAGTTTTTTCCCTCCAGAGAAGCATATTTCTCTCGAAGCACAGAATCTTCCTGTTTTTTTACAGGAATACAAAATTCTTTGATTTGCTGGTCAGTGAACCCTCCTCGTGCCAGTTTTGCAATTTCTTCTGAAGTACACTGTTTGGGAGCAGCAAAAAGGGATGTGTAGCCAAGAGTGATCACTACTACAGCAACAGCTACGATTCGAAAAGGCATAATCCACCCTACCTGAATGCTTTGCGTCTTTTTGTCCTTAAAATAAACGATTCTCTGCTATTGGAGCACTGCTATTGTCAAACGGTTCATGAGTACAAATCCACAGCAATGCCTCTCAATTGAGTGAGTTTGCAGAATTTTCAATCAGTTTGGCCTCTTTAGTAGAGATATTTTTTTGCCCTTTATTGGGTTTGGCACTATCGTTTTTGTTAAAATCCAATTTTTTGGGTGCTTCCTGGGTAAAACATTGTCCTTCGATGATGGCACCTTCATGGATAATTAACTTGCCAGGAGGATTAGACACATTTCCCAGAATATGTCCTGCCGCTAAAACCTCTAGCTGATCACCAGCAAACAAGTTGCCTTCTACTCTGCCATTGACAATAATTCTTGCGGCATGGATGGTAGCTACAATAAAAGCAGTTGGGCCGATAGAAATTTCATTTTCACAATCAATATCTCCATTGATTTCACCATCAATCCGTATTGGTCCAGAACAACGAAGTTTACCTTCGATTTTCATTCCCTTGCCGATATAGGTGGTGGCGCCACTGCCCGTTGTTTTTGTTTTATTTCCAAACAATTTATCCTCTTTGATTTGTAAGGCATGGTCATATTTTCAGCCACCTGAAATTGTTTCTCCTCTTTTTAAGGGGAGGTTAGGAGGGGTTGGTGCTCTAATTTACAACTTCCCCCCTAACCCCTCCTTAACAAGGAGGGGAAATCGTTTTTGTACAACTGCCTGAAAATACAACCAACCCCGATTTGTATTTAGGTAATAACTGTATTTTTTCTATATCGTGTAATTCTGTTTTTTCTTTAACTTTTTTTGAGGAAGAATGATCTCGATTTCACCCGATTTTGGCTTTTGTAGTGAGGGTGAATGGAATTCGAGAATAGTATGGTGTCGTATTCCTCAAAAAGTATCTATACATGAGATAGTAAGACAGATGCAACTCCTTTTATATAAAAAATCATAGGAGTTTTGCTTTTATTTGATTTCTTGGAAATGCAGAGGGTTTCTGAGGAGTTGCCTTGAGGATGGCAGAAAAGCATGTTAGATGATAGTTGTTAAAATTGTTCCCAGAGCATCTATGACAATAGATTCCAAAGAGATCCTAAAACAGGAGTTAATTTTTTATGGCAAAAAACATCACTTCACGTAGTCAAAATTATTCCCAATGGTACTTGGATGTTATCAAGGCTGGACAGTTAGCCGATTATGGACCAGTAAAAGGATGTATGGTGATTCGCCCATCAGGCTTTGCGATTTGGGAAGCCATGCAAGCGCAGTTAGACCGGATGTTCAAAGAAACAGGCCATGTGAATGCATACTTCCCCTTATTGATTCCTCAACATTTCCTGGAAAAGGAAGCTGAGCATGTAGAAGGTTTCAGTCCAGAATGTGCAGTGGTGACTCATGGTGGTGGAAAAGAACTGGAAGAAGCCTTGGTGGTTCGTCCTACCTCCGAAACCGTGATTGGACATATGTATGCACAGTGGATCAACAGTTATCGTGACCTGCCTGTGCTGATCAATCAGTGGTGCAATGTGATGCGCTGGGAGATGAGAACACGCCTGTTTTTGAGGACTTCTGAGTTTTTATGGCAAGAAGGGCACACGGCACATGAAACCTATGAAGAGGCGCAGGAAGAAACCTTGAAGATTCTGGAAATATATCGAAAATTCCAGGAAGAGTATCTAGCAATCCCGGTGATCAAAGGAAAAAAGACAGAATCAGAAAAATTTCCTGGAGCCGATGCCACCTATGCAGTAGAAGCCCTCATGCAGGATGGCAAAGCCTTGCAGGCGGCCACTTCTCACAACCTGAAACAGAATTTTGCCAAAGCATTTGAAATCCAGTTTTTGGGCCGGAATAATGAACGGGAGTATGTCTATACTACCAGTTGGGGCAGCTCCACACGCATGATTGGGGGTTTGATCATGAGTCACAGTGATGATGATGGCCTCATCCTTCCTCCCAAGATTGCCCCTGTTGCAGTTGCCATTCTACCGATTTTTACAAACGATGCAGAAAAAGCCAAAACGCTTGAATTTGCAGAAGGCATTGTAAAGCGTCTATCGGAACATCTGGACCCACTCCGCATTAAAATCGATGATCGGGAAATGCGCCCTGCTGATAAGTTTTTTCATTGGGTGCAACAGGGAGTGCCTGTGAGGATTGAAGTAGGACCTCGTGATGTGGAGAAAGGCTCGGGCATGGTAGCCAGGCGAGATATCCGGGATAAAAAGCCGATACCTCTGGATTCCATCGTCACAACCGTGATTCAGTTGTTGGACGAAATCCAGGATAGCCTGTATCAACGTGCACTAAAATTTCGAGAGGAAAATACCACTACCGTGACAAATTATGATGATTTCAAGCAAGTGCTGCAAGACAAAGGAGGTTTTCTTCGTGCGCATTGGAATGGTTCTGGCGAAGTAGAAGAGAAGATTAAGGAAGAGACCAAGGCTACCATCCGTTGCATCCCCCTGGAAGATGAATCTCAACCGGGGAAGTGTATTGTTACAGGCGAAGACTCTCCGCAGGAAGTTCTTTTTGCCATGTCTTATTGATTCGTTTTGGCTGCAACCTGGGACACTCTTTGGCAAGATTTAAATGGATCTGTTTGATCATTCAATACAGCAACATCTGACCCGTGATGCGCCACTGGCAGCACGTATGCGCCCACACACGCTGGATGAGTTCATTGGGCAAGAACATATTATTGGGCCTGGGCGCTTGTTGCGGCGGGCTATTGAGGCAGATCGTCTTTTCTCCTCCATCCTGCTCTGGGGACCTCCTGGCACTGGAAAAACGACCCTCGCCCAAATTGTGGCCAATTCCACTCGTTCTCATTTTCAGATGATCAGTGCCGTACTTTCTGGTACTGCTGAGTTACGCCAATTGATTGCAGAAGCCAAAGAACGCAACAAGTTCTATCAAAAACAGACTATTTTGTTTGTCGATGAGGTACATCGCTGGAACAAGGCCCAACAGGATGCCTTGCTTCCTCATGTAGAAGACGGTACCATTACATTGATCGGTGCTACTACTGAAAATCCATACTTTGAAGTCAATTCTGCCCTGGTTTCCCGTTCACGGATTTTTCAGCTCAAAACTCTGGAAAATTTGGACATTCAAAGAATTTTACTCAGGGTTCTTTCTGATAAGGAGCGTGGGTATGGAAAACGGAAAATTGAAGTAGATGAAGAGGCATTAGCGCATTTAGTCAATGTGGCAGGTGGAGATGCCCGCAATGCCTTGAATGCCCTGGAATTGGCCGTCGAATCGACTCCACTTGATGAGCAGGGGATCTTACAAATCAATTTGGAAGTTGCCCAGGAATCTATCCAGCAACGGGCAGTACTCTACGATAAGGATGGTGATGCTCATTACGACACCATCAGTGCTTTCATCAAATCCGTTCGTGGATCTGATCCAGATGCTGCTTTATATTGGCTGGCCAAGATGTTATATGCCGGAGAAAGCCCTCGCTTTATTTTACGCCGATTGCTTATTTTGGCAGGAGAGGATATCGGTTTGGCATCTCCGATGGGTTTGGTAGTCGCTAATGCTGCTGCTCAAAGCTTTGAATACATCGGGTTGCCTGAAGGGATTTATTCAATTGTTGAGGCAACCTTGTATTTGGCAACAGCTCCCAAATCCAACAGCACAGGTGCTTATTTCACAGCTTATGCTAAAATTGAAAAAGAAGGACAGGTGGAAGTTCCCATTCACTTGAAAGACTCCAATCGTGATGGCAAAACACTTGGTCATGGAAAAGACTATTGCTATCCTCACGATGAAGCAGGTCATCACGCAGGACAACAATATTTACCTGATTCACTGTTGGGTACGTATTTTTATATGCCTTCTGAAGAAGGTCATGAAAGCACCATCAAAGAACGTCTGGTGCGTTGGCGTGTGGCACAGGAAAAAGCATTAGGAGTGGAACACACCACAACCCTTTCTCCCCTTACAGCATCTCAAGTAGATACCATCAAACAAAAAATGTCAAAAAAGATACGCTAGTCTTTTGAAACCTCTTCTACAGGAACTGGTAAGGTTTCCTCTGGTTCAACATATTCAGCAACTACTGGATCTTCTACTACTTCTGCATCATTGACTTTGAAAAAGGAAATCGTTTTTTGCAATTGCTGGGCGTGTGCTGTCATTTCCTGGGAAATAGAATTCATTTCTTCAGAAGCACTCGCATTTTGTGACGCAATTTGATCCATTTGATGGATAGCTTGGTTAATTTGCTCGACTCCCAAACTTTGCTCATTGCTGGAAGCTGTGATTTCCTGTACCAATTGAGCTGTTTTTTGAATATCAGGAACTAGTTTTTCCAGCAACTCTCCTGCCTTTTTTGCCACAGCAACATTGGAGGTCGATAACTTGGTGATTTCTCCTGCTGCTGTTTGACTACGTTCTGCCAGCTTACGCACCTCCGACGCTACGACCGCAAACCCTTTGCCTTGCTCTCCAGCACGAGCTGCTTCGATGGCCGCATTCAAAGCCAATAGATTGGTTTGTCTGGCAATCTCCTCAATCACAGAAATTTTACTGGCAATTTCAGTCATCGCCTCTACGGCCTTTTTCACTGCCTCTCCACTTTCTTGTGCATCATTAGCTGCTTTTAAGGCAATTGTTTGGGTTTGATTTGAGTTGTCCGTACTGTGTTGAATACTGGAATTGATTTGTGCCATAGAGGCCGAAGTTTCCTCGACTGAAGCAGCCTGTCTAATGGCGCCTGCTGACATTTGTTGAGAGGTCAAACTGAGATGCTGGCTACCTGTGGCCACCTGGTCAGAAGCATTTCTAACTTCCAGGATCACCTCTCGCAGCTTTTCCACGGCAAAGTTCAAACTGCGAGCCATCACTCCAATTTCATCATTTTTATTAATTTCCAGATTCTTCATGAAATTCCCTTCAGCAATGAGCTGAGCGAAATCCACGCTCTTTTTGAGAGGCAAGGTAATGATACGAACCATAATAATAGACAGCAACAGTACGGCAATGGATAAAAATATAAGAATGGCCATCAAAATATTCCGGTTTGTGTTAATCTCCTGTTGGAATTTTTCAGACAGCCTTTGGATTTCTACATTAGCGTGGCTGACAGTTTGGCTCAATTCTTTACTTTGGTTTAACTCAGATGAAAGTCCTTCTAATATAGTGGCTTCCTGAGATATGTCCTCGACAAACTGTTTCATTTGTTTAACCGATGCAGTCAGACCGATCAATGCTTCCCGCTTCATTGCTTCCTGGATATCGCCAAGTTCATCTACAATTTCTTCAATCGCCTCCTGTGCCTCACCTTCTTCCAATTCCTCATAAAGTTCCTCTGCCGTTTCAGACAACTCTGTCAACGTACTAGAAATTGTTTGAATTTTTCTTTCTGTTATTTTGAGAGCTTGGTTGGCTTTCTCAATATCATTGGCAATGGTATCCATATGCTTGGAGGCAGCAGCCA
>JANQHV010000386.1 GCA_028282505.1 SAR324 cluster bacterium | reverse complement strand
ACGACTTCCTCTATCAAACCAACTGTCTTTGAACACGGCCCCAAGAATACCGAGAGGAAGCCCGATCATGATTAAAAAAAATAAGGCAAACCCAGCTAGTTTGAGAGTATAAGGAAAGGTTCGCAGAATCTCACTGGCAACGGTTCGATTGTTATTGATGAAGGAAACCCCAAAGTCGAATTGTAGAGATTTGGTCAACCAATCGAAATATCGAGTCAAAAACGGGCGATCTAACCCCAATTCCTGACGCATTTCTTCAATGGCTTCTGGGGAGGGAAAAAGTACATCATTCACCCGCAAGGCAACTTCGGCAGGATCAGAAGGAATTAAGGTGACTAAAAAAAAGGAGAAAAAAGAAACGAATACTAGGCTGATTACAGCCCAGTAGATTCGTTTTATAATGTAACCGACCATCTATTATTCCACCTTCATCCGGTCGAAGGGAATTTCAAATTGAGATGGATTGAAACCGACATTCTTGACCCTCTTATTAAAAATCGCTCGGTTTCTTTCATAGGTGAGGGGAATGTAAACAGCCTCATTATGCAGAGTTTCTAAAACATAGGTATATTTGTTTTGTCGGTCTTGTTCATCAACGGTTTTCAGAGCCGCTAAAATCGTGTCATCAATCTTTTTTTTCTGTTTGAGTCCCTGCTGTGCGACCATGTCTCCATGAGCTGGTTTTCTCATCCCACCCATAAAGGATTGAGGATCATAGGGGACACCCCAGGAAACATGAAATGCGATATCATACCTTCCACCATTTAAGCGATCTCGATGGGATTGTGCTTCTTCTCCTTGTAAACGTAAGAGAACCCCGTGTTTTTTCCATTCACTCTGTAGAAACTGAGCAATCGTCTTTTCAATGACTTTATCACTATCGTACAGTACTATAATTTCGAGTGGTTTTCCGTTCTTTTGAAAAACTTGACCGTCTTTTGTCCACCCAGCTTCTTGGAGCAAGGCTGCTGCTTTGGCAGGATCTACCTCATAAGCCGGTAAGTCAATATCTGCATAAGGCACGGTTCGAGAAAACAGAGTATCTGCAGGGGCTTCCAATCCCAGCATGATGTTTTCTGAAATGATTTTTTTGTTCGTTAAGTGTTGTAATGCTTGCCGCACCTTAACATCCTTCAGGGTTGGACTCTGCGTGTTCAAAATTAACATTCTGGTGGACAGCGGGTCGGACATTACAGTGCCAAACTCACCCGTTTTTTCAAATTGACGGAAATTGCGTGGAAAGATCAATTGTAGCCCATAGATCATATCAATCTCCCCCTTTTGCAGCGCCCACATCCGAGCTTGATTGTCAGGGATGACTTTAATCACAATTTTCTTAATTTCGGGCTTTTTTCCCCAGTAGTTAGGGTTGACCACAAACTCTGCATATTCATCCAATTGATGAGTTTCGAGAACATAACTCGCAGTTCCCACTAAACAAGAGACTCCATTTTTTGTCATTCCTTCCTTAAAACATTTTGGAGAGAGAAAACGGAAGGGGCGAGTCATGCCGAGTTCAACGATAAATGGATAGTAGGAATCGGAAAAATTCACTTCCACTGTATAATCATCGAGTACGTTGACACTTTTGTGACCAGATTTCTCGAATGCCACCATCAGTCGAATGGATTCTAACCAACCATGTCGCTTTCCATTATCCAATAGAGCGTCAAAATTTTTCTTCACTATATGAGCATCGAAGGGGGTTCCATCTGAAAAAGAGACTCCTTTTCTGATAGCAAACGTATATTTCGTCCCATCTGAGCTCACTTTCCAGCTTGTAGCCAGCCACGGTTGAGGATCTCCTTGTTGATCAAGGAAAACCAATCCTTCAAACAACATATTTTGCGCAAAGATTTCTCCTCCATATAAATGAGGATTCAGATCTCGGATATCATCATAATTTGCTGCCACTAGAGTATCTTTCATTGAGTTCGCAAACCCTTGGGGCGCAAGGAAGAACAATCCTGCAATGATCAGAAAAAGAGTTTTGATAAAACGTCGTTTCAATACAATTTGAACCATAGATATTCCTAGATTTAGTGATGTATGTTGAGAGACCATCTTTGAGCAAGACTGAGACTTTTTCTGGATTGAAATGAGAACAGACATTTGATTTGACATGCAGTTTACAACAAAATTATTGCAACTAAGTTGCATTTAACGGACTTGTTTAAAATATTTAAAATATTTTTGCAATCTTTTTCTGAGATTTGGAGTAACACATTGACCTTCATCCTCAACGTTGAATGCTCTTGTGATAGTCTCCCAAAATGTGCCCCGTCAACCGAAAACCAAGCCTTTCTAGGTAGATGTTATTCTTTGAAATATTCTTTTCTTTTTTGTAAATAGCAGTCGAACGCAGAAGTTTGCCGCACCAAACTCACAGAGTTGGTGTTGGTCAACACTGACTTGTTAAATTTAATTTAGCTATTTTACATTTAGCTTATATTATTAGATATTTACTCATTATTCTTCAAATTTTATTCCCAAGTAAGTTGGTAATTATTCATCAAAAAGTTCTTATTCGAACTGATTTGCCACAGAAAAAAACAGATTCCTCAACCATTTATTCTTTTGGTCACCTTGGTATTTTCTCGCCCAATATACCTTCATCGTAAATGAATTGACTTCCATAGGTGTTTCAAAAAGAGAGATGTGATGATTTTTTTGAGCAAGTTCAAGAAATTTTTTAGGAGCGGTTAAAATGCAATCTGAATTTTCAATCAGGGGAGGAGCACTCGCAAAACTATTGACAATATACAGGAGTTCACGTTTTCTATTCAACTCTTCTAGATAAAGATCCACAGAGCCTCTTCCATCTCCGGAACCACTCATTACATGGGGATAACTTAAAAATTCTTCCAGTGTGATTTCCTTTTTAAAAATGGGATGATCTTTTCTGGCTGCTGAGACTAATTTTTCTTTGTAGAGAAGCTTTTGGTAGATATTTGGAGAATCAAAACTTTTGACCCCTATTGCCAAATCATATTGTGCATTCCCTAAACCAGTTTCGATTCGATCATAATGCCAACGAACAAATCGGAGTTGAACATGAGGAGCCGTCTTTTGTATTTTGGAAACAATGGATGGAGCGAAGAGTCGTTCAATTAAGTCTGTGGTTGCAATCGTAAAAATGCTTTTACTTGTTTTTGGATCAAAGTCTTCAATTTTCAGAATCGAATTCAGGTTTTCAAACCAATTTTTGAGAGGAGCCTGCATTGCCTGAGCTTTAGCTGTGAGCTCCAGATTATTTCCAACCCGATAAACGATTTCATCATCAAAATACTCTCTCAGCTTTTTTAAAGAGTGGCTTACGGCGGATTGAGTCACTCCCAATTCTCTGGCAGATTTTGTAACACTCTTTGTCTCTAGAACCGAGTTCAAGACACGTAAATAGTCAATATTAAAGTCATTAAAATTACTCATAACTGTATGATAAACATTAATTGGATTTATAACAAGAAATAAAAGATAATCAACTTGTCCATTCAACAAAAACAACAAACTAAGGAGTGATTATGTCTCAAACAATTTTGATTACAGGAACAAACAGTGGATTCGGAAAATTAATGGTGAAAACCTTGCTCTCTAAGGGGCACAAAGTGATTGCCACTATGAGAGATGTGAACAGTCGAAACAAGCAAAGTGCAGAAAAGTTAGGAACCTTAGGAGCCATCATCATTGAAATGGATGTCACAAGCAATGATAGTGTAAATACAGCAATCAAAAATGCGTTGTCTCAAGCAGGAAATATTGATGTTGTCGTCAATAATGCAGGTGTCGGTTCAGCAGGAAGGCTAGAATCTTTTGAAGTCAAAGATTTTCAGAGACAATTTGACATCAATGTTTTTGGAGTACAACGAGTGTTACGAGCAATCATTCCACACTTTCGGCAAAAAAGGCGTGGAAGTATTGTGAATATTTCAAGTGTATTAGGCCGGATGGTTCTTCCTTATTTTGGACCGTACAATGCGTCAAAGTATGCATTAGAAGGGCTTTCTGAAAATTATCGTGTCGAACTTTCGCAATTTGGAATTGATGTTTCCTTGATTGAGCCGGGTGGATTCCCCACAAATTTTCTAGGAAGTTTGATCAGTCCCAGCGATGCGGATAGAGAACAATTCTATGAAGAGATTCACCCAAATCCAGAGGAACTTGGAAATTCACTAGGAGAATCTTTTGCAAGTACGCCTGAGCAAAATCCACAATTAGTTGCAGATTCCTTATTGAATCTTATCGAAACGGAACCGTCAAAAAGACCTTTTAGAGTGGTGGTAGATAAATTGGGTATGGGGGCCGCAGTTGAACCATACAACAACTCTCATGAAGAAGTAACAGCAGGAATTTTTCAGGCGTTTGGATTAGATCATTTACTTCAATTAAAAGGAGTATAAAGATGAAACATTTAGCATTTACCTCTGGCTCGGTAGCTGTTGTGACTGGCGGTGCATCTGGGATTGGATTAGCTTCTGCAATGCAGTTTGCAAGCATGGAATTGAATATCGTAATCGTTGATCTCGAAGAAGACAAGTTAGCTTCTGCTGAGAAAAAATTATGTGAAGTGGCCAAAGCCGAAGTTGTAACTGTTTCTGCTGATATTTCTGATCCGAATCAGTTAGAAACGCTTGAAAAACAAGTATTCGAGCAATTTGGCGGAACAGACATTCTCATGAATAATGCAGGTATTGGAGGAAGTTCATCTTGCTTAGAACCAAGTGATGCATGGAGGTCAATGCTAGATGTAAATCTTTGGGGAGCGATTCATGGTACTCAGGTTTTCGCTCCTCGTATGATTGCCCGTGAAAGACCAGGTGCGATTGTTAATACTGGTTCTAAACAGGGAATTACGACACCCCCAGGAAATCCTGCTTATAATGTTTCAAAAGCGGCATTGAAGACTTTTACAGAAGCACTTGCACACGAACTCCGTAACCTTGAAGGAAGCAAAATTACAGCTCATTTGTTGATTCCCGGATTTGTGTATACGGGAATGATTAAGAGTGCTAAGAAGCCAATGTCTGCTTGGACATCCGAACAGACGGCTAAGTTTTTTATCGAAAGTATGAACAAAGGTGATTTTTATATCCTTTGTCCTGATAATTCAGTTACTAGGGAACTTGATGAAAAAAGGATCGCTTGGTCTGCCGGTGACATAATAGAAAACCGCCCAGCCTTGAGTAGATGGCACCCAGACTATTCTGATGCATTTAACTTATTTGTAAACAGTAAGAACTAAAACATGTCCTTGAATTGGGAATCAACACCACTATCTGCAATGTGTTCAACAGAATCTCAACGTTTCAACGAAACAAACAATGGAAACTCATAAAACACTTTCTTCTATGTAGCAATATAGATCAAGGAACTGTTTTTGATTTGATGCTCAATATCAGTTCCTTCCCCCGCGTAACCGAATAATTTCCTCAAATTGACTGTACTAAATGAGTAAATTTAACGTTTATGGTAAGTGGGTGATGGGGGAATCAAGCGAAGCGCCCCCAACACTCCACTTTATTTGTTTATTAGGTACTATCTTTACAGGCGTTCAACTCTATGTTTCTCTTGGTGATACCATTGTATTCTGTCTGTATTTTTTTGACAATTGGGTGATCAGAACCTCCACGTTTAATCAAAATTGGTAATGCTTCCTTATAATATATCTCTGCTTGACGGCATTTGCCTTGCTGAGCCCATATTAGTGCGAGGCCAGCTTTATCGGAAGCAATAAAAATTTTATCTCCTTTTTCGTTTTTTTCGGCTATAAATAAAGCTTTTTGATAATTTGCCTCTGCCTCTTTGAGTTTTCCTTGCAATCTCTGTGATTCGGCAATATTGCCATATAGTACAGCGTATTGCATTACATCTGAACTGGGAAAATCCTTCAATATCTCTTGCGCTTCATATAACAATTTTTCAGCTTCTTCTCCTTTTTTTAGATGGTTAAGTGAGGATGCTAAATTGCTAAGTTGTCGAGCAATTTCATGAGAAGGAAATCCCTCCAACCCCTTCATATATTCCAAGGCTTGACGATGATACCTTTCTGCTTGTACGAAATTACCTTTGTTTTGTGACGAATACGCGTTTTGTAAGAGGCTATTTAAGTGGTCAGATTTTTCACGCTTTGTACTGGGGGAGCAGCCCATCAGAAAAATTGGAATCACGCAGAGGAGCAACAAGCAAATATAAATTTTTGTTCTTATCGTATAGTTCATCATAAGCAATCGGGTGGGTCAGGAGCTTCACAGCTCCATTCCCCCCTAAGAACCGTACTTGAGAGCTTACCGCTCATACGGCTCAAGCGTTCAGAAAAAGATTCCCTTGTGGAGAATCCCGGCCATTCAACTTCTTTAAGCGGCTCTGTTTCGATATTGCCTTGCCGATAGGGCAGGAAGTATCTTTGCTCCCTTTCGGTTCCTACAGTACCAGAAATAACCGGCATCTTTCGGTTCGTAAGGATTAGCGTCCGCTTTAATTTTAATATGTCGCTGTATGTTTATTTCTCTTAGGGGAGTTACGCTATAAATGCAACACATTTCTTTGAGTTTTTCAACTACCGAAAATTTGTTGTATTTTCCCATTTTCCTCCAATAGTGATAGTACCCAATGGTTGGGGTTGAATGCTGACGAACAGGGATTTGTCCCTTTGTCAATCAAGGAGTTTAGCCTGTGAGAAAACTAGCACCACTGGTTATTAGCTAAAACTGGGGAAACGGTCAAAAAAACGAGGCTCACTTTCGTTCGGGGGATGCTTTTTTCTCTTGACCTAGAGTCTTTAGTGTGTGTTAGTCTTCCTTTTACTCCTATCTAATTCATACATTTGTCGATAAGTAAGTTGACCAAAGACACCATCTGTGTGCCGTAGACAATGGGTCTTTTGGAATTCTTCAAGGGCTTCGGCCAAGTCTGGGGTAAACTCGTTGTTCTGTCCACTTGTCGGAAAACCAAGTAATCCCAATTCTTGCCGTAATTGGGACACAGTGAGGCCCCATTCATTGAGATAATGAAGGCAGTTGATTTTCTGAACTTCAAATCGTTCGTTGCCAGTTAATGAACCAATAAAATTATTGAATTTGTCCCAATGGTTGTTGCGGTGCTGAATAAGAGGGTCAACTATGAGTTGTTTCGATATAATGGGAGCGTAAGCATAGAAATTGGACGATGCATCTTCTGTGATGTAATCTTTAAGCGATTCTACTAAAATCCGAAAACCATCACTGTAATCCTTACTGATATCTACGTACCGCTTCGTCCGTAAAAGCAACGGAATCTCACATTGTTCCAGCAGGATAGGAAGTATACGAACCCTCCCTTCTTCGACTTCTTGCCAATAGATTGCTTTCCATTCTCGGTCTACCCAACCGGAAGACACCGCATGTGGAGAAAGAGCAAGTATTACAAACCTACAGTCTGTTAGTCCCTTTTCAATACTAGTAGCGATACATTCACCTACTCGAATCTTCCACTCATCCAACCATGTGGGAAATCCTTTGTCTTCCAGATGTTGGGCCAAGGTACGAACTACCAATTTGTCGCGGGATGAATGTGATAAAAACAGCATGAGTTCCTCTAGAGACTAACAGTGATTTAGACAGAAGGTGGGTAATTCGAATTGGACAGAGTCTGTCTAGTTCTGTTGAAAAAATACATTTTTACAAAATCTCCAAATTTTTTAGTTACTTTCAAAAATAGCAAATGATGCAGAGCTGAGGCGCTTAGTTTACTGCGTCGTCTCCGGTGTTGTGTTGGGCGGCTCGTTGCCTCAATCATGCCGAGAAAGTGGATTCGGCAATGGCGTTGGCTTCTGGTCGTCGTACCGTAAAACATATTCTACTCCGGGACCGAGTGGGTAGCGCACAGTACGTAAATACTTCATGCCAAGCCGACTCATAACTGCTACGGATGCCTGGTTGGGATCGTCGGCACCTGCAACAATTTGATCCAGCAACCTCTCCCGAAAGGCGTGTTCCACTACTGTCCAGCTCATCTGCGTTGCAAGTCCTTGGCCCCAATACTCAGGATGCAATAGGTATATGAGTTCACCAGTGCGAGGTCGAGTGTCCGCTTCCAGGCTCACGCAACCCGCCAATTGGTGCGTATCATCTTCCAGTAACCACAAGCCCAGTCCGCTTGCCGCATTATCTGCATGATTAAGTTCTATCCATTTCTCGGCCTGCCAGCGAGGTGGTGGCACCCCATCACTTAGGTAACAATACACCTCGGGCACACATAGAAGTGCATACAGCGCATCGGCATCTTGCTCTGATGCTCGTCGGAGATGCCACTCTAGGGTTTTTGCAGAGCTATTATATTTGTGCTTCCTCATGATTCTTATGTAACGCTCAAAACGAAAAGTTCCGGGTTTCGTCTCGTGTGCGCCCAGCATGGCCATAAACTTATAGGGACTGGGCACCCCGTTTATTCTCCTGTCGGAGAATCTCTTTCATCATAATTATGACGTAAACTACTAGCGAAAGGCAAGGGCAAATCTGTGGAGAGATGACTAAGCGTCCCCGTTTTAAGGAAGCCTGGAGCAAACCTGTGAGCGAACCATGCAGTCGAAAGATTCATGTTGAGAGGGGATGGAATTAATGGTCAAATTGAATACTCAACATTGCCGCATTCCACGCAAACTCTCTTTGGTTATTGTGCAGAGCAACTTGAGCGGCTCGTTCGATTATGGTTTTTGCCCGCAGATGATTTTGTTTTTTTAAATACATCCCCACCAGTAACATCATTTCATAATCACTATCTCGGATTGCTCTCTCAAGCAGGTGTTCTGGTTCTAATTCAGGATCAATAGGTAATTTTTTTTCCATCTGTTCAATAAAGGCACACACTTCTTGATGAGATGGAATCTTTTCTGAATTCCCGAATTTGGCCAAGTCATTTCCGGTAAAGATAGAAGAAAGTTTCATGCTTTCAGGCAATTGGTCATAGCCAATTCCTTTGGTGAGCAATGGTCTTTCCACTTCAAAGATAGCATCTCCGGAAGCACGGGTATAATAATTTGCACCATTGCGGGCGACCAAATCCATCTTGAATGGATCAATCTGGTTATCTTCCATAATCCATTCATCAATATGAAACTTAATGACTTCACAAATCATCAAATTCCCAGAACCTTTTCCCTCACCTAAATAAACAATTTGATTCAACCGGCATTCCATCTGAAAAGGAGACTCCTTGACTCTTGCTGATTTCACCAAATCTGAAGGAATGGGAGTCAATCCGCTTTTAACAAACTCATCAATTCCTGTCTCATATTCGGTGGAGGCCAAGTTCACTTGTTCGACCATATCGAATGTCACCACTTGAATCGTACATTCTTTTGTACGCTTTAAGTTGTGATAGGTGTCTTTATGACTACCGTCTCTCACCCGAGAAGAAGGGGAAAAGGCTACTATGGGTGGATTGGCACCAAAAGCATTGAAAAATGAAAATGGTGCCAAATTATTATTTCCATTTTCAGAAATAGTAGCAACCAGGGCAATCGGTCTGGGATTAATACCTCCCAATAAGAGAGAAAGAACTTCAGAAATGCTTAAATCTTTGGGCTCGATATGCCTCATGAGTCTCCACGGTCCTGGTTGAATGCTTTCCTAAACTGGTGGATCATAACGAGTCACAATTTGGTCAATGGACCCAAACAAATTGTGACCATTTTTATCCAGCATTTGAATTTGAATACGATCTCCGAATTTCATAAATGGAGTTTCGGGCCTTCCTGTATTTATTGTTTCCAGCATTCGTTTTTCCGCAATGCAGGAAGAACCTTTACTCCTGTCCTTATTAGATACGGTACCGGAACCGATGATTGTCCCTGCACTCAAATGACGAGACTTAGCCGCATGTGCAATCAAGCGGGCAAAATCAAAAGTCATGTCAACACCGGCATCAGGTTTCCCGAATGGTTTTTCATTGAGATGAGAAATCAGGGGCAGGTGCACTTTATTATTTTTCCAGGCATCCCCTAATTCATCAGGAGTAATTGCGACCGGGGAGAAGGAGGTTGTCGGTTTACTCTGAAAAAAACCAAATCCTTTTGCCAGTTCGTGAGGGATCAAGTTGCGGAGGCTGATATCGTTCAATAAAACTAGCAGTTTAATATGCCTGGACGCATTTTTTTCGGTGATTCCCATGGGAACATCATCAGTCAAAATTCCGATTTCTGCTTCAAAATCGATCCCCCAGTCTGTGGATTCCAAACAGATTGGATCAGTAGCTCCCAAAAACTGATCGGAGCTTCCTTGATACATGAGAGGGTCGGTCCAAAAACTGTCTGGTATTTCAGCGCCTCTTGCTTTTCTGACCAACTCTACGTGATTCACATAAGCACTGGCATCAGCCCATTGATAAGCCCTGGGTAAGGGGGCTGCTAAATCCTGCAACTCGATTGTAAACAAACCATTTTTGATTTCATCCCTGTTCAGTTGATCATAAATCCCTTTCAGGTTTTCTTCTACAGAGTCCCAGTTTTCCAAAGCTGCCTGCATCGTACGAGCAATCAAGGGAACTTTGACCGCATATTGAATTGCCTGATCCACAACCACTAAGACCCCGTCCCTTTGATCGCCTTTTAAAGATGCTAGCTTCATTATTCTCCTCCCAGATTCAACTTTTAAAAAAATTCTCTGTGCTCTTTGCGACTCTGTGGCAGCCTTTTTGGCTTTAGTAATGCTAAGTTAGATCGATAGATGGAGGCTGTAACAGTCCAATGGAGATATTCATAGCCAGGACCGATAGTATTCAGAATCCATAGTTTTTTGGACATTTCTGGTCAAAGAGAGTGGTGTGAAAGTATCAATCATGACCGCATATTCATCCGTTTTTGTTTTCCCAATGGACTCTTCTATTTTTCCAGGCTGTGGTCCGTGAGGAATTCCCATTGGATGTAAGGTGATAGAACCTTCACGTACCCCTTTTCTTGACATAAAATTACCACTGACATAATAAAGCACTTCATCGCTATCAATATTAGAATGATAATAAGGTGCTGGGATCGCCTCCGGATGAAAGTCATAGAGTCTGGGTACAAAATTACAGACAACAAAATGTGGGGTTGAGAAAACCATATGCACAGGAGGAGGCTGATGCAACATACCGACAATTGGTGTATAATTTTTGATGTTGAAGGTAAAGGGGTAGAGGTAACCATCCCAGCCAATCACATCAAAGGGATGATGTTCTAAATTATACTGAAACAGGCGATTTCCTCTTTTTAAATTCAAGATAAAGTCGTCTTTTTCACGCATGGGATCTGGTAACTGTGGAAGAATAAAATCTCTTTCTGAATAAGGAGCATGCTCTAACAACTGTCCAAATTCATTGCGGAATTTCATTGGAATTTCAAAGGGAGTTGAGGACTCAACAATCAACAATTTCACATCCCTCAGATCAGAGAAATGGAGTTGATAAGTCACTCCTTTGGGAACGATCAGGTAGTCACCTTCCAAAACAGGCATCATCCCAAATTCAGACAGACAAACGCCCTGTCCACGATGGATGAAGGTCAGTTCATGGGCTAACGTGTTTCTATAAAAATCATCACTGTTTTCTGTGGGTGAACTGGTGGATATGGCAATATGCTCATTGCTTAGCAAAAGATTCCGATTTAATAAAGGGTTGCCTTCCGTTTTTTGATCATCGGTAAAAAAGTGGATATATGCCAAAGGAGCCTCCTCCCAAAGCTCCGTCTGTCTCAGGCTGACTTCTTTCAGTTGCTTGACTTTTGGGGGTGGATGAAGGTGGTAAAGGGTGGAATAGATTCCAGAAAAGCCTTGGGAACTGAATAATTCTTCTTTGTACAGGGTTTTATCGGGTTGATGGAAAACGGTATGCTTCTTGGCTGGAACCTCTCCGCACTTGTGATAAAATGCCATAGGCTTTCCTCCAGATTATCGATCTAAATTCCCTCGTTTTGCCTGCTCTCCCTCAATCGACTCAAAAAGAGCCTGGAAGTTCCCTTGTCCAAATCCTTCTGCGCCATTTTTCCGTTGAATGATTTCAAAGAAAAATGTTGGACGATCACCAAATGGTTTTGTAAATAATTGTAGCAAATAACCTGTGCTTTCAATATCACATAGAATCCCTGATTCACGTATCTGCGATAAATCTTCTGTGATTCGATTCTCTTTGGGGTAACCCGCATTTCTTTCTTCTAATTGATCATAATAGCTCTCTGGAATTTCCAGAAAATCCACCCCATTATTTCTCAATGCACGAATGCTCGACAAAATATCATCAGTGGCAATGGCAACATGTTGTATTCCCGATCCTTTATATTCTCTGATATACTCTTCAATCTGAGAAACTTTTATGCCTTCATACGGCTCATTGATCGGGTTTTTGATCAGATTGTCTTTACTGTGGACAACTGTTGACAAAAGTGCGGAATACTTGGTGCTGATGTCTCCAGGACCAAAGTGGATAAAGGTTTCAAAGTCCAATGAGTTATTAAAATAATTGACCCATTGATTCATCTCATTAGTCCGGACATTGCCGACAATATGATCGATCTTTTGTAATTGAGGTTCGTCACTCTGGATGTTGCCGCTAAAGTGGGGGGCGATGTAACCTGGTTTAAAAACTCCAGAGTAATGATCGTTGTTCAGCAACACCAATTCTGTATCGTCATAAATGCGGATAGAGGCTTCTGTGATATAGCCAGATTCATCTTCAATATGTGTTGGTGTTTGAACGGGAATGGCTCCGTGTGAAACTGCTTGTAAAAAGGCATCATCTACATCTTTAACTCTCAAGGCCCAGCGTTTTACCCCTTCTCCATGCTGCACAACAAATCCACTGATCTCATAGGATTCTGGTTTGAGTGGCGCTGTGACAACAAACTTCAAATTATTTTGGGTTAAATAATAAGAGACCCGATCTCTGGTTCCACTTTCTGGACCGGAATATCCCGATAATTTCATCCCAAAGGCCCTCATGAACCAATATGCGGTCATTTTTGCAGAGCCGACATAAAATTCTACATAATCATAACCCAGGATTCCTATTGAATTTTTCATAAGACATCTCTTGGGAACATGTCCGTCAGGTGTCAGTTAACTTGCCTCTGGAGTCTTTCTTCATTCAATCCATCCCAAAAAGCCCACACTCCATTGAGCATTTCATATCCTGAGTGGACAAAGGTATCCTCATCAAATGGATGTGGTCCTAAAAAGAGTTCTTTCAATTCGTCATGTGTGTGAGCTTTATGCTGATCTTCTACTTTGTCGTGCCAGGTAAAGAATCCCAGTGGAAGCTCAGGAAGCTGTTTTTTCTTAAAGTGTTTCAACCCCTGGATCAGTTGTTTCCAAAACCCAGCAGCGGCCCAATTCTCAACCGCATAACTCGCTCCGGCAGATTCGCTAAAATCTTCACTTCCATAGATCCTGACCAATTCATCGCAAAAAAACAAAGTGCTTTTTGATCCAAATTTTCGTTTTCCGAGATTTTCAAATTCTAATCCGAGCGGTTTGGCAAAATCTAACAGCCATTCAAAATGTGCTGCTTGAAATCGAAAAGTTCCACCATTTACGGTTCCTTCTGTGTTAACCAGCTCTGGTGTTCCTTCGTCTTCTGGATTTTCAGCTCGCTTTTTCTGGCTCTCTAGCGTTTCCTGAGTGCTTCTTTTAAAAACACATCCGATCTCATTTGCTAAAATCTCTTTTGCTGCACGCATTTCCTCCAAATCCACTGCATTGATCATTTTATGAAGTTGAGCGATTAAGAACTGATTTGAAAAAACAGAAAATTGTAGAGTGAAAAAGCGCAGATCTTCCAGGTTTAAATCAGCATTTGCAAACCAATTGCAGTAATGATTATTGATAATCACAGGATGGATCATTAATTCGACTTCCAAACGCTTTTCAAATTGTTTAAGTTCAGCTGCTGTTCTGTGCATAGTGTGTCCGCCGAAGCAAAATTCCTCTCCTAACCGAAGGTTGGCCTTGCTCTCTTGCCAAGGGGAAAAAATTGACTCCCCTCCTTGCCAAGAAGGGGAGAGGAAGGTCTTACGAAATTTGAAATTCTTATTTTTATACTTACTTTAAAAGACCCACGGAATTACTGTCTGGGTTCAGAATTGATCAGGATTTTATGAAAAAAATAAGAACCTGTTTGAAAAACCTGATTCTGCTGCAAAACCGCCTCATTGGCGTCTGTTTTGAGAAAATTTTTGTTAAATAGGCTGGCTATTCGCCTCAAA
>JANQHV010000226.1 GCA_028282505.1 SAR324 cluster bacterium | reverse complement strand
CCAGACGATATATTGTCGGTTTCTCCATCATTACTCCTTCTTTGAAATAGGATGGAGAATAATCTATTTTTTGATAATTTCAATTGCTCAATGTCAGTTTTATATTCCTCTTTTGTGGATAAAAGTTTTATACCAAGTTGCGTTTAAAAAAGTGACATTCCAGAATATTTTGTCATTCTGAGCTTGCGAAGAATCTCAATAATTTCAAAGAGATCCTTCGACAAGCCGCTTCGGTGTACCGTCAGAATGACATATTGTATACTTTTAAACGCAACTTCGTATTAATTTTCAATTGCTGGAGATTTTGCAAAAAAATGGCGAATTTTTTTAAGATAAGTACGGCCAATAGGAACAACTTGTTGAGAAACAAGAGGAAGTTGATAATCCCTGAAATTGTTAATTGATTGCAATGGTCCTGTTACTTTGAGTGGATTGACTAAATAAGATTTGTGCACTCGTAGTAATTTCGATTCTTTAAAATAGAGAGATAATTTTTCCATAGAGCATCCATCGATCAGGAGGGGTCTTTTGTCTGAACTAAAATGGATTTCTAATGTGGGAGCAGTCGATTTGATATAAGTGATTTCAAAAAGACGAGGCTGTATCTGACCAATCACTTTTACCAAGGCATCATCATCCAGGAGTTTTTGCAATTGGTGTTGGGTGGTTTGAATTTGATTGAGCATGCTTTGAATATAAACGTGGCTCTGGATTTTCTGAAAGGAATTCCGTTGGGGAAGTCGAAAAAAAATCATTAAGTATTCCTGTAATTGAGGAGGTCGAACAATGATGAAGTGTCCAGCTTGATAGAAATGCCCTAGGAGATGTTCACCATCAAGGGAGTTGAGGACGACAGGAGCATACTGAAAGAAGCTTTTTTTCTCGTCATTTGGATGAGGCCAATAAGAATCAATGATTTTCAAGATTGATTTTGAAGGGGCCTTCTCTAATTTTCCTTGAGAGCCTTCTCCATCCAGTTGATATCGATGGAGTACTTCATTGTCCTTAAACAAAACTGCTTCATCCACAAAACTCAATTGCGTGATTTGTTCAAAGGCAGTAACAATGATTTCTTCTTGACTGACATAATGACGGCTACTTAATTCTATCAAGGCCTTATCGCATTTGCGATGCAGCGTGATTTCCAAATGTGCTTCTATTCGGCAAATCAATTCTGTATGAAAAAAAGGTTTAGTGAGATAGTCATTTCCCCCCACTTCAAATCCTTGGAGAATATCCTTTTCTTGGTTTTTGGCTGTTAAAAACAGGATAGGTAGCCAATCTCGATTGTAGTGATGACGGAGCTGCTCACAAACAGAAAAACCTGACATGCCAGGCATCATTACATCAAGCAGGATCAAATCAGGTATTTTCTCTTCGCAACGTTCTAAAGCTTGTCGACCGCTGTTTGCTACTCGAATGGTGTAGTGGTTAGAAGGGAGCTGCTGAACAACGGCCTCAATATTAATGGGATTATCATCCACAATCAAAATATCTTGAAATCCTTTTAGAGTCGGGGATAAGAGAAGGGCAGACAAGGGGAGGGGATCTGGTTCTTTAGTTTCATTTAGGATCGATGGATGTGGAGCAGTAGCTTCTATGGGTGCTTCAGCAATGGGAAGTGCTATAGTAAAAGTGCTGCCTTGGTTCTCCTGGCTTTCTACTGTCACAGTTCCTTCATGTAACTCCACTAATTGTTTGACAATGGATAAGCCCAACCCGGTTCCTTCTTGTCCCTGGGTGCTAGAATCGTCTAATTGTTCAAAGGCATTGAAAATGCTGGTTTGTTTTTCTCTGGGGATTCCTCTTCCTGTATCAATTACCTGGATGATCACTTGTTGTTCTTTTTGTTGGGCAAAAACAATGACTTCGCCACGATCTGTGAATTTTATTGCATTATTGACCAAGTTATAGAGGATTTGCTCCAAACGGTCCTGATCTGCTAAAATCAAGGGAATTGTTTTTTGAGAAACCAGGTTCAAGAGTTGTATTGGTTTTTCTTTGATCAAGGTTTGACTCAACGCTAAGACTGACTCAACAATAATATTGAGGGAAACTGGTTTTCGATAAAGAGAGACTTCTTCATACTTCATTTTGGAAAAATCCAAAATATCATTCACTAATAAAGATAAACGACGAGCACTAGACAGAATCAAAGATAAATTGCCTTGAAATTGTTTTGATTGGGGATCTTTGATTTGTTTCATGGCGCTGGCAAGGCCAATGATACCATTTAAAGGGGTGCGGAGTTCATGAGAGGTATTCGCGAGAAACTCGTCTTTCAGTTTACTAAGACGAATGTTTTCATTGAAGTGATATATCAAATTTTCCTGAAGCGTTAAAAAAGCATCACGTAGCTCAAGAATTTCCAGTGTGCCCTGTTGCTCCTTTATGCTCATGGAGATAATCTGCTCTTGAAGATTGTTTGAATTATTTATTTTAGAAATCTCATTCGTTAAAGTTCTCAATGGAGTGGTGAGCATCTTGATCACGATATGAATGACAATGATGATCAAAAAGAGTAAAATGAAACCAATGGTAATGATCTGGATTAAAAGGCTGTTGAGCTGGCCGTTTAATTGTTTTTGGGAGATTCCGATAGTGAGGTAACCAAGTTTTTGACTGTCAAAAAACAATTCCTGCCGCGTTTCAAAAAGATGTTCTCCACGAACCCAGATGTCATTCCTGCGTTTGATGCGTTTATTCAAAACAACCTCATGGATTTCCAAGAAAACATCAATAAAAGCCTCCCATCTATAAATCGTTACTTGTTGCTGTCTAATTAAAGATTTTTCTGCCAGGAGGTCAACATACTCCACATTTTGTCCTTCAAATAAGCGATCGAGACTGACAACAATCTTATTATCCAGATTCGTAAAAAACAGATAGACAATGTCTGGGTTTATATAAGAAAAACTTTGCACCATTGTGTTCATTTCCAGGTAATAAGACTGAGAAAAATCACTTGAGGACATTTCAGAAAGTGCCCAGGAAAAATTAGCATTTTTTTCTAGTTGAAGAGTCAGTATGTCTTCTTTTATTTGTTGATAAAGAAATATGCTGATAAAAATGTATGCTCCAAAAAGCACTGGAATCACAGCTAAAATAATCGTTAAATTTAAAGAGAGTTTGTTCATATATCTCTTTGATGATGCCTCTTTGAGAGGCTTATCAAAATTTTTCCTACGACTGGACTCCGTTTTTTATGTGGACATATTAACTTTGCGATATTCCAACATGTCCTGATATCTCTTTGACTAAATTTTGAAGTATATCAGCTTGAGAAGCAAGTTCCATAGCTGATTGTGCGGTTTTCTCGGCACT
>JANQHV010000198.1 GCA_028282505.1 SAR324 cluster bacterium | reverse complement strand
CTTCCCCAAAACACCATCCCTGATTCATGGGTCAATATCCGTATTCCTGGAGAATTACTGATCCAGTTGGATTCTCTTGCCAACAGACAAAATCAAAAGCGTTCCGATGTCATTGTAGATGCTTTGCGTGAGTATACTGAAAAAAAAGGCTAAGAGGGGAAGTCGATGTTGTCAGAGACTCGCCAGTGCTTCTTCTTCGGTACTATAAATGGTCGTAATCCGGCTGAGTTGAGTCAAATCAAATATTGTAGAAACTTGTTCTCCAACTTGACAAAGTACAAATTTGATCTTTATTTTCTGAAAAGTTCGGAAAAGCATTAAAATAATCCCTATTCCTGCAGAATCAACATGAGTGGTCTGCTCCAGATTCATCACAAACGCATGGGGGGTTTGACTCTCGAACAGGTTCATCACGTATGACTGGAGTTCCGATACATCCTGATCAAGAAGCTCTCCAATGACCGACAAAATGCAGATTTTGCCGGTCATACGATGTGTTACATTCATTTCTTATTTTCCTGTAGATCTAGCCTCATCATAAGTTATCTTGAAAATAATTAAGCATTGGCTTTTATTTTCAAGAAATGGTCTCATTTTTTAGCTTCTCCTCTTTTGTAGTTTAACGGATGCTCCACAACATACAATAAAAAACGGATAATTTTACCAGCTTATTTTTGAGAGATTTCTTTTGTCGTAAGATATTTTCTTGTGGCATTAGTTTTCTCTTTTGCGAGTTTTCGCATTCCTGTCATTTAAATTTCCTTTCTGTAGTTCCAACCAACGAATCATGCCCGGTGAAAGAAGTCTTTCACTTCCTGGTACATAATTTGTAGATAGAGATTATGCGCAGAGTACAGATTGCAATTCTCAGACAAGGAACAACATGTCCCGTTTAAAATGGAAATCCACGAGACAAGCAATACTCCTACCGGTTATGGCGATCATGCTGATTATCAATCTCCCTTTTGTGACTGTGGAAGGGAGAGAATTTCCAAAAAAGAATACCGTCTATTCTTCCAGATTATTGAAAGTCCAAGAACGGCAACAGACACTTCAGCAAATTAAACAGTTGAAAGAGTCGTTGTTGAACTATTACTGGGATGTGCGGACATTTCCATCGACCTTGCAGGGAATTTTACAAAATAGTGAGGCTACAGCAGATTGGAATGGTCCTTATGGTGATGAGCAATTGTTAACAGATGTTTGGGGAAATTCCATCTGTTACCAATCATCAGGAACCGTCTCAGTTCCCAACCCTTATAACAAAGACGGTAGCTTTGCTCAGATTCCCAAGGTACAACTCTGGGCTAATGATCCGGACAACCGTTGTATCAATGGTCAACCTCCTGGAACTGATGCCTTGATCGTGTATGTGCAACCGAGCATTTCCCGATTCAACCAGGAAGCCCGAGAACGACTCAATATTGCTGTTCGGGTTTTCAATCAATCTGGGTTAACTTTGGCTGATTTGAATGCAGTTCCTGCCAATCAGGCAATTGAAGTGATTCCTGCTTTGAGTGAATACTACCAAGAGTATGGGAAAGAAAAATTCTGGTGGTATCAAACCGATCAGCTTTTTTACAGCAGCGGTCTGAATCGAATTCCAGAAAATGGCAGTAACGATGACATCATTCCTTCCATTGCATTGTCTATTGAAGTGACGATTGGAATTATTGGGACTGTAGTGGATACGAGTGCCCAACCCGTAGAAAATGCACTTGTGGAAGTTTATGCAGATGACGAAAAATTTTCGACCAACACCATAAGTGATGGCACATACGCCATGAGTGTTCCCGTCAGTGTGTTGCCAGAGTTTTTTGCGGCTTCAGCCTCTAAGACAGGGTACATCCCGGCCACTCAAACCATTGAAAAACCTGATACAGATCTCATCACAATCGACTTCGTTCTAGAACCGATTGGAAGCCAGACAATCGTGACGATTGAACAAGATCTACATCATCTGGGAGACGATACCTGGCAGCCTGCACAGATTAATTCTCAATTTCAACGTGCCAGTGAAGGCTTGAGTATGGACTTTACTTTTGAGGCGACTGGGGAACATACAACTTTTAGTCAAGGAATTATTACGTTCAAGGCAAAAGGAGCCGGAGGACAGGGGACCATGGACGAAAAAACAGAGCTTGCCCTGAACAATCAAACTCCCATCGAATTGCCTGCCTCCAGCTCTGATGGATCATTTTCTGATTATTTCTTTGTGATCAATCCCAGTGATTTGATCATTGGTACCAACACGTTGACCTTATCCTCTGGGCGGTTTCCCAGCACTGGTTCATGGGATGATTTTGAGTTTATCAACATACTTCTGGAGCTGCAAAACCCAGAAAATATTGAACTGACTGGGACACATACCTGGATAGAGGCTGAGGGTGGATTGGTGACTGGTAATTTTATAATGGGAAATGACAGTCAGGCTTCTGGAAATCAGTATATGGTGACAACTGAAGATACAGGAAATGATCGTGACGCAACAGGGTTGTATGCCAACCACTATCTCCATTTTGCTCTGCAAAGCTCAGTATCCACTACCTATTATCTCTGGTTGCGAGCCAAAGGTCCCAGTAGTTCATCCAACAGTTTTTTCGTGAAAGTCAATGATGGTAGTCTAATCAGGCATGATACTGCTACAGGTAACTGGGCATGGGCAGAAACAGGAAGTGGTTTTTCCCTAGGTGAGGGAAATCATACGCTGAACATTTATTTACGAGAAGATGGTACTTTACTGGATAAGATTCTATTAACTACCGATGCGGACTATGTACCGAGCGGAACGGGATTATAACGAATTAGAAAAGGAGCGAAATTTTGGAAGATACTGTCATGGATCAAGTAGAGATTTTGGTTCAGGAAATGACGTTGGTCATGGAGATAGCAGTTCGTGAGATAATCATGGAGATGGCGGAACCAGATCAGGAAATGATGGAATTGATGATGATGGAAGAAGCGGTTCGTGAGATGATGGTGGACATAATGACCTAAACATCCTTGGTCCGGGTCAGGCTGGTAATAGATTTTCCAGGTCCGTGATTCTCTGCGCTGCCTGGGTGCCAATATAATCAATTTGGGACCAAATTTGAAAAAACAGCTCAAAGCGAAATTGTTTGATGGGTTGTAAATCCTGGCCCACAACGGCATACAGTTTTTTTTCTTCAAAGAGTTTACACAGTAAAGCCACTCCTGTCGCTGTTTTCCCTCCTTGTGATGCTGCATAGCTGAGGACGTGGTGTAATGGCATTGAATCCTCAGGCAGCACTATTCCCTTTAAAAAATTGATAATTCGGGTTGTGATAAAAAGTGTGAAGATGTCATTTCGCGAAAAGTGAGAAGTTTCGATGGCCATAGCAGTCAACCGTGATTTAAAAATATCTTCCTCGCTACACGCTGGAAAATCCTGCGCGATTGGGGAATTGGGCGTCAAATAAAACATAGAAGCTCCCAACAGCACAGGAAGTTTAGTGTTCAAAACCAGGGTGGTCATCATGGTCTCTAATTTTTCTTGTGGCAATCCAAGAATTTGATAAGCAACCATGTTGAATTTCAAACTCACTCCCTGCTGCACAATCCCCAGGTATTTTTCTAAAGAAAAAGGACGATTGAGTAAGGACCTTGTCTCTGAGTCTGCACTGACGAGTGCCAGGTTGAGATGGGAAAAACCAGCTTCTTTCATCAATCTCAACAATTCCTGATCGAGATGAAGGTAAGAAATCCCATTCATTGCTAACAATTGGAGTTGACCCACAGAAAAATGTGCAATTATTTTTTCACACAGGCGTTTCATCTCTTCTTTGTGAAAAGTAAGATCATCATCTTCAAAATCAAAGATCCGATACCCCTCCTCTACACGTTGGAGAATTTCCTGAAAAATCGACACGACAGAGCGTTTACGATACCTTTGCCCGAATGTTTGATGGACTGAGCAGAAAGAACAATGATAAGGACATCCCCGTGAAGTAATTAGAAAACAAAGAGGACGCTTTTCAAAAAGATACTGGTTTACTGAAAAATCGGAAAAGTCTGGAAAAGGAATCTCGTCGATTGCATAATTGGGTTCGATTGGGTTTAATACAACCGTTCCATTGCGCTTCCACCCCAAATTCGGCACATGTCCATACCCCTCTTGTTGTTTCCATGCTTCTAAAAAACAGATCAATGGGCGTTCTCCCTCTCCACGAATCACATAATCAATAGATGGGTATTGCAGCATCCGGATCGGATCTGCTGAAACATGGGAGCCTCCTGCAATGATAGGGACATTGATGTGGCTTTTGATGGCATCAGCACATGCCAGCACTTCCCGATAGTATGGGGAAAACAGGGAAGAGATCCCTACCAGATCTGGACTCTCTGAAGCTACTTGTTCCCCAATTTCTAAAAAAGAAGCTCCAAAATGATAATAGTGGTAAAAAGAGGAAAAAGGACTCTTATCGGGATAAGCGTAGTACTCTTTCAGATAGACCAATTCTTTGGGCAATGGAATGGTATGCCTACCCCAACCATGATGATAATCTTTAACAACGACTTCCCATTCTGGTAAAAATTTGTAGACGGTTGCTTTTAAATAACAGAGACCTATTGGTTGTAAGCGAATGGATGTTTCGTAAAAGTCCTGAATAGGAGGCTGAATTAAAACAAGCTTTGTCGTTTTATTGGATTTTTGCACTGGAAAGGCCAATGGTTATAAGTTTGAAATTTTAGAAAAGGCATGTCATTTTGATTCATATTCCAATGGCATTGCAATGAATCCTAAGTCACTAATCTCGGAGGACAATTGGCAAAGGACAAAAATGAGCAATCACAGCTCGAACGTCAGTATTTTCAAACTATCCTGGAGTCCCTTCCCCATCCATTTTATGTTCTTGATGCCAATAATTATTCGATCATTATTGCAAATAAAGCTGCCCGTAGTATTGGAGTCTCCACTGCATCCACCTGTTATGCGCTTACTCACCGCAGAGACACTCCTTGTGATAACAGTGAGAAACATCCATGCCCCTTAAAACAAGTTAAAGAGACTAAAAAACCTTATATGGTCGAACATGTTCACTATGATCAACAAGGCAACCTGATCCATGCAGAAGTGCATGGGTATCCTGTTTTTGATGATCGAGGAAATGTAATCCAGATGATCGAGTATTCCTTAAACATTACAGACCGGAGAACCACGGAAGTTGAATTACAACAATATAAAGGGCATCTCGAAGAATTAGTAGACCAGCGCACCCAGGAACTGCAAAAAGCAAATGAGGTGCTTTCTCATGAAGTAGAAATGAGAAAAATTTCAGAAAAATTTCTCCAAGAATCCTACCAGACCATCAAAAAGCAGCAAGATCAAATGCTTCTGGAACTCGAACAAGCAAGGGAGACCCAAAGGACCTTGCTTCCTGATAAACTCGATTATATCCCGAAGGTACGTGCTGCCTGTCAGTATGTGCCAATGCGGCAAATTGGAGGCGATTTTTATGACATTTTTGAACTGAAGGATGATAAATTTGGAGTAATGGTCGCTGATGTGACAGGACATGGGGTTTCTGCGGCTCTTATTTCTTTTATGGTATCTGCAATTTTTGCAGATACTGCCCAACGTAGTTTATCTCCAAAAACAACTCTGGAGAGAACAAATCAACATCTGGAGGGACGACTGCCGAAGAGCAAATACGCAACTATATTTTATGGAATTTATGACTCAAAAAAAAACACGTTGACTTATACGACTGCTGCTCATCCTCCGGGCCTGGTGATTCGTCCTGCAACCGATGAGGTTTTCTACCTCAAGGGAAAGGGAAGTGTTGTGGGGATGTTGCCTAATGAAATCGCCTGTTATGATGAAAAAAACTTCAAGTTGCTTCCTGGTGATAAACTAGTACTTCATACCGATGGTATCATTGAAATAAAAGATGAAAATGGCATTGTTTTAGGGACACCACAATTGGTTGAATTTTTGAAGAACAACAACCGATTGCCCATCGATCAATTGCTGGAAAGTATTTGTGAATTTGGACAGGATTATTCTGGTCGTGATACGTTCAATGATGACATTACACTGATAGGATTGGAATTCAATCCATAGTCCCCCATTTTATCCCTCACCTTAGAGGGTTTCCCGAAACTCTTATCCTGCTGCAAAACCGCCAGAAGGTGAACCATCTTTTTCAAATAGGTTCTTAATCCTCTCCCCAGGGATAAGAATTAAAGGTATTGTCACTTTTTTAAAGACAACTTTGTATAAGGTTAATCGCTCATTGGATGAATTCTGTATTTCTACCAATTTTTTGGGTGATTTGCTGGAATAGATGTTTCTTGTATTTTTCACCATCTGATTGCATAATGAGAAAAATTTATTACCTCAAATTGGCTGAAATGTCGAGTTATTCAAACTTGTAAGATGTCTGCCTGATGACAGAAATAAAAAAAGTTATTGTAAAATTTCCTTTAAGCCTTGATAGTGTTGCTTCCCTGTGGTTGTTGAGAAAGTTTGGGGAAACGAAATATC
>JANQHV010000132.1 GCA_028282505.1 SAR324 cluster bacterium | reverse complement strand
AAAATCCGCTCAACGAGATCGATTTTTCGCCACGAACCATTTTTTCCAAACAGGTTCTAAGGTGTTTAGCCAGAAAACAGATCAATGAATTACTTGACATACTCAAATAGTATGGCAAAAAACAAAAAAATGGGTAATATCGTACCATTGTGTACCTGGACGAAAAAATATACAGAGAAAGAATAATGAAACAAGGAGGATAAAATGTTAATAGTACACGTTTTTGTTCATGTGAAGCCCGATAAGGTGGAAGAGTTTAAAGCAGCCAGTTTGGAAAATGCACGTAACAGTGTAAAAGAACCAGGAGTTGCCAGGTTTGATGTCATCCAGCAGCAAGATGATCCAACACGTTTTGTACTGGTGGAGGTCTACCGTACTGCGGATGATCCGGCAAAGCATAAAGAAACCACCCATTATACCACGTGGCGTGATACGGTGGCTGATATGATGGTAGAACCTCGCAACAGTATTAAATACAATAATGCATTCCCAGATGAGAAAGGCTGGGATTTTGTTCAAAAATGACGATGTCCTTTGAATTTGCAACGGCAACACAAATTATTTTTGGTGCTGGCTCTATCCAGCAGGTTGGACCATTGGCAGCTAAAATGGGAAATCGCGCATTGGTTGTTACCGGAAACAGAGAACAGCATGCTGCTCCCCTCCTGGATTGTTTGAAACAGCAGGGACTACCTTTTGACCTCTTTCATGTTTCCAAAGAACCAACAACGTCAATGGTGCTTGAAGGAGTGGAACATGCCAGAAAAACAACTTGTGATATGGTGATTGGATGTGGAGGTGGCAGTTCTGTCGATACTGGAAAAGCAATTGCGGCTCTGTTGAACAACGAAGGTGAGCTTTTGGATTATTTGGAAGTGATTGGGCAGGGGAAGCCATTGATTGAGGCCTCTGCCCCCTTTATTGCCATTCCAACCACATCAGGAACAGGTGCGGAAGTAACTCGCAATGCTGTGATCGGCTCACCCGAACACCAGGTCAAGGTCAGTTTACGCAGTCCTTTGATGTTACCTGCTCTGGCTGTGATCGATCCAGAATTGACCTATTCCATGTCGCCTACAACCACAGCCAACACAGGCTTGGATGCCTTCACTCATTTGCTGGAATCTTTTGTTTCGAATAAAGCCAATCCGTTGACGGATGGAATATGTCGAGAAGGGTTACAGCGTGCGGCTCATTCTTTGTTGAAAGCGGTTCAGAGAGGCGATGATGTAGAGGCACGAAAGGATATGGCTTTGGCCAGCTTATTTGGTGGGTTGGCTCTGGCAAATGCCAAGTTGGGAGCCATTCATGGTTTTGCCGGACCAATGGGGGGAATGTTTGATGCTCCACATGGTGCGCTTTGTGCTCGTTTTCTGCCATTTGTCATGGAAATCAATTTGCAGGCATTGAACGACCGGATGCCGGATTCTTCCACTTTAGCGCGGTATGAAGAGGTGGCCAGGATTGTGACTGGAGATCCTGCTGCACGAGCTGTCGATGGGATTGCCTGGGCACAGGAAATCTCCAGCACGTTGCAAATAGCACCATTGCGGACGCTGGGAGTGACAGAAACGGATTTTCCAAAAATTGTTGAGAAATCTGAAAATGCCAGCAGCATGAAGGGAAATCCAGTGACATTGACTCGGCAAGAGCTAACCCGTATTTTGGAAAGAGCTTTGTAGTCAGCTCCGCAAGTATTTTTGCAAAATGGCTAAAAATTTTGCGGGATCGATTGGTTTGGTGAGAAAATCAGATATGCCAATATCCTGGGCGGCCTCTTGCTGTTCTTTGAAGACATTAGCCGATAAAATAACAATGGGGATTTCAGTGAATTGTGGATTGCTACGGATGCGGTGCGTGGTTTCGATTCCATCAATTCCTGGCATTTGCAGATCCATCAAAATGAGGTCAGGTAAAACTCCTTTTGCATGGAGTTGACTCAATTCTTCAATGCCAGATTCCCCATCATTGGTAAAACGAGCGTGTAGACCATAATTGGCCAGCAATGTCTGAATTAATTCCTGGTTCATCGTATTGTCTTCGATCACCAGAATTTGGTTGCTGGCGGAAAATGGAGGAGAGGCATTATTGGAAAACGAAGTATTTTGTGCTGCTAAAGAAGTCATGAAATGAGGAGAGGCTTCCTTCCGAGGAAGGATTAAATTGAAAGTGGAACCTTTCCCAACCTGACTGGCAACAGAAATTTTTCCTCCTAACATCTCTGCTAACTTTTTGGAAATGGCTAATCCAAGGCCAGTTCCTCCATATTCCCGGGAGGTGGAAGAATCCACCTGCTCAAATATTTCAAAAATGGCCTTCTGACGGTTTTTGGGAATACCAATTCCCTTGTCGGCGACCATAAAAACAATCACATCTTTATCTCCAGTGACCTCAAATTTTATTTCTTTTTCAGCAGGAGTGAACTTGATGGCATTGCCGATTAAGTTCGTTAAAATTTGTGTCAGTTTAGTGCGATCCGTATGAATGGCTGGGGGAAGTTGGGGATTAATGTTGCATGTGAAATGAATTCCTTTTCGCTGGGCTTGAAATTTGTAGATTTCTGCCAGATTTTGAATCAAATCTTTAAAGTGAAAATCTTCTTCGTGAACTTCCTGCTTACCAGCTTCTATTTTGGAGAGATCGAGTATATTGTTGATCAATTCAGATAATATCTGACCACTGCGGTGTATGTTTTTTTGGTAATGTTGTAATTCCTCTGGTAAATTGTATTCATGCCCTTTCTCCAGCAGTACTTGGCTGAAGCCTAAGATAGAAGTAAGGGGAGTGCGAATTTCATGACTCATGTTGGCCAAAAATTCTGATTTGGCATGATTGGCTGCTTCTGCCGCTTCTTTGGCAATTTGCAACTCTTGCTTTAACTTTTTTTCCTCAATGATATCATCTTGGAGTTGTTCATTGGCTGTTTTTAGTCCTGCTTCTGCTTCGACAAGCTGCCGGTTGATGATTTCATACCGTTTTGCTTTTTCGGTAGTGAGGAATAATTTTTCTGTCAAAATCATCGAAAAGAGACGGTAGACTGCATTTTGTAGAAGGTCACTTTTAAAATCAGTGTAGCGCCCAATGTGTTTGGCACGAATCCCAAAAAGTTCACAGTCCGTGTTGGCAATAATGGTAGCAGAGCAGGGCTTGTCACTGATAATACTCATCTCTCCCAGGATATCTCCTTTACGATGCATATTGACAATGAACTCTCCGCCCCTGTAAACACTCACTTCCCCATTCATTAAAAAAAGAACGGTATCATTGGGCTGTCCTTCTTCTAGAATGATACTCTTGGCAGGATATTTCAATAATTTGGATAAAGGCAGAAGTTGCTGCTTTAAGTCGTCAGGCAACTGGCTGGATAGGCGTGATTGACTCAAATATTCCAGAATTTCTTTATTTTCTTCGAGTAATTTTTCGTCTCGTGTGTTTAGCATGATTATTTATTGACTCCAGCCTGGTGTCATTTCAACACCTATGACATATTTTATGGGCATGATCATGATACTGGCCACTTTTTGTAATTTTTACATTTGGAAATAATGTCCTACTCCTTGGGGAACGGAACACTGCCTGGAAGCCAGGTGAGGGGGAAAGCGGAAAGTCGGCTAAACCTTTGTAGAAGAGCTTGGCCGAAAATATGATCAAACCCTATTTTATTGAGAATTGCTATATTCAGATGAAATAATAATCTGCTTTTACCCCCCTACGTTATCATGAGAACTTTTTTACTCCCCCCTTTGTTATCATTAGTTTTCTGTGATTTCAAGTTAAGATGATTTTTCAAGGTACCTGAAAGGAGGATTCACAGCTAAAAGAAGAATTACTGACGAAAGATTGACTGTTTTCTCAAGCAAAGATACAATCGTTCCAATAATGATTATACGTCCTAGCCAAACTTAGTTTTTCAGCAAAATCAGAAATAGTAGGACATAGATAATCCTGTTAAATCTGATGTACTCTTCCTGTTTATAATTCTGGTCCTGCATCTTCATAGTTCTCGTTATTGAGAAATTCCTGAACCGTCATTTCATTTTTTTGACGTTTTTCTCCTCATTATAAGGCCACTTTATGTCTAATCCTATTTTATTTTCTGAGTTATCTCTTCCTGTGCCTCTCCTCCATTCTCTCAAAAAATTGGGTTATGAAATACCCACTCCTATTCAGGAGCAAACAATTCCTCATCTGATAGAAGGCCATGACGTATTGGCTCAAGCTCAGACTGGAACGGGAAAAACGGGAGCATTTGCTCTTCCTCTCTTAGCTCGTCTTGAACTCAAACGAAAACTGCCTCAAGTGCTTGTATTAGCGCCCACCCGTGAACTCGCTATTCAAGTTTCAGAGTCTTTTCAACGCTATGCAAAACAGCTAAAGGGATTCCGTACACTTCCTATTTATGGAGGGCAAGGATATGCAGAACAGCTAAAAGGATTAAGAAATGGGGTTCATGTGGTTGTAGGAACCCCAGGAAGAATTTTGGATCATTTGAAGCGAGGGAGTTTGGTTTTAGACGAATTACGGGCTGTTGTTTTAGATGAAGCCGATGAAATGTTGCGGATGGGATTTATTGAAGATGTCAAAGAAATCATTTTTCAAGCGCCGGAAAATTGTCAAATGGCTATGTTTTCTGCAACAATACCTCATTCTATTAAGGCGATTGCCAATCAACACCTCAAGAATCCCCAAGAAATAAAGATTGCGTCCAAAACAACGACGGTAGAAAGTGTCAAACAGAGCTATCTTGTGCTCAATAACAATCTAAAAATGGAAGCACTCACCCGGCTTCTTGAGGTTGAAGAGTATGATGGTGTTCTGATTTTTACCAGAACTAAAGCGGCAACGGTGAGAGTTTCTGATCAATTGGTTTCCAAAGGTTTTTCAGTATCGGCTCTCAATGGAGATATGAATCAAGCGAACCGGGAAAAAACCATCAATCATTTAAAAGAGCGTAAACTGGATATTGTTGTGGCCACCGATGTAGCTGCTAGAGGACTTGATGTAGATCGAATTAGCCTGGTCATCAATTTTGATATTCCTCAAGAGACAGAGCCTTATATTCATCGCATTGGTCGAACGGGTCGTGCAGGCCGTGATGGCAAAGCTATTTTGTTTGTGACACCCCAAGAAAAACGCATGTTGCGAACAATCGAACACGTCACCAAACAAAGCATTGAATTGGCACAAATTCCGTCTGATAAAGATCTGGAACAAAAACGAATGAAACTTTTTAAAGATCGTGTGGCCAACATCTTATCAGACCACCAAATTGAGACATTACGCGGAAGCCTAAAAGAATTAAAACAAAAACTCAATGTCAGCTCCGATGAGCTTTCTTTGGCATTGCTTTATATTGCTCAAAAAAAACAACCCCTAAAAGTCAAACACTCAATCAAACAGACTTCATCTTCTTCGAAAGCCATTGTAGAAAATAAGAAGGTGAAGAAATCCAAAAAACAAAAAAAAGAGACTTTATACCAACGCAATGAAGATATTAAATTTGATCGGTATCGACTGGAAATAGGAAAGAAACATAAAGTCAAAGTTGGGGATATTGTTAGAGCCATTACCAGTGAAGCTGACATTGAAAATCGGTATATTGGACATATTAGATTATATAACCATTATAGTACGGTGGAATTACCAGAAGGAATGCCCAAAACCATTTTTCATCACCTGAAAAAAGTCAATATACAGCAACGCCAACTAAATTTGCGTTTGATGTGATTGTAACAAATTTGTTTTCCAATTCTGCTTATTTTCATCTCTTCTTGAGCAGTATGACATCACTTGCAACGAAGCTGAGTTCGGCATTGAATTGTTGTGCAAGGTATTCAAAAGTGTGTTGGCTGTAAAAGCAAATATGTGTTATATCGCGAATATAGTGCCATTGGCTGAAAGCCTGCTTGTCAATCACCAGCTTCGTCATAATACCTAGCCAACCACCTTGTTTCAACATCTGAAACAAACGAATAAATTCTTTGTTGGGATTATTCATATGTTCTACGGTTTCAGTAGAACATATGAAATCGTAATTTTTGTAAAACACTGAAGGATCATTGTAATAGAAAGGATCATAGAGATCCATTTGATGCCCTTTTTCTTGTAAGAGAACCGATAAAACAGGGCCTGGACCACAACCAAAATCCAAGCCCTGTTGTACTGAATCCAGTTTTTCCAATAGTGGTGTACTTAATCGAGATAGGAATTGGCGATAACCTTGATTTTGCATACAGTTCTCATGCAAATCATAAGTAGCCTTTTCGTCTTCGGTGCTTAACCAATAGCGGCTGGGAACAAAGACTAATTTACAATGCGAACACCGTAAATAGATCCTGCATTTATCCTCAAAAAATGAATCTAAATCATTGCTATGGCACAAAAGACAATAGGAATTTTTCAAGTAAGTGCCAGAGGACATGTTTAAATTCAGTTAAAGAGAAGGATTTGGATGCTGAAAAGGCAGCTCCATCAATTGGATAAAATTTCTAGAATTGTAGTAATGATCCCAATATTTAGCAAACCTTTTTAACTGAGCTATCAACTCAGGACTGTTGTGAGTAAGATCATTCTAGAATTCAAAGTGAAAATTAGAGAGTTTGTCTTTGTTCAATTCTTCCCGATATTCATAGGCTTTGTTCAGAGTATCTTGACATTGCTTGAGCACCTTCCCTTCGGTAGAATCAGGACTGACTTTCCCATCCTGATTATAATTGACCATGAACGTCATGTAACTGCCGAACTCTTTCATGTTTTTGAAGTACAGGTGAATTAAACAGAGAAGTAAAGCTGCACGAATAATGGCTTCTTTTTCCAGATGACCAAATATCTTTTCTAATTTATTCAAGGCTTTGGATAAATTACCTTCTGCAGCACTCCGGTTTCCAGTAGACATATAGATTTCTGCTTGGAACATGAGCAGCATGATGGTGTTGCGGCTTTCATCATAACTTCCTGTTAACTCCACCATCAATTCATGAGTTTCAATGGATAAGTCGTAAGCAACCAATGCCTGCTCAACACCTCTGGTATCTGAAAACAGTGCTCCTTTGTGGGGAGTGGCTTTTTTTTTGCGATCGTCCAGAGTGGACATCCACGGTTTATAAAATACACCTGAATTGAAAGGGCTGGTGTCTTCAAATGTTTTTTGGAAATAGTTTGGTAGTCCAGAAGCGAAAAAACAGTTGGGGCAAACTGTGACTCGTAGCAGATTGAAATCACAGAAATCTTTGTTGGCCAAGGGCTCTGTATAGACAGGAACTCCAAAGATATTTGTCGTTGAGAGCATGCTTTTTGCCCGAAGTTTCCATTGGTGAATGTCTTTCTGTCCGCATACGTAGCATTTGACATAACTGCCCATGAGGGAGCTACTGGCCGATTTTAGCCTTTTGACCTCTTTGACAAATCTGGCAGGATCCAATAATTGAAGTACCCCATGATTTTCGTTGGCTTTGCTGGTGAATTCAATGCCAATCACTCCTTTATTTCTTCCCGTTCTTCGATACCATTGTACTTTCCCGGTGAGCATATCGTACAGTTCATGCCCGTCACCTCCATCTGTTTTTTTGCCATAAAATCGCAGGTTGATCAAAGTACGTGGATTGAGCACTGTATTGATGAGAACCATGCACCCGTTTACGGATATGTTTTGACAGACGACATTGTCTTTATAATTGGGACCCATGAGTTGTACAATAGCACGTACATTCTGTCGTGGGTCCTTTCTTTGATTACTTGGTGCTGACAAAAATTTTCTCCTGTTTTGATTCGTTGGAATATCTATATTTTTAATAGATGGCTTGTCCATTTTGGTTTATAATATTCATTTTGATACAATGTCAATTCGATGATGAATCTGAAGTGAATTTTCTTGATTTGATTTCA
>JANQHV010000116.1 GCA_028282505.1 SAR324 cluster bacterium | reverse complement strand
CCTAATCTTACTCTTAATCTCTGGAAATTGAGGGATTAAGATTAAGAACAAGATTAAGATTAAGAATTTGTACACTTTATTGTGAATACTTGTACTAAGAAGCTGTGTTAAAAACATTTATCCTACTGCAAATCCGCCAAAACGGCTCATTTTTTGGAAAATTTTTGTTAAATATTCCCGATATTCGCCTCAAATTTCCCAAAAAGTCGCTCGTTTTGACAAATTTTCGTAACGGTAAATGTTTTTAACACAGCTTCTAAAAATCCACTCGAATCCCACCCAGTAATTCCCGGCCCCTTTCTGGTGAGTCGTTTAAACCATTGATTGGAGAATACGTTTCTACATCGGTCAAATTACGGACCCCGAAAAAGCTTTCTATTGATTTCATTGTGGGAGGGCGAACGAGAAAATGAAAATTCACCATGGTGTATGCAGAAAGAACTTTGTCGTTTTCAGAACTGAGGACTTGCTCACTGCGGTAAGACATCGATGTATTGACATTCAACCACTCTTGGAAAGGTAGATTGTAAATCAAATTCCACATTGTCTGGGGCAACAAATTATTATCCCAAGCTGGTAATCTTTCTCCATCCAGTGTTACTTCAATAAATGCCCTGGAAACATTAATGGACAGGTAATGCTGAGGACGAGGTTCTATCCTGAATTCTGCTTCAAATCCTGTTGTTTTAAGATCAAGATTATTGGCTAAAGTTTGATCTTCCTCCTTGTCATCATCTTCATCGTCGTCATCATTAGCATTAATACTTGTAGAAAAAATAAAGTCCCGCACCTGTCCCTGGTAAATATTAAATTTGAATTTATAAATACTGGAGATACCGTGCTGGTATAGGGCCTCTGCCATTTCTATTCTTTCAGGATCTAGCTGATTCTCTACGACAACCAAGCCATTTCCTGCTTGGAAAGTAAACTGCTCCTGGAAAGCTGGCGCACGGAAAGCGGTTCCATACAGCATCTTGATCATTTGCTGTTTGGCAAACCGGTAGACCAAACCGGCCCTTGGATTGAACGTATTGCCAAAATCACTGTAATCGTCATACCTAGCCCCCAGATAGACTGAAATTTCTGGATTGACACGATAATTGTCCTGCAAATAAATTCCCCGAATATGACGTTCATGATCCCGCACCACTGTTGTTTTTACAAAGTCTCTTGTTTCCTCTATAGAAAGAAAACCATCTTCCAATACAGTTCCCCTCACATTATCGATCAACGAGCTTTCTACCAAAATTTCTTTGGTGGAGGTAATCCCCAGTTCAAACACATGATCGCTGGTAAAGCGGTAAAGCCACTGCAAATTGACTTCCAGTCGGATATCATCGGCTATTCTTCCACCAACGACCTGGTTTAATCTTTCAACATTGAAATTTTCTATCCCACCAAAAAATAGATCAATTTCAGGTTTTTCCAACTGAACCCCAGCATATTCGGACGTGAAGCGAGAGTGTTGAAAATCGAGCAAAAGAGATCCTGAAGGGAGTACCCATTCATAACCAGCACTGGCCAAGGTAGAAGTACCTTTTGCGCCAGCCAGTTTGTCCTCTTCTGAATTGGCTCTCCCATTGATAACAAAAGGGTCCGTTTCATGTTCATAATGGCTAAAATGAAAAAATGCCTGCTTGTATCGGATATCCAGAGCAATGTTTTTAAACTCTCTCCCATCCCGTACTTGTTCTGTACGCCGGTCCACTCGCTTGAGAGAATGCTTCTGTCCGTCATCATCAGCATACAAACCATGAAAAGACGCTATCCAATCACCTCGTTTGTTACCAATCAAAAGGCTATGGGAAAATCCGTCATGACTATGGACAGACGTCGTGATTTCTCCTCCGCGCAAATCATCTCCTCGTTTGGTAATAATATTAACCACTCCTGTAAAAGCACTCGTGCCATAACGAGCAGATCCCAAGCCTCGAATCAATTCAATACGCTTAACATTGTGCAGGGGAATCACTCCTATCGTGTTAGTAATCCCACCACTTTGTGAATCATTCAATCTCTGTCCATTTAATAAAAATAAGATGTGTTTGGAACCTCCCAGGACAGTTCCTCGCATCAAAAATCCTTCGGCATGGATGGTTTCTTCTGGATTAAAAGGGGAAGCATGACGAAGATGAATGCCAGGTACCAAGTTTAAAGCTTCTCCTAATGTTCGGGCTCCAGACTGACGAATTTCATCCTGGGTAATAATCGTGATGATATTTGGGACTTCATCGGTAGTTTGTGCTTGCCGAGAGGTGATGGTGACCAACTCGGTGCTCAACAAATCTTCCAGGTCCTCATCAAAAAACTGTTCTATCTGGTGTTTTTCATTAAATTTTTTCCACTTTTCTTCGACATGTTCTTTCCATTTTTCCCAGTGATGTTGCTTTGCAGAAGCACCATCGTGTTGCTTGTGGGCAGGAGGTTTATCTTTTCCCATAACCGGCTGTCCATACATCCATGTGAACAATAGAATAAAACACCAAAACCAATAAATCGATTTCATTAGATTACTTTCTGACTACTCGTACTAAGCGCAAAAAATTGGAATGAAAATCGGCCCCGTTATTCCGAGCTGTTTCCCAATTGTATAAAAACTCAGGACGGGAACCGTTATTAGCAACCCCCAGTGTGACTCCCCGATACACATAATCTGTAATTCCAGTGATGGTCAAAATTTTAAGTTGATTGCTTATGTCTAAAACGGAAGGGAGATAAGAAATACTGCCTGGAGTGATATAATAAATATGGATCTTAGAACCTTCTGTATCCTGTTTGAATTGTTCAAGGTTTTGAAATTCGATAGGAATCACTGCCAACTTATATTGACGAACAGTCGTTTGTGAAGTACCAAACAAGGCAAATACCTCTTTGGCCACTTGCTCAGAATTGGGTTCTTTTGAATAAACCAGTCCCACTCTCAACACTTCGGGATCTTTTGTAGTTTGAGCACGGTTATAGGTAGCCGCTTTGATCAACAGTTTGAACTGGAGTTGAATGGGCAAATCCATTCTTTCCAAAGCCCAGCTACTCTTGGGAAATGATAAAATTCCTAATAACAGGAAAACTGGCAGGAAATACCAAACAATTTTTTTCTTCATCTCATGCCTATGATGCCACATAGAGTGCTTTCTCTTCCATGGAAATTTGACATACGTCCTGCAGGACTGTTGATAGTTTGTATTCTTTCAATAACTCCAACAAATCTGTTGTTACCCCGTTCACCACATATGTTTTCATGGGACGTGTCAATCCTTTGGGAGTGATCGATTCTGTCTCCTTCGTCTCGAGAAATGGACGAATATTGGCCCATGTTTGATGACTGATTTTTACTTCTCCTGGAGGACAGGAGCTTTCGAGTCGTGAGGCAATATTGACGACTGGCCCAATGGCAGTATAGTCCAAACGGGATTCTGTTCCAAAGCTACCCACTGTACTGAATCCAGTATGTACACCAATACGGAGATCCAGGGGAGATTCAATGCCTTGATGAAACCAGGACTCCTGCAAACCTCCCATCGCATTTTGCATTTCCATCGCCATCAAGCAGCACCGCAGGGCGTCTTCTTGTTGGCCACGACTTTCTGGAGCACCAAAAAACACCATTAAACCATCCCCCATGTATTTATCTAAGGTCCCATCATATTTGAGCACAATATTATTCATCACATTTTGATATTCACTGAGCAGCACAAACAAAGTTTCTGGGTCTAATTGATCGGTAAGAGCGGTAAAACCCTGTAAATCCGAAAAAAACACCGTTAGCCTTTCACGCTTGGGAGCAGTCACTTCGTCTTCCTGATTACGATCCCAAACTGTTTGTACAAACTGTTTCGGTAAATAAGTAGAAAGAAAGTTGTTGACTTTCTGTAAGCTGCGTTCTCGGTCTTTCAAGGTCTGATTTTGCTCAATAATTTCATTGGTTTTTTCCTCCAAAGAAGTAGCCATTTCCTGAAACGAATCGGCCAATTGCCCCAGTTCATCACCTGATTTGATTTTTTCGGTAAGCTTACCAATTTTAAAATTTCCTGCAGAAATAAATTTAGTGCTTTCGGATAAGTAATTGACAGGACGAAAAATAACACGCTGCAAAAAAAACATCATGATCAGGGTTAAGAGAAAAGCCTGTGAAACATTCAATCCAAACGCCATGATTCCATCATCTTTAATCTGTTCATTGAGGCTTTGCAAACTGAATCCCAGGTAGAAAAATCCCAGAGATTCTTCATGGTCGTGTATGGGAATCATCACATGCACCTGTTGATCGGCAAATTCTACTGTTGTTTGCCCCACCAACTTATATTGCTTGGGAAACGAAAAGGGGTGGTTGTTAATTTTGGCTAAAATTTTTCCTGCTGTGTCGGCAAACATCGCATATGCCAAACTGGGGTTTTTTTGTAGTGCAGACAAGGCTTCTGACAATGCAGAGCGATCTTCAAAAACCAATGCGGGTGCACTGCTAAAGGCTATGTATTCTCCCAGTGACACTGCCTGCCGGGAAATTCCTTCACGAGCACGGATATTTTCCCGGTATGAAATATAAAAACTATCGATTGTCTCCCCTCCCCAAACTGCCAGCATAGCAATGCAAATGAGCTTGAAGCGTAATGAGAAGGTCATGTTGTGTTTTGACATATTTTTCCAATAATTAACCGTTCATTCTATTTAACACATCTTCTGCCTTATCCTTTATCATTTTCAAAGCCAACTGAGAAGAGATATTGACAAATGAATATAAACTTTCATATTTCTTTAAACTTTGTAAATGTAATATCTCACGTTTGAACTGGACTGTCTCAAAAAACATACGCATATTAGAAAATTAGAGTACCTTCTGTATGTCTGGCCAACTATATAGCATTTTTTTTTGAACTTTAAGCAGGATCATGCGAGGTAATCACGTTTAGTGTATTTTTTTTACATACAGACTACAAACAAAAGTAAGAAGAGATTCCATGAATTTTTGCAGCAAATGTGGACAACATGTACAGTTAGGTATTCCTCCTGAGGATGACCGGGAGCGGTATATTTGTCAAGCCTGTGGTATGATCCATTATGAAAATCCTAAATTGGTGGTAGGGTGTGTCGTCTATTGGGAGGATCAAATTTTATTGTGCAAGCGGGCGATTGAACCAAGATACGGATTGTGGACGACTCCTGCTGGTTTTTTGGAAAATGGGGAATCTTTAGAAGAAGGGGCTATTCGAGAAACCTGGGAAGAGGCCAGAGCAGAGGTAGAGATCTCCCGAATCTTTGCTATTTCGAGCCTTCCACACATCGATCAAGTATATGTCCATTTTTTGGCCAAGCTGAAGCATCTCGATTTTTCACCAGGCCCAGAAAGTGAAGAGGTACAACTCTTTCATAAAAACGAGATCAATTGGGATAACATTGCGTTCAGTGCAGTGGCTTTTGCGTTAAAAAGCTACGTGTCCGATTCCGATTCTCCTCAAGTTCACTACAATACAATCATTAAAAGACAATGGACACAACAAAACTAAGGGGCGTTCAAAAAATAATTAACGAAACTTGTTGGCGGATGGCCGCCCCGCCTTTTTCCGATCTTCTGCGTTGCTTGATCGCTTATGTAGACTGGCCGTCTGCCTCTGTACATGCACAATCAAGCTCCTTGACACTCGAAAAACATCCTGCACAACTTTGGTCAATTATTTCTCTCACGTTCCTAAGAACCTGTTTGGAAAAGATGGTTCGTTGCGAAAAATCGACCTCGTTGAGCGGATTTTTGAGAAAATTTAAGGCGAATAGTGAGCCTATTTAACGCAAATTTTCTCAAAACAGACGCCAATGAGGCGGTTTTGTAGCAGAATCAGTTTTTTCAAACAGGTTCTAAACCATTATGTGGGGATCATGCCAATTGCTTCATTTTTGGCGATTCTTTGAACATAATACACCAAACTCATGTACGGTAAAACCATGATAGATCAGTTAGGCTCTGGGCTCGATGAAACATTTATTGAATCGCTATCTGATGACAACCTTTCCTGGTTCGTTGATGCCATTCGAGGAATGGTACTGGCAGACAGACATGTTGATCACCATGAAGTTGCCTATCTACGTACAATCCTGGCCTACTTATCAAATAAAGAAGAAGCCGAGCGTCTGGTGCAAATGATTAAACAACGACAAAACGCAGAGCTTTACTATATCGGAACGATTGATCGGGAACAGGCATTTTACATCCTGGTGGTATTGGCCAAAATTGCTCTGGCTGATGGGAAATTCACCCAGTCGGAAGCCGATTATTTCAAATACGCATGCACTCGGCTAGGGTTCGATGGTATATTTACTAAAGAAATGCTGAATTTGGTACAAAAAAAATTAGAAGTCGAAAATGAGTATGCTCGTTTGAAAAACTTATCAATTGCTTCAAAAGACAATTACAAAATGGGCCCACAAACTGTGATTGAAGCAAAAATGGATGAACACCAGCATCGTCATTTATTCAGTCGCAGTATGAATAAACAACTCAAAACTTCCAATAATTCATTGCTGGGCAAATATGTCCAGTGCTTCGTCTGTAATCAACCAGATATTCCATTTTGGGTATTACGCAGCAAATGCATGAAGACTCAGTCTAACATTTTTGGTGTCACTATCTATACCAAGCCGGTTAAAGGAAAAGATCATTGTGATTTCAATCTGATTCAAACAGCAGTATGCCCCAAATGTTTTTTTGCAAGCAATGATCTTCAGTATTTCAAACACGAGAATAATCCAACAGAGCCATTCAATGCAGAACACCTCGACAAAGCATGGGAGCAGGCTTTTCCAGAACGAGAAAAAGTTTTCTCTGTCCATGGCGACAAATTTTTTTCAACTTCACGATCCCTGGAAGATGCCATTCTTTCTTATGACATGGCAATTATGACCTACAAGCAGTTATCTTCCCTCGAAACAAATAATTTACATTTGCTCAAAACCGTAGCGCTCTACATGATTCAGTCTGAATTATTCATGACGGCAGGCAAGCGTAAAGAAGCAGAAGACAACCTGAATAAAGTCACCAATTCCATTGAACCAATTTTTAGTTATTTGGATGGAGAATATATTATACGTGCTGCCACCTTGTTAACTCTAGTCTTTTTGTATTTCAAAGATTACAAAAAAGCAGGAGAGTACATGGGATTTTTGAAAAACTATTCGCAAAGCAAGAAATTGGATAAGGGAACTGCTGAGCACAAAGCCCTTTTGATTGCCAATAATCGGGTAGATGCGGCCTATTCAGAAAGAGCGCGATTTGCTTATGATAAGCTCAATAGCTTTCATTTTTAATCAATCCAGCCCTATCTTATATTTTTGCTCACTTTGATAGTATTGCTCAAAACCAACCACTGAGCGTACTTCTTCAAACGAAACACTCCTGTCTGGCATATTGCCTTGATTCAACTGCTTCAATGCTTCTTGGGATGCATGAATGGAAGCGTTCATTAGGGCAAGAGGATACGCTGCCAATTTATATCCCATTTTCTGCAAAGCACTGGGGTGAAGGATTGGTGTTTTCCCCCCTTCCAACATATTTGCCATGGGATAGCCAGATATTTCACGGCAAAATGTTTCCATTTCTTCTATGGTTTCTGGAGCTTCCAGGAAGATAACATCTGCCCCTATCTCTGCAAATTTTTGACAGCGCACGAGGGCTTCTTCAAAACCATGAGTGGCCCGTGCATCTGTTCTGGCAATAATGACAATGTCCTCTTCTGTGTTTCTCACATCAACAGCAGCTTGAATCCGCATATATGCTTCTTCCCGGGAAACCACCTGTTTTCCTCTGGTGTGACCACAGCGTTTGGGTTGCACTTGGTCTTCAATCATAATTGCTGCAAATCCTGCTCGTGTATACCCTCTGACTGTATGTTGAACATTGATGGCATTACCAAATCCTGTATCTCCATCACCACAAACTGGAATAGAAACTGCAGAGCAGATGTTCTGTCCCTGGGTCACCAATTCGGTATAAGAGATTAAGCCTGTATCCGGTAAGCCCAAAAGACTGCCAGAAACCGCAAAGCCACTCATAAAGGCAGCAGCAAATCCTGCTCTTTCAATCAATTTTGCAGAAAGTGCGTCATAACAGCCAGGCACCAGAAGAATTTTCTCATCTTCGAGTAAAGAACGGAGCCGATTTGCGGGTGATTTCATGGTTGTCCCTACAGGATAAAGATTGGAATGGAGTTGTGTTTCAAAAGTGACAACACCTGAAACACAATGCCGTATGATTTATGTTGATTATCGAAAAACTATAAAGAGTTGGAATGATAATTGCCAACTATAAAACTACTAAATTCTATTCCATGCACCAATTTCCAGCATGGAATTTTTTTCACACCACTCATGAAAGGAGAAATCGATGCCTCGATTGATAAAAGCCCCATCTATTATTGAAGCGGCAGGCAATCAGCCAAAAATCATAGAAGAATTCATTGGAATGGTCAACTCTGATACCGATTGCATCAGTATTGCCAGGATGAAAAGCCCTGGAGGCTGGGAAGAACCAGGACAAACCCCCGAATTTGACGAATATACCGTCGTTTTAAAAGGGATACTGCAAGTAAACACTAAACAGGATGTCATCAAAGTTCGTGCAGGAGAAGCACTGATTGCCAATAAAGGAGAGTGGGTGCAGTACAGCACACCTGAAACAGATGGTGCAGAATATATTGCGGTTTGTATGCCTGCCTTTTCCCCAGAAACTGTACATCGAGACGAATAGCTGACACATGCAAGAAATCGAAAGTGCCCGATTAGTCTTGAAAAGGGTACAGGAAGAAGATTTTGAATTCCTTCAATCCTTTCTTTCTGTGCCAGAACATACTCGCTTTTTACCAATGCGGGGACCTTACCCCATGGAACAAGTACAAAAATTTTATATTGATCGTACTGAACACTGGAAGAAATACCACTTTGGCACCTATATTCTTCATTGGAAATCTTCTAATCAAAAAATAGGATATTGTGGTTTGGAACATACTCGGGGAACAGAGTGTATCCAGGTTCTCTATGGAGTGACCCAATCCCAATGGCAACAGGGCATTGCTACGGAAGCAGCATGGCAATCGATCCAATTGGGCTTTCAAAAACTGGATCTTCCCATCATATATGGAGTCGTTGTACCCCAAAATGTTGCTTCCGTGAATATTTTCAAAAAACTGGGCATGACTCCGGACAACACAGTAGATTTTTATGGGAAAGATGTGGATTATTATTCGATCTCGCAGGAAAAATACCTAGAAAACACTGAAGCCGAGTAATGAAAGTCCATTCAAATCCACGGTATTGTGATTGGATTATTCATTAATCGCCTGGAATTCAATAGGGTTGTTTGAATATCCAAATTTAGGACATTACCGTTCTCTGGATGGATCTAACGGAAAAGGTTTCTTTTGAGAATGTGGAAATTTGGTTTCAAGATGAAGCGAAAGTGGGACAACAAGGAACGATTACTCGGGTTTGGGGGATCAAAGGGAAACGACCTCGTTTGAAAAGGCAGAGAGGCCTCTGCCTCCAAGGGCTCCGGAACTCAATCCCGTTGAACAAATCTGGGAACTCCTCAGGCAAAGAGAGCTCGCTAATTGGGTCTTTGATGGGTATAAAACCATTGTCGATGCCTGTGAAAAGGCTTGGAATAATTTTATTAGAATGGAAAATGCTGTCAAGAAGCTATGCCCTCGGGAATGGACAAAATGTTAATATATTTCTTATGATTGGTATTATCCCATAGAATCATTGATATGATATTGGCTCAACCTTTACCTGCAGACGGCCCGTCTCCCCTACAAATTGCCCTATAGAAAACCTTCATTTTCCCTAGTAACACAAAGCAGGCAAAAGCAGTAAACAACACTCTCTCCTGATGATCTTTGATGCTCTCTATCAGCATGGGTCAAAATGATTCACACAAATACTCTGACAAATGGCATTATTCAACAATAAATATCTGAAATTTATGGTAATTTTAAAAGATGTGTCAAAATGCCCCATATTTTTCAAGGTGAGTCATTTTGACGAAGTTTGATAGGAAGAGAGATGTTTTTTCGAATCATCAGCAAGTATAATGTCCGAAGCATTTCTCATTTCACCTCTCTTTTAACCTCATGAAATTATTAAGTTTTTAATCTTTCTACTGAATTTTCTAACTTTTTCAAGAAGACTGGCACCACACTTGAAGAAAGAGAAATATCTCCAACGTCTCTTCCATAAAATGAAATGAGGAACAGAAGATGGGGTAGTAACGTTGCGGTAAGCTTGCTCAACGGGTGTGCCTGTTTCAAGAGCGGAACTTACACAGGAAGTATCTTAGGTGTTAGTTTGAATTATAATCAATTTTATTTTGAAGAATAATAAATTGTAAAAGAAAGGAAATTATCATGTCATGCGATTCCCAAATACAAAACATTTTCATGTTAGCAATTTTTGCTGACGCAGAATCTGGCGTGAGTCAGACTACTTCTGACCCATCGCCATTCGAATCACAGGCGTTAACTAATATTAGTAATGCTTTAGCAGATAGCACAGTCGCTGCGAATGTCTCGAATTGGAGTGAATACAGCTGGTCCCTTTCCAACCAATGGTCACCCTCGGTATCGGTGGGGAGTCAATCGCTCAACGGAACCACTTACTATTATGTAGACAACCTGATGTATTTGGCGGAAGGAACTGATCCGACAACTCAAAAGAATATATATGTAATCGGAATAGCAGGAACCAATGGCGAATCTTATAAAGGCTGGTTTTGTGAGGATTTGGATGTGGGAACGAAATCCTATTGGAATCAAGATCAACCCTCAGCTGGGCAAATTTCAAGTGGCACTCGAAACGGATTAACCACGCTTCAAGATCTCACCTCGAATGGTCAAACTCTCTATCAATATTTACAAACCCTTTTCAGTAGTCAACAAGATCCTTGTGACATCGTAGTGACGGGACATAGTTTAGGGGGAGCTTTAGCTCCGGTGTATGCCCAGTACTTGAAAGACAATGAGGCCTCTTGGAACACCCAAGGTTCCGAGGTGACCATTTCTTTTTGTGCCTTTGCGGGTGCGACCCCTGGCGACAGTCAGTTTGCTTCGTATGTGAACAATTCTATGGGTACAAATAATATACAACTGATTTGGAATACGATGGATGTAGTACCACATGCCTGGGATACGACACATATGGAGGAATTACCGACTCTCTTTAATGCATGCAATTTCCAATCTGCTCAAAAAAACACGATAATCACTTCTATAATATCTTACTTTACGAATCTTTCGAGTGGGCAAAGCTATAGCCGGTTTGCGGATCAGGCCTATGTCTCTTTACCTGGACAGCCAATAATTTTGTCCAATTCCACCAATTATCAAAATGAAGTCACGAAATTAGTTGCCGTTTTGGG
>JANQHV010000086.1 GCA_028282505.1 SAR324 cluster bacterium | reverse complement strand
CAAATCCTACCTCTGGTTCTGCCTGGGAGAAAGGACAACGACTGGCCCGACTGATCCAGCAAAAGAAAACCCTGCTGATCCTGGATGGGATGGAGCCCCTGCAATCTTCTCACGAATTCGAACGAGGCAAAATCAAAGACCAGGGACTGACCGCCTTGCTGCGCTCATTGGCTCAGAGCAACAATGGCCTTTGCGTCATCACTTCCCGTGAACCAGTAGCGGATCTTGCTACAATGTCCCAGAAAAGTTTTTTCAAAATCCCCCTAACCCCCTTTGAAAAAAAGGGGGAACCCCAAGAAAAAACTTTTCTAGGACGCTATAGATATAAGGAAAAGATCAAACAAATCAACCTGGAAAAACTATCAGCCCATGCTGGCAGAGCATTACTGCGAGTGGGCGGTGTGCGAGGCACCGACCAGGAACTCGAAGACGCCGTCGCCCAATTTGGCTACCACGCCCTGGCCATCAAACTGTTGCCAGTCTATCTGCAAAACATTCCAGGACATCATATCTCCAAAGCACTGCGAATTCCTGACCTGAATCTCCCTGAAGAGAAAGGCAAACACCCTCGCCGGGTGATTGCCGCTCTTTCCCAGTGTTTCCTGGACCAACCGGCAGGCGAGTTGTTACAAATGTTAGGTTTCTTTGACCGGCCTGCTCAGTTGGAGGCCATTCAGAAAATCATGGAGCCACCGATGATTGCAGGTTTGACCGATCACCTTGCCGATACAGGGGAGGTCTCTCTTTGGCAAGCCATCAACACCTTACGCAAGGAAAACCTGTTAGCCCAGGAAAGCAAACACCGCTCCAACACCCTGGACTGCCACCCCCTGATCCGGGAACACTTTGCTGATCAATTGCAAATAGAAAATCCCACTGCCTGGCAAGCAGCCCATGCCCGCCTATACGACTATTACAAAAATCTACCGGACAAAGAACTACCCGACACCCTGGAAGAAATGGAACCGCTCTTTGCCGCCGTGATGCATGGATGTTTGGCCGGAAAACATCAGGAAGCCTTGGATGATGTTTTCTGGAATAGAATACGTAGACAAAGTGAAGGTTATTCTGTCAAACAACTTGGGGCCTTCGGAGCCGATCTTGCTTGTTTATCCAATTTTTTTGAAAAGCTATGGTATCAACCAGTTTCTAGTTTGACAAAAGCCGATCAAGCCGTAATTTTAAACTGGACAGGTTTCGCTCTTCGTGCGGTGGGTAAGCTAGCTGAAGCCGCTCAGCCTATGGAAGCAGGGTTGAAAATGCGAATTGAGCAAAATAATGATCGAGAAGCCGCAAAAGACTCTTCCAACCTCGGCCAACTGTACCTCACTCTGGGTGATGTGACAGCGGCAGAAAAATATGGAGCGCAGAGTGTGAGCTATGCGGACCGGAGCGAGGACGATTTTCAAATGGAGGCTTTGCGTACTGGTTATGCCGATGCCTTACACCAGGCCGGACAAATCCAAACAGCGAAAGAATTGTTCATGGAAGCTGAGGCGATGCAACAAAACAGACAGCCAGACTATCCTTACCTCTATGGCTTTGCCGGTTTTCGATTCTGTGATTTGCTGCTTTCGTTGGGGAATCATGGAGAGGTGTTGGAGCGAGCAAAGCAAGCACTTGATATTGTGTTAGCAGGCTCAAAAAACTTATTAGATATTGCTCTTAACAAGTTGACCATCGGCAAAGCGTTGATGTACCTCTCCCCCTTTGCCAAAGGGGGCCGGGGGGATTTAGATGTCTCTCCCTTTGCCAAAGGGGGCCGGGGGGATTTAACTGAAGCCGCCAAGTATTTAAACCAGGCCGTGGATGGTTTGCGGGAAGCTGGAGCACAACACCATTTACCTCGTGGATTATTGGCCCGTACCACCCTTTTTCGGCATCAAGCGGAGTTTCTGCTGGCTTGGACGGATCTGGAGGAAGTGTACGAAATCGCCGAATATGGTCAGATGCGCCTGCACCTGACGGATTATCACCTGGAAGCGGCTCGTCTGATTCAGGCGCAGTTGGCGGAGGGAGGTGAGTCTTGCCAGGAGTTTGAAGTCCTGGCACAGGGGGAGATTTTACGTCTGACTCCAGAGGGCATGGCCACCAAATTCCAGGAGCATGTCGAGGTGGCCCGGCAATTGATTGACGAGACGGGCTATCATCGCCGAGACTTGG
>JANQHV010000022.1 GCA_028282505.1 SAR324 cluster bacterium | reverse complement strand
GTAAAGACTGACCACAATCTGATCAAAGTAAGAAGGTTTTCCTGTATATTTTCGAATCTTCACCTTCGCATTTGGATTTTTCTCTAAACGGAGTTGATTCCGCTTTTCTTGTCGCTCATAAAATAATTGTTCTTTCTGACGTGTTTCATAATGTTCTTCAACCAGTCCTTTTCCCGCTTGCATAACCATCACAGGGCCTGGAATTTGCCCCAAACTGGTTTCGACTTGTTGAGCCAGTACATTCCAAACCAGCAAAAATGTGATAAAGGCAAGCACTGGAATGCCAATGGACCTCCAGATTTCTTTGAGTTGTTCTTTCGAATCTTCCCCAGAGGCTAATTTGACAATAGGGATCATCCAGTTGAACCCCATGACTTTAAGGGTCGATGTAATATTAGACAAAATATACTCCTGATTAATTGAAAGGTAGAAATTGTTTAAGTAGTTATGAATAAAGATTTTGCACTTATTTATTGTTTCGCTACTTCTCTTTTAGCAGAGTCTTGGGTTGCCACAAAATTGGGGTCTTTGTTGCCAATTGGAAATTTCGTTAAATATTGATTGGGATAACGTCCATCAAATGTAATCTCATCAATAAATTCAGGTTGGGGAGGGCGATAACCGTCAGTTTTGGGAAGATCCTGAGGTTTCATGAATCCTTCAGCAATCAATTCTTTGGCGGCTTGCCGATAAATTGCTGGCTGATAAACTTTTTTGGCAACCTCATGGTACCAACTATCAGGTTTACCTTCTGTGATTTGTCCCCAGCGTCGCATCTGAGTTAGATACCAAATGGCATCACTATAATAAGGGTAAGTGGCATAATAGCGAAAAAATACGTTAAAATCGGGCAAATCCCGTTTGTCTCCTTTCTCATATTCAAAGAATCCCGTCATGCTATTGGCAATCACTTCATAATCAGCACCAACGTATTCTGATCGAGACAACATCTGAACTGCTTCTTTACGGTTCGCATTGTTATTTTCATCCAACCACTGAGCCCCTCGAATTAGAGCTTTCACGACTCTGATGTGAGTATTGGGATACTTGTCTGCCCATTTTTTGCTCACCCCAAACACTTTTTCTGGATTGTTTTTCCAGATTTCATAATCAGTAATAACCGGCACACCAATTCCTTTAAACACAGCCTGTTGATTCCAGGGCTCTCCTACGCAATACCCATGAATTGTTCCAGATTCCAACGTGGCCGGCATCTGTGGGGGTGGTGTGACAGAAAGCAAGGCATCCGCATCGGTTTGTCCTGTGATATCCTGCTTTGTGTAAAATCCTGGTGAGATCCCACCCGATGCGAGCCAATAACGCAGTTCATAGTTATGTGTTGACACCGGAAAAACCATTCCCATTTTAAAAGGTTCGCCCACAGCCTTAAATTCTTCATCAATCACTCTTTTCAAATATTCCGCTTTAATGGGATGTACGGGTTTCCCATCTTTGTGTGGAATATGAGGTTTCATCATTTCCCAGATTTCATTGGAAACTGTAATTCCATTACCATTCAAATCCATGCTGAACGCCGTAATAATATGGGCCTGTGTCCCAAAACCAATCGTCGCTCCCAGTGGTTGTCCTGCCAGCATATGAGCCCCATCCAGCTCACCGTCAATGACTCTATCCAGCAGCACTTTCCAGTTGGCTTGTGCCTCTAAGGTAACAAATAATCCCTCGTCTTCAAAATACCCCTTTTCATAAGCGACCACAATAGGGGCCACATCGGTCAACTTGATAAACCCAAACTTCAATTCATCTTTTTCAGGTTCCCCCAGCGCCCAGGCTACAGAACCGATGGTTATGATACTCAAAACAAGGAAAGCTGTTTTCAGCCCCCGTGATATGCTTTTTTTTATCCAGTGTTTTATTTTTCTTGTCATAAAATTCTTTCTATCAGTAGTTCGGACCTCTTTTTGTGTCATTTATTTAAATCTTATGTTTTGCCAATTCTTGAATACGGATCATTGTATGAAAATCGTCAAAATGATAAAATAAGTTATCGTCTATCAAATACTGATTAAAAGTGTCCGAAATGTTATTTCCAAAAATCGTTAATTACAGACTATAGTATTACCAAAATTTGTTCATTTTTATGGCGACTATGCTAGAGACTATCCTTCTCTTCATAAAGTATGCCATTAATTAACTCAAATAAAATCAAACAGTTATAATAAATAAAAAGATGACAAAAATAACAAAAGTGATAAAATTGACTAAAACGTCGAGAAGGGATTATGCTTTCTTCCCAAGCTGTCTTTTCTCGTTTCCAAATGCTTTCTTCCCGTTGGAGTACTTCCTCTTTTTCGGCCAGTGCCCTTTGCCCGGGCTTGCTTTTCCTGCGCTTACCGAACTCAATTGACATTGAAGATTAGAGATGTTACCGATACCAACCCTATGAGAATGACTATCTTATAAATAAAGGAGTTTTTGATGAGCAACGAAAATACGAATCAACCATTGAAGAGTATTTATGATAATTTATCTCTTTTCCATCAACATGCACTGGACGCAGAAAAAGAATATGCTTCAGATCTTCAAGCCATCCCAGAGAAATGGAGGGATAGTGCCCGAAATTTGGTACATTACCTGGCATTGAGACGGCATGACATCCGCCCTCTTCAAGTCCAGCTCAGTTATTTGGGGCTGAGTTCCCTGGGTCGTTTAGAGGCCCATGTTCTGGCAGGTATTGAATCAGTACTTTTTGCATTAAAACGAATGGCCGATGTGCCATTGGACACCACCCCAGATCCTCCTGAACCAGTGGACTTCACGGAAGGTGATCAATCTCTTATCGAGCATACCAATTTACTCCTGGGATCTCCTAATTCCGAACGTGTGGTACGGATTATGGTCACCATGCCCTCAGAAGCAGCAGAAGACTATACTTTGGTACGCAAACTCATGGAGGCGGGTATGGATGTCATGAGGATCAACAGTGCTCATGATGATGAACAAGCATGGAAAAAAATGGTTCAACATGCACGTCGTGCTGAAAAGGAGACCAAACGATCCTGCCGTATCCTGTTTGATTTATGCGGACCCAAACTCCGTACAGGAGCACTGGAACCGAGAATGGCCGTAGTCCATTTTCAGCCTAAACGTGACGAACGGGGAATGATTATAACACCAGCCTTCGTTTGGATTGGCAACAGTCCTCCTCCTGATCAGGACAAACCGATTTCAGCCACCATTCCGGTTAATGACCATCTAGTGAAGGCTTTCCAACCCGGGGATATTGTTCAATTCACCGATATCCCGGGAAGGTCAAGGGAAATTTTGATATTGAAGCAGGACACTGGCGGCGCCTGGGGAGAAGCCATGCAGTCGGTTTATTTAGAACCAGGCCACCCTTTGCAACTGGTGCGCAATGAAAAAGTTATTGCTACAGGATCTGTAGGCTATCTGCCATCACCGACATCTTTCATTCGTTTGTCGGTAGGGGAGACTCTGGACGTGATCCCTGGAAATGAATTGGGCCGTTCAGCAAAAAAAGGACCGGATGGCTCCATTGTGGAATCAGCGCAAATTCCTTGTACACTGCCTCAAGTGTTTACTGATGTGAAGCCGGGGGACCCCATTCTTTTTGATGATGGTAAATTTTCGGGAACGGTGCAAGAAGCCTCGGCACAAGGTTTAAAAGTGATAATCGACCGAACTCCTCCACGTGGGGGCAAACTTCGATCCGATAAAGGAATCAACTTACCACAAACAAAATTTTCATTACCATCCCTGGCCCTTGATGATTTGGATAATCTAGACTTTGCAGCAGAACATGTCGATCTGATAGGATTGTCTTTTGTCAGTCAGCCTGCTGATTTATTTCAACTGCACGAAGAGTTGAGGAAACGGGGTAAAAGTGAACTTGGAATCATCCTTAAAATTGAAAACCGGATAGCTTTTGAAAATTTGCCTCAACTCCTCATGGCAGGACTTCGCGAACCTCCTTTTGGTGTGATGGTGGCACGAGGTGATTTGGGCGTAGAAATCGGATTTGAGCGTTTGGCTGAGGTGCAGGAACAAATCTTGTGGTTGTGTGAAGCAGCTCACATTCCAGTTATTTGGGCAACTCAAGTTTTGGAGAGCCTTGCAAAAAAAGGAATGCCTTCACGTGCGGAAGTAACCGATGCTGCCATGAGTGGTCGAGCGGAATGTGTCATGCTGAATAAAGGGCCTTTTGTACTTCAGACTGTTGAATTTCTAACCCAAATCCTGTTCCGGATGCGAGACCATCACCACAAAAAAACACCCATGTTGCGAAAACTGAAAGTCTCTGAAGGACGCTTCAGGAAGTTTAAGTCTTGACCAATTGCTGAAAGGATCATTTATCAAAGTAGTTTTTGTTTCCATCGGTCTCTGAAATCACGAAGTGGTCATAAAACTTCTATAATTGGTATGCTTCTGTAAACCAATAAATGCTTCCTCTTCAGTATCACAAACAGAAATTTTCACTGCTGATGTGGCGAATGTTATTTCAGTCAATATGGTGGCAACATGACAAAAAGCTAATGGAGTTTGTCGTGTTATTAGTTTACGAGAAAACAAGATGAGCAAGCCAATTCCCGAAGAGTCAATATAATCAGCTTGCGCAAAATTAATGATAAACCCATCAAAATCCATTTTCAGCAATGTAGCCAGGTAGAGTTCGATTTCTGGAGTTTCCGCCAGAGTGATTCTACCTGTCAGGGATACGATGCAAATATTGTCTCTGATATGATGAGATATCATGGCCACTCTCAAAATTGTGTTCCCAGCTTTGTGGAAGGAGCACTTTTAGGCTGGGGAACTCGATACAGTTGAGCAATGTCTTCTAAAATCAGATAGTTGATGGGCACAACAATGAGTGTCGCCAATGTGGCAAAGAGCACTCCAAACCCTAAAGAAACAGCCATCGGAATTAAAAACTGAGCTTGAGTACTTTTCTCAAAAATCAGGGGCATCAGCCCAGCAAATGTTGTCAAAGAAGTCAATATGACTGCCCGGAAACGAGCCACTCCTGCCGTTTTGACAGCATCTCTCACAGGCAGACCTTCCCGACGTCTGCGGTTCATGTAATCTACCAAAACCAGACTATCGTTGACTACCACCCCTGCTAAAGCCAGCATCCCCATCAAGCTCATGATCGTCAAATCCATGCCCATGATCCAGTGCCCTACAATCGCTCCGGAAATACCAAAGGGAATGGCCACCATGACGACCAAGGGTTGGGTATACGACCGGAATGGAATGGCCAGCAATCCATAAATCACAAACAAAACAAACCCTAACCCCCACCACAACGTTCTGAAGGAATCGCGCTGTTCCCTGGACTCGCCTTCAAACGAATAATGCACGCCGGGATAACTGACCGATAATTCATGAAGCAGCAAATCCATGTCGTCTTTGATTGCGGCAAGATTGGCCGTTTCTTTATTAACATCTGCGGTGACATTGATCGTCCGCCTTCGATCAATCCGTTTGATCGCAGAAGGGCTAAGACCTGGTTGGATTTCAGCCACTTCAGCAAAGGGAACCATTGCTCCAGTCGAAGTGCGAATCATCATGTTGTATAGATAATCCAAGGACTGTCGCTCTTCAGCAGGATAACGCACGACAACACCAACATCATCCCTTCCCCGTTGAATACGTTGAACTTCAAAACCAAAAAAACCTTGCCGCACCTGCTGGGCTAAATTCACCAGACTGACTCCCAGCACTTCGGCTTCAGGCTTGATGGTGAGCTGCAATTCCTGCTTGCCATCTGAAAAACTATCAGCAACGTCGAAAACCGCAGGATACGTTTGCAACTGTAATTTGACTTGCTCGGCAACCGCCTGCAATTGTTCAAAATCATTTCCAGAGAGCTGAATATCGATGGGGTCACTGCTCCGTCCGATTTCGGCCCGGAAACTCACCGTATCTGCACCAGGAATCGGCCCAATCATACGACGCCACTCTCGCACCAGTTGAGAACTGGTCACATCCACAGTCCGTTTTTCTGGAGACATGATTTCAAACCAGACTCTCCCGACATTAGCACGTCCGGCTCCAGACCCTCCAGAAGAACCCGTTGAAGAAAGGATATTCAAAATCACACTCTCTCCTGTTTCTGGATCGACATACTTTTGCTGTAGTCGTTGAGCCGCTTGAGTCATGTGGTCAATATGGCCTGTAGTGACTTCAAAAGGAGTGCCAGACGGCATCAACAATCCTGCCCTGGCCACTTCACTTTGCACCCTGGGAAAAAATAAAAACCGCATCCAGCCACTCATGACCAGGGCAATCACGATGATGGCACCACCAATGAAGAGAGAGAGCACCAAATAACGCTGCTGGATCGCAAAAGACAACGAAGGACGGTAGAGACGCAAGACTAATGTTTCAAAACCGTCAGCAATGCTACTTTGAAAACGGCCAAAAAATTGACCAGGCCCTTTTTGTACTGATCGGGGTTTGAGATGTTTCAGGTGAGCCGGTAAAATGATTTTAGACTCCACTAATGAAAATAACAGAACTGGGATGACAATGAAAGGAATTTGGACAAATAATGCACTGCGTCGCCCCTCGATCAGTGTGAGTGGGACAAAAGCCGCAATTGTTGTCAATATTCCAAAAGTGACCGGGACTGCCACTTCCTTTGTTCCTTCAATCGAAGCTTTTAACGCGTCTCCATGACGTTTGAGATGAGTATAAACATTCTCTCCTGTCACAATGGCATCATCCACTACAATCCCTAATACCAAAATAAAGGCAAATAAACTGGCAATATTGAGGGTTACTCCCAGATAAGGCATCAAGAGGGCTCCTCCCAAAAAACTGATCGGTATTCCCAGAGAAACCCAGAAAGCCACTGCGGGTCGTAAAAATAGAGTCAGGAGAATGAGGATCAACACACCTCCCTGTATCGCATTGTCGGTCAATGTATTCAAGCGGGCTTTGACAATTCGGGATCGGTCGCGCCAGTAGGTAATATTGATATTTTCTGGTAATTGAGATTCCATCTTTTCAATATACCCTTTGACAGCATCAGCCACATCAATGGCATTTTGCTGACCAACCCGGTACACTTCGACCATGACAGCGGGTTGGTTGTTGAATTTTGTCAAAATGGGCGTTTCTTCAAAACCATCTTCAATGGTAGCGATGTCTTTCAATCTCAGACGAACTCCATCAGTTCGAGTAAAGATCACAATATTTTCAAAATCCTCCCGTTGATAGGCCTGACCTTTCGTCCGGATCAATACCTCTCCACCCTGAGTTTTGATACTGCCCGCCGATAAATCCAAAGACCCTCGGCGGATTGCCTCGGAAACGTCGGCAAACGTGAGACCGTACTCCCGCAAAGTGATTTCAGAAACTTCAATCGAAATTTCATAAGGCCGCACGCCCTCTAATTCCACCTGTGTCACGTTGGGCAAGCTGATTAAATCATCTCTGACTTGCTCTCCCAATTGGTGCAATTCCCGTTCAGAAAGATCCCCAGAAATAACAACACTGATCACTTCCCGCCGGCGCTGTGGGATACTCACCACGGATTTTTCCGCTTCATCCGGAATTGTGGTCAGGGCATCAACCCTTGTTTTGATGTCCTCCATCAAACGGCGAGTTTCATAACCACTCTCTACTTCAGCAATTACCAGAGAACTGCCTTCTGAAGATTGGGAAGTGATTTCTTTGATGCCTTCTAAATCCTGAATGGCTTCCTCGACCCGAATAGTTATTCCTTCTTCCACTTCTGCCGGGGTGGCCCCAGGAAAACTGGTTCGTACATTCACCCGCTCATATTCAACAGAAGGAAACACTTCCAAAGGCACTCGTGCGAATAAGGTATAAAGTCCTAGCCCGACGATCAGAACCATGAGTAAATTAGCAGCCACATGATTCTTAGTAAACCATTCGATCATTCCTCCCATTTCATCCTCCTTGCTTTTGATCAACTGGCATTGGTTGGTTTTTTATCGCCTGGTCACTTTGTGGGCCTTTACCGTTTTTTCGGACGAAATCAGCCTCTTCGCCTCTAGCTTTTTGGTCTTGACCAGGCTTGTCTTTTCCTGAACGGTTCTTTTTTTCTTTCCTTTCTGGCTTCTTTCCATCAATAATAGCAGAAACAGGTGTTCCACTGGAGAGAGAACCAACCGAAGTCAAAACAAGAATATCTCCTGCTTCCAGTCCCTTATTAATCACGGCTTTTTGCCCATCACTCCAGAGGACGGTCACTGGTTGGCGTTGTAGTTTTCCTTTTTCTACCAGCACCACTTCGTTGCCCTGATAAATAGCACCACGAGGAATGACTATCGTTTCTTGCAAGCGTTTCCCCTCAATTTCAGCCTCAACAAATTGTCCAATTTTTAAAGGAGGTGTTTCTCCGTTGCGCCGACTGTAGGGATCATCCACCTGGGCAACTACAAAGAGTTGACGGCTGGTGCTATCAATCGTCCCTTCTGTGCGCACAATTTTTCCATTCCATTGGTATTCCTGCCGTCCTACTTTTGCTTTGATAGTCACCTTGGGGCCTACTTGAGAGGTGGCATCATTTCGATATTGCTCGGGAATATCGACAAATTCCAGTTGTTGGTTATTGAGAGGCAGTCGAATTTCAACATAATCGATAGCGTAGATTTGGGCCAACTGAGTGCCCGGTGACACAAACTGCCCGACATCCACAGTCTTTGTCAAAATGCGCCCTGCATAAGGAGTTTTGATTCGTGTCCTTTCCAGATTCAATTTTGCCTGTTCCAGGCGAGTTTCTTCCATCAAAATGGTCGTTTTTGAAGCGGTCAAGCTTACCTGGTCCAGGTTGGCCTGAGCAATTTTGACAGCGGCTTCATAATCACGAGGATCGATTTCCAGTAGAACATCACCTTGTTCAAAAAAACCACCTTCCTGGAATTTGGAGGAGATTCGGGTGATTTCACCAGAAACCTGTGGAATCAAGGTGCTTTCAGTACGGGGGCGGACGATGCCGTAAGAGCGAATATTGATATGATAATCTTGAAAGTTGAGACGAGTGGCCTCAACAGTGAGTTTGGAGGGAGGCGGTTTGGAGCGCCTGGCCTGAGGCTTATTTTCCATGAACCAGGCGGCAGCTCCTAAACTGACACCGATCACCAGTAGTGGCAAGAGTATCTTCAACACCAGTCGTGCATTCATAAAATATCCTATCTTGAGAAGATCGGTGTTTGTGATTTTGAATTAACCAAGTTTCGTATTGAAAAAATCAATCGTGCGTTGCCATGCCAGCACTGCTGCTGCTTGATTGTAGCGAGGTGTGGTGTCATTGTGAAAACCATGATTCACCTCTGGGTACATGTGCGCTGTGTATTCTTTTTTATGTTTTTTTAAAGCAGCTTCGTAAGCGGGCCAACCTTTATTGATTCTTTTGTCCAATTCAGCAAAATGCAGGAGAAGAGGAGCCTGAATTTTGGGAACATCCTCTTCAGCAGGCTGTCCTCCATAAAAAGGAACTGACGCGGCTAAATCAGGAAGACGAACGGCCATCTGATTGGAAATCAGTCCCCCAAAACAGAAACCAACCACTCCCACTTTACCTGAACACTCAGGATGGTTTTTCAAATGATGGTAAGCGGCAATGAAATCTTCCAGCATTTCTTCCCGGCTTCGTTTCTTTTGCATGATTTTTCCTTCTTCATCGGTTCCCGGATAGCCACCAAGTGGGGTGAGAGCATCTGGAGCCAAGGCAATAAAGTTCGCGATTCCTGCTCGACGCGCCACATCTTCAATATGCGGATTCAAGCCTCGATTTTCATGAACCACCACAACACCTGGTAACTTTGCATTGCCGTTGGCTGGTCGGGACAGCAACCCTTTCATCGTGCCTGCCCCTTTGGGTGAAGCGTACTCGATATATTCTGATTTCAATCGTGAATCGGTGGGTTGTATCTGTGTGGCCTCTGCATACTTGGGAAGAAGAAAATCAACGACAGCAGCAGCCGTGAATCCTGCAATGGCACATTTGGATATTTTTTCTACAAACTCCCGGCGAGTGAGGCTGCTGTGTACATATTCATCAAATAAATCAAACACTTCCTGACTTAAATCACTGGCCTGTATCGGTTTCTTTTCTGTTTTGCTCATAATCATTCTCCTTTCTGTTCCCACTTGTTGATGCTTCCCTTACAAGAATTTTTCAGTATAATACCATGAAAACCTTTCAGGAGACTTTCAGCAAAATTAAATTTTTGTAAGGTTGAGGGGGGATACTACCCTCACAGAATTGATATAGTTCAACCTGCTCTTGTGCTAATCAGGGAATCAGCGTATATTTAGTGTTACCAACTGATAATATAGGCAAAGGGGTTTCAAAATGGCAGGACCAATCAAAATTCGATCATTAGAGGATGCGGAAAAGTATATTAATATTTTATTTGAAAAAAATGGTTTCACGAATCAAAATATTGTAGACGAAATCACTCATTTACGATCTGAACTATCAGAAAAAATAGGAGAGGTCTCAGAAAAAATAGATGGAAATACTTTAGCTGTCAAAGTATTAGAACAAAAATTTGTCACTTTGAATGATACTGTCACCGAGGTCAAACAGGAACAAAGACAGACCAATCGCGAACTCAAAGAAGTTCAAACTGAACTCAAAGAAGTTCAAACTGAACTCAAAGAGGCAATAAAGGAGCAAAGACAGACTAATAGAGAACTAGTAGAAGTAAAAGCGGAGCAAATCCAAACTAATAGAGAACTTGCCGAAATTAAGGAAATCTTAAAAAGCAAATAGTTTTCATTTATTGCAAAGACTGTAACCACTGGGATGATTCTTCTTGGGTTTCTTGATATTTGGAGGCTTTAATGAGATATTGTTTGGCTTGCTCGATTTGTCCCAGCTCACTGTAGGCTGCTCCGATGAACAGGTTCGCATTTCCTTCTTGCTCGACTCCTTTTTCAGTCGCTCGTTTGGCATGTTCTATCACCTTCTCATAGTCTTTTTCCATTTCCAAATACAATTGTGCCAGATAGAGATCGTTGTTGCCATTTGTTGAATAAGTGGAGGCCTGCTCTAAAGCTTCGACAGCTTGTTCACGTTCTTTCGCTTCCCAATACATTTTAGCAAGAAACTCATAGTTTTCCTGATTGGCTTCTACAATATTTTGTTCGAGAGCCTCTTGCATTACAATTGCCGCTTTATAGGGAAGCTGTAGTTCATAGAGTGTGTAGACATACTGCAAGAGATCATCTTCTTGAACTAGATAGTTTTTAGTCCATGCTGCCTGCAGAATTTCTAAGGATTTTTTATACTGCTGGCGTTCTATATAGGTAGAAGAGAGATGTAACCAGTATTCTGGTTGATTGGGCCACAGGCGAATCATCGTTTCCAGTGTCCTGATCGCCCAGTTCCATTGTTTTAACTCATAATGAGAAGAAAACAGCATCAGGTAAACCGCTTCTTCTGGTTGAAACTGGCGAACAGTTTTTGTGAGCATGGTCACTGCTTTTTTGTAGGCTTTATGAGAATAATAAGCAGTGCCCAATCCAATATAAATGTCTCGATTGGGCTTTTTTGCACGTTTCAAATAAGCCTCGTAGTAACCGATTGCCTCTTCAAAGCGTTTTTCTTCCATTCTTAATTCGGCCAGAACTTGCAACACGTAAAGGATTTGTTCTTTCAGTTCATCTTTTTTTTGCAGTTTCTTGTGGGCTAATGCTTGTTGCAACGTCTTTAGCGCTTTCTGATATTCCAGACGTTCGATATGGATAGACGAGAGTTGCAACCAGTATTCCTGTTTGTCCGGCCATCTTTGCACCATTTTCTCCAGTGTGGCAATCGCCTGATCCATTTGCTGGGCCTCATAATACAAAGACGAGAGTTGCAGCCAGTATGCTTGTTTCTTCGGCCACAATTCGACAATCTTCTCCATGGTCTCAATCGCCTGCTTCAATTGCTTCAACTCATAGTAGGAAGTAAAAAGTATCTGGTAAATCGGCTCATGAGGCGGCAAGAGTTTAGTGGCCTTTTCAAGTGTGGTGATAGCTTGTTTGTATTGTTTTTGATAATAATAAGCAGTGCCCAGTCCCAGGTAGACATCTTTGTTTGGTTCTGTTGTGCGTTGCAGATACTCCTGATAGTAACTAATGGCGTCTTTATAATTTTCTTCCTGCATACTCAAACCACCCAATGTCTGCAATACATTAAGAATTCGTTTTTCCAGGCGGTCTTTTTCTTGAAGTTTCTTGTGGGCCAGTGCCGTGCGTAAAATTTTCAATGAGATTTGATATTCTTCACGTTCCAAATGGATGGAAGTCAACTGCATCCAGTAATCTTGTTTTTCCGGCCACAGTTGAACCATCTTCCCCAGTGTGGTAATCGCTTCATCCAGTCGTCTGGTTTCATATTGCAATGAAGCAAGCTGCATCCAATACTTCTGTTTTTTCGGCCACAGTTGAACCATCTTTTTCAGAGTGACAAGCGCCTCATCCAATTCTTCCAATTCGTAATAGGACGAAAAGAGCATCAGGTACATCGATTCATTGGGTTTGAACAGTGGAATGGCTTCTTGAAGAATGGCCGTGGCCTTTTGGTATTCTTTCTCGTAATAATAGGCAGTCCCCAAGCCTAGATAGATATTTTTGTTGGGCTCCTTTGCCAGTTTGAGATAATTCTGATAGTAGACGACGGCTTCATCATAACTTTCTTCCTGCATACTCAATCCAGCCAATGTCTGGACAACATAAAGAGTTGTTTTTTCAGGAAAACTATCCAATTCATAGCTGGATACCAAATATTGTTTGGCTTCTTTGAAATGGTTGCGTTGCAAATGAAACATGCCCGTCGTGTAAAAAATATAGGCTTTATCGACGGGACTTTCTGGCAAATTCTTCAGTATCTCATTGAGTTTACCTTCAGCCTGTTTATATTCATTGTCTGCAATCAACGTTTCAACCTTTTGCAAACGCTTGTAGGTGAACATCGACATAGTTTTGGCACTGAGGTCCATGACCAGCGTCATTACAAATAAGACAATAATTAAAAGTAAGGATTTCATCTTTTCAACTTAAAATCAATTTGGACAACAGCCTTTTGTTCCACGGCTTGTTCATTTTCTATTTTGGGATTGAACTTCCACTTCAGCAGAGCCCGTCTCGCAGCAACATCGAATAATCCTTGGGGATGAGACTCGACGATGCTGATATCCTTGACTCGACCAGCCGTGTTGATGAGAAACTCCAATTTGACATACCCTTCTTTCTTCATCATCTTGGCACGTTTAGGATAGATTGGATTGACACGCACCAGGGGGACAACATTGGTATCAATGGACTGCTTGACAGGACGTTGCTTCATCAAATTAGACGGTTTCTGAATCGGAGGCGGGGGAGGGCTGGCGACAACAGCATCACTCAAGGCACTCAGGGCAACAAGTTCTGTCGGCGCACTAAAACCGAGTTCTTCGGACAGCATGGAATCGTCACCCACTGCCACTGCCTGGTCGAACTCAGTAGCAGTTTTGGGCAGTTGCTGTAATTTGATGGGTTGTGTCTCAATCCATTGCTGCCGCACAGGTACTTTGGGTTTGAGAGTTATTTGTTTGGGCTGGAGCTTTTTTTGCACCAGCTTCCTTTTCACAATCACCCGCTTTTTGAGTTCCTTCACCTTGGGTTTGGGTGGCTTTTTTTTCGGTTTGGGTTTGATGCGCTTTTTTGGGGGTAAAATTTGCTCTTTTTGCAAACGAATGAAATCGATGGTGCGCAGATTTTCCTCCAGGATCACAGGAGTCGCAGAAATCTGAATCATACTTTGCAGTACCCAAAAAATACTCAAAACGATTAATCCAGCAGGAAGAAAACTCAATATGAGACGCATCATCTGTTTTTATCGACGGAGGCTGCCAAAGAAATATTTTGTACTCCAGCCAACCGGATTTGATCCATCACACGCACCAACACGCCTGTTTTGGAATCTGTATCCGATTGTATGATGACAGAGCTTTGTGGATATTTTGACTTCAACCTTTGGATATTAGCCCTAACCGCGCGTATATCAATTTGGCGTTTATCCATCCAAATGGCTCCGTTGGGTTTGATGGCAATCAGAATATTACCTTTGGATTTTTTCTCTGCCGTGGCAGCACTGGGGCGGTTGATATCAATCCCAGTCTCTCTGACAAAAGAAGTGGTGACAATAAAAAATATCAACATAATAAATACGACATCCAGCATCGGTGTTAAATCGACATGCTGTTCATCAGTGTCTCGGTGTATCCGTCTCATGTGCTATGTAACTTTTCATGGAAATTAACATTTTTTTTATTGGCCAACATTTCGATTTGATGCCGAAAAAAAAGTCCTGTAATGGCAACCCCCATTCCTGACATGGTGGGCAGGGTTGCCATCGAAATCCCATTGGCCATGGCTCTGGGATCTTGAGTGCCAGTTTGGGCAATCACGTCAAAGACTTCAATCATTCCGTATACCGTACCAAACAACCCCATGAGTGGTGTGATTTGTATCAGCATCTTAATGACTGCCAATCCTCCATACAGTTTTTGCTGAAAGAGACTCTTCAACGTTTCTCTAATTTTGGAAGCATCCAGATGGTTTTGATAACTTTGCCATTCTTCTATCAGCCGGCTTTGCTCACGGCGAGAAAAAAAGTTGATGTATAAAAATCGTTCTATGATCATGGCCCAAAGCAAAATGGCAATAAAAAATATGGCATACAACGCAATACCACCATGAACCAAAAAATCATTTACGGCATATAAAATGGGCAGCACGTTCATCCATACTCCTTGGCAATCAAACCAACACTTTGATGCTCTAACACATCAATGATATTTTTCGTTTTTTCCACAATAAAAGTATAAGCAAATAAAAGTGGAATGGCCGCACACAATCCCAGAACCGTTGTGATCAATGCGGTAGAAATCCCCCCGGCCATCAACTTGGGATCACTGGTTCCAAAAAGGGTGATCGATTGAAAGGTAATGATCATGCCTGTAACCGTTCCCAGCAATCCCAGTAGAGGAGAAATGGCCGCCAAGAGCTTGATCAAAGCGTTATATCGACTCATCTTAGGAATTTCCTTTAAAATGGCTTCTTCCAGAACAATCTCTTTTTGTTCCTGGGGACTGTGCTGTACTTCTTGATAAGTTAACGCGATACGCCCGAGTGGATTTTTAGGTGATAAGGTTGTGAGATCCTGTGCCTGCTTTTTGATGCGACCCAATACGAAAGCCAGATATCCATAACGCATCAAAGCCAGCAACAGTCCTCCGCAACCAAGCCCGATGATGATATATCCAATCACACCACCCTGCCTGACGCGCTCTAACAGATCAGGTTTTTGAGTCAACAACGTTAACAATTGTCCACGTGTTGGGTCAATCATGATCTTAACAAAATCTCCTGATTCATCAAAATTATTGACTGTGGACTGATATTGCATTGGCGGTTGTTTAATCACTTTGACAAAGACGTTTCCTTCAGGAGAATAAGTGAGAAAAGACCCCTCCGATAACGCTCCATGAACACCAATTCGGATCACTTTCTGATCTTTGGCGGTACCATCTTCCTGAACGACAGAGGCCGCAAATTTTGAAACCTTCCTGGACTCATCCAATTCCTGGAGCATGATTAGCCACATTTTCTCCAATGCTTGAATGCTTGGCACCTCTTTACGCTCAGAAAGTTCTTTTAAAAAAGCGGATCTTTCAGGATAATGAATGGAAATCATCGAATGATCAAAGTCTGCTTTGAGTTCACCCGATACTTGACGGATGACTCCAAAAAGCTCGCCCAGATCTCCCATTTTTCCATGCAAGGTTTCTCCTAAGTCCGTGATTTTGTCTTCGTTCGTATCAATGTTGAGTTGACTTTCCTTAGTCTGAAGGGCCAGCGTTTCCAACTCTTCTTGGGCTTGATTGAGTAGAGTCAAACGTTCCTCTTTAGCCTCTAAAAACTGTTGTTCCCTTTGGTCATTCACTTCAAGCTCCTGAGCACTTTGCATCTGGATTTCCTTCAACAAGG
>JANQHV010000021.1 GCA_028282505.1 SAR324 cluster bacterium | reverse complement strand
GTTATCTAACATAGGAAATCTATGGAAGAACTTCTTAAATTATTAGGAATCCAAGAAAATCCAATAGTGATTTATATAGGAGCTATTTGCCTGGTAATTATTGCGCTAGCAAATTTTTCTGAATCGATACTAAAGCTAATAAAATTCAAACAAGAAGCTTCTCCTACAATTGAAGAACAAACTAAAAAACTTAAGATTTCTAGAAGAGGTTTGATTTTCAGTGCTATTTCAATTGGGCTTGTCACAGCAGGCGGATATGTTCTGAATAAGTTTCTAAAAGCAAATGGATTACTATCTTTTATATCTAAGTCAAATGCCGAAGGGTATTTAATCGCAAATCAAAAAACGGGTATTGTCCATCATTCAGTCTCGTGTTCATGGCATTTACCTAATGAGAATAATCAAAGTTTAGATTTTCATGGAATTAAAAATCTACGTTCTCACAAATTTCGAGGATTGAATATATATGAAGTAATGGCTAAGCAATATTTAATGGAACAAAGACTTGAAGAAGCTGCTAAATATTTTAAAAAAGCCATTGAACAAACACCGGAGAGAGTCCATTTATATGATCATCTAGCAAAAATTTATGGTAAGCAGAAAAAATACATTTTAATTCAAAAACTTTATGAAAATGGAATTAAAAAAGTAATATCAAAAATGGGCTCGAATCCAAATAAACGACAACTAGCGAAAGTCATTGACGATATAAAAAAAAGACAAGAAACTATTAAAGTAAAGTATGGGTAAATGGCCTGAGTATGTCTCTGGGAGACTGCAACTGACCTGAGTTGGTTGTGAGCCGGGTTCGAATCCCGGCAGGGCCATTCAATTCAATAGATAACAAGGCGCTCCACTTGACCATTCCCCTGCGAAATTGTTTGCTTCGAGCAACCGTCAGTGGAATTCATCATTCCAATCAACATTTCTTGTCCGGGGGTTGGCAATTAAGATTAGTCGTTAGCTTCAGAAATTATGAATGAACTCGAAGAAATTCAAAAATGGTTTTTCGATCAATGCGACGATGATTGGGAACATGCCTTCGGAGTAAACATCGGAACGCTTGATAATCCAGGTTGGGCTGTTGAAATAGATTTGGAAGGCACACCTTTAGAAGGACTAAAGTTCAACGTAATAGAAAAAGGTGTTGGAAAGGATGCGATCCAAGGGGATAATGACTGGTATACTTGTAAAATTGAAAAAAAGGTTTTTAAAGGGTTTGGCGGACCATTTCATTTAGGTACGATTTTAAGGATATTCCTGAATTGGCAAAAAGACGTGATAAGCTAACCAATAAATCCACTTGATCGGTAACCCGCACGTTTTGCGCTCCGAACGGCGCTTTGATGGAATTATTATTAATGCCGCCGTTGGCATTGTCCTCGGCGGTTGATCTTGTCGTTAGCCTTAGAAAATAAGTTACCATAACCATGATAAGAAAAAACGCCTGAGAAACGATGGATAATATGAATAAAAATACTATAGTTCCCATTCAGCAATCTATTTACCTGATTCGTGGACAAGAGGTTATGATTGATGCTGATTTAGCCAAGCTCTATGGTGTGCCCACTAAGCGTTTAAATGAGCAGGTGAAGCGTAATATCGAACGATTTCCAGAGGACTTCATGTTCCAAATGACAAAGGAAGAGCTGGAAAATTGGAGGTCGCAGATTGCGACCTCCAATCCTTCTAAAGCAAAAATGGGTTTACGGAGAAAACCTTATGTCTTTACGGAACAAGGGGTTGCTATGTTATCCAGTGTTTTGAGTAGTCCGGTCGCGGTTCAGGTGAATATTCAGATCATGCGAGCCTTTGTCCAATTTCGAAGGTTGTTGACAACCAACAAGGAGCTCCTTGAAAAAATTACAGCAATGGAAGAAAAGTATGATAAGCAATTCAGGATAGTTTTTGAAGCAATCCGCTCAATGATTGAGCAAAAGACGACCAAACGACAAATTGGGTTTGAAGTCACAAAGGATAACATGGAATAATAAAAACCACTTTAATCACGTCACAGCTAACCAGGCGCTGGAGCAGACGGCAGACCTACCGTTTTTTGCTGTTTTGTCACAGCTTGTAAGTTCCTCCTTTTTGCTGAGGGACTTCTCTGGTCTGCCGCCGCTCAGCTCATCGTTCTGTTCAAAAGGAGAACTTCATGCTTGATGCAACAGAATACCAAATAATTTTATCATTGTATGATAATGGAAACTCCATCCGTAAAATCAATGAACTTCTCGGATACTCTAGAAATACTATCCGTAAGGTATTAAAAGAACAAAGTCCTCACCCATTTAATACCCCTCAAAGGAAATCAATTCTTGATGATTACAAAGATTATCTTCAAATGAGGTTTGAGGAAACAGATCTCTCTGCCACTAAACTTTATGAGGAAATTATTCCTATGGGGTATGAAGGGTCAGTCGATAGAATAAGAGTTTTTTTAAAAACCTTATCAAAACCAAAAATTAGCAAGGAAGAAAATCAAGAAGATAACAGTACTTCTTTTAAATTCCATATATTGACAAAAGATATGGATTGCCACATTTGGATGCACAGTCTTCTTCAAGGAAAAATAGGAATTAATCAACTTGAGAGTACACTTCCAATTGACAAAAATCTTCTCTATATATTGTATTCTTGGGTGCTTAAAAAACGGATAAAATATCGAAATAGAGCAATGGCTATTTTGGCTCATTATAGGCAATTTCCTAAAAGAGCCATTGCAAGATTTTTATGTATCCGACCTAGGAGAGTCCGTGATTATATACAGAGATTTGAATCAGGAGGCATAGATGCCCTTTTATCAGAACAGAAAAGAGGTTAAAAAATTTGAGCAATCGAAATACAAAGATGCAGTTTTTAAGGTGCTACATGCACCCCCTTCCAGTTATGGAATTAACCGAACAACTTGGAGAATGGAAGATCTGTACTATACTCTAAGGCAAGAGGGATTCCCAATTTGCAAACCTTACATTCGAAAAATAACAAAAGACGCAGGGTATCGGTATTTGAAAGCCAAGAAAGTTTTGACGAGCACTGATCCAGAATATCAAGAAAAACTTCAAGAAATCACGAGAATTCTTTCTAACTTGAAGCCAAACGAAAAGTTTTTCTCTATTGATGAGTATGGCCCATTTGCAATAAAGATTCAGGGAGGAAAATCATTGGTGGCTCCAGGAGAAGAAAAAACGATTCCCCAATGGCAAAAGAGTAAGGGAAGTTTAATAATTACTGGAGCATTAGAGTTATCCACAAATCAAATGACATATTTCTACTCTGAGAAAAAGGATACAGAGGAAATGATCAAGTTGCTTGATATCTTGTTAGAAGAATACAAAGAAGATGAACGAATTTATCTTTCATGGGATGCAGCTTCATGGCACGCATCACAAAAACTTTACGAAAAAGTTGAGAAAGTCAACAGCTCTGAATACAAAGAAAATCATAAGACACCAATTGTAGAACTTGCTCCATTACCTTCTTGTGCTCAGTTCCTAAACGTAATCGAATCAGTATTTAGTGGTATGGCTAGAGCAATTATTCACAATAGTAATTATCCGTCAGTTGAAGACTGTAAAAGAGCGGTTGATCGATATTTTACTGAGAGAAACCAACATTTTAAAGAAAATCCAAAGAGAGCAGGCAATAAAATATGGGGAAAGGAAATTACAAAGGCAGAATTCAGTGAAAGTAACAATTGCAAAGATCCTCGTTATTGCAGATAATTAAGGCTCTATGCTATTCTATGGTGTACTCTATAGTACTTATAAAACTAGTGAAGGTACTATCACTCATGATCAGAAAGGATCACAATGCAATATACTGTGGATACCCAAATTAATGAAGGGCATTTGGAGTTGAATAATCTTCCCTTTGAAAATGGCTCAGATGTAAAAGTCGTTTTAATTCCCAAGGCTTCTTTAGCGAAAATGTCATTCAATAAGGCTCAGAAGCTCACAAAAAGTATTAAGGGAAATCTTTCAGATGATATTGTTTCTGAAAGAGCAGAGAAATGAATTTATTTTTGGATACCAGTGCAGTCATTAAACTTTATCATAAAGAAAGTGGCTCAGAATCATTAACTGATCTTCTCCTCCAATATGAAGAAGATTTGGTTCTCACTATTTCTGATATTTGTAAAATTGAGTTTCATTCTGCTTTTTTGAGGCGTGTTAGAACCAACGAAATTGATCGGACTATTATTGAACACGTATTCGAATACTTTGAACAAGATTTAAATTTCTATCACATTGTTGAAGTCAACGATATCGTTAAACAATCTGCTGTAAACCTATTGGATGAATTGGCCTGGGAAAAAGGCTTAAAGACATTGGATGCAATTCAATTAGCCTCTGCAATTGTTTCTAATCATTGGTTACCTATCAATTACTTCATCAGTTCAGATCAAAAACTTCTCAAAATTGCAAAAGAGGATTTTGAGATATTTAATCCAGAAGTAGAAAAAACAGAACAAGACAATTGACCTGAGTGCTAGATTTGCGCTTTTTTTGACCAGCATCATCATGCGAAAATAATTACTTTTCGTTAAGATGTGTTGCAGGTTTATTGCACCAGGTCATTTCAACGTTCTGCTTCATGATCTTTTTATCGACGAAGTACCTATGATCCACTGGATTAAACGTATCCTGTCTAAATCAAAATCAACAAAAAAATGGATGGTAGGAGAGTTTATATATGTTGATAACGGAAAATCCATTCATGTGATTGCTCCAGACGATTATTACGAACCTGTTGATGGATATCCCGCATCTATTGGTGAAGGTGCATTACGTGAGATGCAACGCATGTTGAAGCAATATGATATTCCAAACCTTAAAGAGCATCATTCGTTAGATGGGGAAATCATATTGAGAATTTGGAATGTTTCTTTGGGTAATCCAATTGTAACGATTATTAGACAATTTGGAGAACAGAACAGTGCTTGTTGGTATGGCCCCCGTGGGAAAATCGAGCTCTTTCCTCAATCTGAGTGGAAATCACTTTGGGATGAATTTGACAAAAATAACATCTTATGGATTACCTGATTTTGAAGAATTGGCAGGAGATGATAGAGTCGATGTATTTGATGGTATTAGATATGTCATTGAAATTGCGACAAAAGATATTTATAGAATTTACTCATATGACGACCCTGATGTGCAAAAATGGGATGAAGCTAAGAAATTCAACGATTTCATAGTCTATATCGCAGATAACTCGGATGCTAAACATCTCTATTATCATGATGGTGGCTGATATTATAGCCAGCAGAACAAAAGCATACAGACAGACCACTTACCCTGCGCTTTTTAGCCAAAGTTTTGTCGTAACTTGAACGCTCACATCTTTTGCACAAATTCTCGCAAGGGTAAGTGGTCGCTGATGCAGCCGTTAAATCTCAGTAAAATTTGAAAGTGAAAAACTATATTAAAATTCTTGTGATAATAATGTTATTCAAATTTTTTTCAGCGTTAAATTGTTCTGCTGCGGTTGATAGCATTGAAAAAATTCGAAATGAAAGGAAGCATGGTGTAGGTCTGGGATTGGATTTTGTGCTTCCAACTTTTTTCGGAACAGGGGGTATAAAATTAAAATATGATTATAACTTCCTAAATAAATATCAGTTTCATGTACAATATAGTGAAAGAGGTTCAGATGTAAAAGCAATTCCGGATAAGTTCGGTAAAACATCTGTCAAGACTTCTACCAGAATGGGATCTTTTCACCTACGCTATATACCGAAATATGGTTTTTTCATTGGTGGAGGAAGTGGAATTGCTACTAGTAACTTATCCTATAAAACAGACCCATTTCTTGTTAATTTTTATTCTGATGGAGGAAGTAGTAATATTTCTTACTCAGCTAACCATACGGGAGTTTTCCTGTTAGTAGAAATTGGCTGGCAAGCAATCATAAATAGAGCTACATGGAAATGGTTGAATGGAGTTTATATTGAATTTTCATTTCAACCGGCTTTCTTAGTAACAGAAAACTCGGATTTCAAAGTTAAATCCATACCGGATATCAATAACCATCGAAGAAAGGTAGACAAGCAATGGAGAAAAGCCAAAACTCTTAACACAGTGGATCTAATCAACATAGGAAAGTTTTTTTAACATTCGATTTTAAGACAGATGGGTAGATCTCTAATAACTCTCTTACATTCATCGATGATTTTATTAATGTTGGGATGTGATCCAACTTGTGAAGGTCATTTTTTTGATATCGTTTTCTTTGAAAATAAGTTGGAACAACCGATAAATTTAAACTTTAGGTTCAAAGAATTTGAGGACAGTGAAGATTACGAGTATCTTTCAGCCGAATTGAGCTCATTAGAATTAAAACGTGTTCTTCTCTCTAAATCAAGACATGATCAAGTACTTAGGGCAAATTGCCTGACTGATCCTGCAAGAAAAGAAGTAGAGTTTGAGATGATAACTCTTGATAGTTATTTGATTTGTTTTGTCCCGAAAAGCACTTCTTATGAGATTTTTTCTTTACAGGATTTCTGTCCAGAAGATACTGTTCAAATAATTGAAGGGTATCACAATAATGAATAGCAATACAAATTGCACAACAATAGCATTCAATAGACTTTGACCACAGCGCCTTTTTTCAAGATTCTCAATAAATTTACGACAAGGCCTTTTTCAAACTCATCATAGGTCAAGGCTCCTGATGCATACGTTCTGTTTCGAAGTTAAACCATTACCAAACATGGAATATAAAACATTTTTTGATGTTGAAAACCTCGATTTTTCTTGGTCTCAATTTAATATACGCATCATATTATTGGTCGTTTCAATCGTTGCATACAATATTGTGAAAAGAAAAAAACAACAGCCTATTTCTCCACCTTCCTACCAAAAAAGTATTACTCAACAAATATTTTCACCTTCACTTCAAGATACCCTCAAACTAGCCATTGCTTTCTTTGGCTTTTTTTTAGTCTTTGGGATAGGAATCTCTTTGTATGATATGTATAAGGTGAAAGATGCTATAAAAACAGGGAAGGTAAAAATCGTAACTGGAAAAGTGTCAAATTATCAGTTGGAACAGAATCCTAGCGGCAAAATTGGAACTGAAAGTTTCTATGTTGAGGATATAAAATTTGAATATTCTGATAGTGAAACTATGTACCGTTTTCACCAGACAAGCTTAAATGGAGGACCTGTTCATGAGGGGATGAAAGTCCGAATTCATTACTTTGGAATGCCACCAGTAATATTGAAACTTGAATTGTCTGAAGAATTGCAATAGCGAACCTCCTACTTCAGAAAAACAGTACAAGCCAATGTATACGAATCCCCATACATTGTTTTGATACTCAGTTTTGTAGCAAACATTAAAATTTTGTTTTTTAATCAACAGTCATATGATGACTGTTGATTTCGGCGTTCTGTAATAAAACTATGCCTCACGTAAAGATTGTAAATGAGCTTAAAATTCTTACTTTTAGCTAAAGCATGGCAAATTATTGCATTGATATTCGGATTATTGATCTTAAACTTTATTGTTATTTCGTTTGCTGAATCCATTGTTTTGAAAATCGTAGTTTTTCCCTTCTTCATTATTATATACTTTTTGTGGATTTATAGCCTCGGAATCAATTTATACGCTCAAATATCTCAAAAAATGGAGGGAAGTACGTTACCACTACATGCTACTATGATAATTTTCATTGGATCTAATTATGGGCTTTCATATTTTTTTTTGGCAACCGATGGAATGCTTCAAGATAGGGGCATATTAGGCTTGGGAATGTTAATAAATATCTTATGGTTTTATGCTACTTATTTTGCTGCACGAATTCTAGCTTTGCTTGAGAGTGAAGAAATCAACCGTTTCAAATCAATATTACGATTTTTTATTTTGTTACTCATATTTCCATTTGGAATCATGATTATACAACCATATGCACAAAACCTCCTAAAAGAAAAATACTAGATTTTACAGAACAAGTCGATTCAGCAGATTCCCACCACAGGCGCTTCGACTCAAAGGCTTTACTTAATCAAAAGTCCATTATTTCAATCAGGAGTTTGGTGGGAACCAGCTGATCTAGCCGTTATGACTCCATTTCATAGGTTCAATACTTTATGTATTTACACTTAATTTTCTCTCTATTGATTTTATTTTCAACACTTCCTAGTCTTGTAGAAGAGTGAAAATTATCCAGATTGATATGGAATGATCACCTCGCATCCTGTAAAGAAGAGCCCTATACAATATTTTCCCTATCATAACGATCCTACCTTGAAAGTTGATCCAATTAATTCTTCGGATATATTCCATAAACGAGCGGCTACATCTTCCCTTTGAGAATATTTTGTTCTTTTGGCGATTCCTGGGGGTCCCTTCATCTCAAAAAGACCTGTTGGCCCAAAGTATTCCCCTCCCTTTACGTTGCTATCTAAGGCGGCCTTTAGAACAGGCTTTGCGGCATTCTTGGTTGAATGGAGAAAAATAGGGACGAAAGTGTATCTGAGAATACTCATGAAAATTGGCGGCATGTGCTCAAACAACCCAGAATCGGTGCCGCCAGGGTGTGCAGAAACCGAAATAATTTTTTTCCCTGCTAACGTAAGTTTTCTCTGTAACTCGTCAGCGAAGATTAGGCATGCCAGTTTCGATTGGGCATAGGGAGCATCCCATTTGGTTTGTGAATCACAGTTTATATCATCAAAAAATATTTCAGATTTCTTGTGAGCTAAACTACTTAACGACACCACACGAGAGCTTTTTAAATCCGGCATTAGTTCAATCAATAATGAGGTAAGTAAAAAGTGCCCAAGATGATTAGTGGCAAACTGCATTTCAATATTGGCTCTATTTTTTATTGGTTTGTTAAATAGTACTCCAGCATTATTGACCAACATATCTAAGCGCTGAAACTTTGATTTAAATTCCTGAGCAAACGTTTTTATTGATTCAAAGTCTGACAAATCAATTGGTATAACTTCAAGTTTAGATGAAGAAAGATCGGTAAGGATTTGTTCTTTAGCATTGTTCGCTTTTTCTAAATTCCGACAAGCCATCACAACGTGAAAGCCATTTTTTAATAGGCCTTTGGTCACTTCAAGACCAACACCGCCATTGGCTCCAGTTACAATTGCCACTTTTTTGTCTTTGTCCATATTAACCTCCAAATAAAATCCTTGAGCTAAGGTATAGTTTAAATTATACTAGCTAGTGTAATTTAATAACCAAAGGATATCAAGTAAAATTACACTGGTTAGTGCAATTTAACAACAAAACACTAAAATGATTAGAAAAAAAAGGGACACCAGTGCTAAGCGAGAGTCCATATTAAATGCAGCTATAGATGCATTTATTGATTTTGGCTTTGAAAAAACAAGCATGGATTTGATTGCAGAAAGGGCGAATTCGTCAAAGCGAACGGTGTACAATCACTTTTCCAATAAAGAATCATTAATTGAAGAGGCATTTAATCGATTTCTTAGAGGTGCCTTCGAAAGCAAAAATATTGAATATGATCCGAAAAAATCTATCGAAGACCAGTTGGGTGATTTTGCAGATTCGAAAATGAAATTAACCGAAGACCCGAAACAACTAGGATTGATGCGCGTTACTCTAAGTGCTTTCATTACTCATCCGCAAATGGCCGAGAGAGCTGTTTCTTTTTCCGATTCTCAAGAAGATGGGCTAGTGAAATGGCTAAAAAAAGCAACTCATGATGGTCGTTTGAATGTTAAGGACCCAGAGCTAGCAGCTGAATCTTTTTGGTCTTTATTTGCCGGAACTTTCTTTTGGCCTCCAATTATAAGAGGGCCTGTTGGAAAAAAAGAAGGCCAAAAATTAAAGGCAGAGTTTATTCAACTTTTTTTAGCAAGATACGGAAATGAATAATAAGTTAGCTCAGTAATTTCCAAAGATTCTTTATTGCCACAGAAGCTAAATCTGGATGATCCGAGGAAAAAAGAGAAACGGCAACGATTATTTTCGATGGCACGTTTCAGTTTTTTGAGAAGCATAATGAATTTGTATAGGGTTGGCTTGGGTAACTGTGCTTACAATAATTGATGGGGAACTAGTATATGGGAGTTTATTCATTTTATGTACTATCGCTTTTACCTGGTTTATGTAACGCTGTGTGCAACTTTTCCTTGTAAGTGATTGATATTATTATAACAAAGTATGTCACCGGACTTGAGACGGTGGGGCCGCCATCGGATCTAGAAAACGTGTGTAAGCTCCTAGATTTCGGCCGGGCTGGTGTTCCAGGCAAGCCGACATGTCGAACCACCGGAATGACAAAAAAAGTCGCACATGACGTTTTATGTATAAAGATTATAAATGGGATAAAAAAACAATAAAAAAAGAGCTAGAAAACGATGCACGGCAAGACATTCTGTAACACAATGATTCTAGTTCCACACAATTCTGAATGGAAAATGGCTTTTCGGAAGCTCGAACATGTGTACAAAGATGTACTTGGAGAGCTTTTATTATCTGTCGAGCACGTCGGGAGTACAGCGATTGAAGGAATCCGAGCAAAACCTATTCTCGATATTGATCTCGTGATTGAGAATTATTCCACATTTTCGGAAGTCAATCAAAGACTTGAATCTTTAGGGTATCAGCACAACGGAGACCAAGGTATTCCTCAAAGAGAGGCATTCAAAAGAACAGATGAAAAAGTACCTTATTGGAGTAGTGGTTGCTCGTGGATGGATCATCACTTGTATGTCTGTCCCACAAATAGCCGTGAACTACGTCGTCACATAGTTTTTCGGGACTTTTTGAATCACCATGGAGAATCACGAATCCAGTATGAAGCGATCAAAAAAGAGATCGAATCGAGGTCGAGAAGTGATCGAAAAATTTATGCAAATATTAAGGAAAACGAAGGAATTTGCAGTGCTTTTATCGAATCAGTATTAACAAGAGCAGAACAAGATGCTTGAGCTTATTCGGTACACCGCCGATTTGAGTTTCAAAATAAATTAAAAGTTGTTCAAAGTTTTCCAAGTCAAATAAACGACCGGAAAGTGTAGTGTTAGCCATATGGAGCACTGGTTAAGACGCTCGCACATCCTGCTTTGGTCTTAAAAAGTTTTCCATGTCTGGAATGCTCCATAATCTGCTCTCTTTCATATTCGGCAATCACCCCTTGAATTTGAAGTAATAGCTTTTATTTTTTCTTCCTGGTCGATTTGATCCGATGGTAATCCGAGTTGCCTGAGCGATCAGTTCGTAAGGTCTGCTCATCCGATCAACTCGATCTCTTTGATAGATACTTTCCAAAGTATCTTTCCGTAACCTTTCACCTCTTGTTGATTGTTCCATCATTCCTCCAAAGAAAATTGTCCTTGTCAAATAATGATCAATTTGACTACTCTAAACACTCATCAATTGAGTGTTTTCGTTTTCTAGAATAATATGGATGATTCTTAAAGGATAGAGACATAGGTATAGAAAACTTGTCAATTGTGTCCGGTCAGTGCAGTTGACCGTTATTCCACACTTCGACACTAAATTTGTCGTTGAAAACTAGGCTTACTTTTCCTCATATTTATTTCAGAGGCAGTGGCTACTGAGCAAAACGTTAGCACTTCTATGAGGCAAGCATCTCAATGTTAAATGAGACTAACAAGTGAACCAAATCTTGCTCAATGAGTAGATTTTTGCAATTTTTCAACATACTGATATTTAAGGTCAAAAAACTTGTCAGTGAGTAGCTTTATTAGACTGAATAAAGTTATGTAGAAAGAGCTTTAACAAAATAGATTAAAACAAAAAAGAAATTGAAAAGGAGAATCTTATGAAGCAACTTCTCATGTTCTTGTTGACATGCTTTGTTTTTCATAGTGCCTATGCAATATGTAAAATAAAAGTAAGAACAGCAAAAGTTTCAGTCGGTGAAAATAGCTTAAAGTATATAATTCATGATGATGGTTCTTGGAGTGGACTGACTATTGATCTCACAAAGGCATTATTGGAAGAAGCAGGCTGTCAATATACGTTTCACCCTATGCCTTGGAAAAGAGCTTTAGCAGACCTCGAAGATGGACATATCGATATGATGATGAATTTTTCCTTCAATAAAGACAGAGAAAAATTTGCTTACTATATTGGTCCGATGGATGAAGAGAAAATGATACTCATTGTTCAAAAAAAATCAAATTACCAAATCAATTCATTGGAAGACTTTAAGAAAATTCCTGTAAAATTTTCATTTGAGCGTGGTGCTTACCTTGGAAAAGTGTTTGATAATAAACTCAAAACGGATCCAGAGTTTAAAAAGAAATTTAGTCAATTTTCTGGAGGTGATATCACAAATTATGAGCGACTTGCTTTGGGAAGAATGGGTGGTTTTATTGCTGATAAATATGAAGTGGCAATACATTTAAAGAAATTTCCTCAGTTAATCGTACATCCATTTACCATTAATCATGACTGGGTTTATTGGGGAATTAGCCGTAAGTCTGTTTCCGCAGAAACAATACTTAAACTATACCAAGCTTATATTCGTTTAAAAGATAAGAAATCATTAGAACAAATAGTTCATCAGTATGCTAAATTACAATGAATGTTAGAAGAACTCTTGGATTTCAACTTCTAGTAGCTGTGTTTTCAGTTTACATTTTTGTTACGATGATCACTACAATTACACAGATGTATATTGAATGGACAAATGCTGAGGACGAAATAAAGAACGATTTAATATCTTTGCAAAACAGTTTTGAGAGCGGGATTGCACTTGCTTTATGGGAATTATCGGAAGAGCAAACGCAAAGAATCGCACGAGGTATTATATATTTTAATATTGCGACCGGTGTCCAAATTGAGGGAAAACGTATAAAGGTCCAATTAGGTGAAAAGGGAGATATCCAGCATAAATTTGAGATCATCTATACTGCAGAGGAAGTTGGTCAAAGGTCATTGGGGTTTGCCATAATTTATTCGACTCGAAAACTAATTTTTGATCGAGTCAAATATAGCTATATTTCTATTGTAGTCAATGCTGTCTTAAAAACTTTCCTACTTTGGGTCATTGTCCTATTGATAAGTCACCGATTAATCACCCTTCCATTGAGAAAACTCACTCATGAAAGTCAAACCCTTGACCTTGAAAAGGTTGACAGATCTAAAAAGGTTAATATTGGTCTTGATAGGAGAGAAAATGAATTAACTCTTCTTGAAAGCTCTTTTAATAACATGGTTCAAAAATTAGTTAAGTCACGTAGTGAGTTAGACAGAGTTAATCAAAATTTAGAAATCAAAGTAAAAGAGCGGACTGAAGAATTAAAACTTGCCAAGGAAAAAGCAGAAATCGCTAATCATGCAAAGAGCGAGTTTATTGCTAACATGAGCCATGAACTTCGTGCTCCAATGAATGCCGTTTTAGGTTTTGCGCAGTTATTAGATACTCTGGTCACTGATAGCCAGCAAAAAAGGTATCTTCATTCCATCCAAACAGGTGGAAAAAGCTTATTAACCCTAATGAATGACATTTTGGATCTTTCCAAAATAGAATCAGGTAAAATACATATTCAGAGGCAACCGACTCATTTGCACAATCTAGTTGAAGATGCATCCAATATTTTTTCTTTAAAACTATCCCAAAAACATCTGAAATTTATCCAAGAAATCGATGAGAATCTTTTTCCTGCGTTAATGCTGGACCCGGTTCGAATACGGCAAGTTTTGTTAAATTTGATAGGAAATGCTGTCAAATTTACAGAGGAGGGGCATATTAAGGTCACCATTAAACAAAAACAGAAGGAAGAAAGTGTGGTCGATTTAATCATTGTTATCAAAGATACTGGAATTGGAATTCCTGAAAAGGAGCAGAAAAAAATTTTTGAATCATTTTATCAACAGGCAGGACAGGATTTCAACAAATACGGAGGAAGTGGATTAGGGTTGACCATCAGCAAGCGACTGATTGAACAAATGGACGGAGTCCTTAGCGTAACAAGTGAAGTAGGGAAAGGCTCTGTATTTAAAATTGCACTCAATCAGGTAGCAATTGCTCCACTGGAAGAAGCTGATGTCGCAGAAAAAAACCCATTGGTTAAAAAGGAGTTCTTTAAACCAGCCACTATTTTGATTGCGGATGACGTAGAATCGAATCGAGAACTATTGGCGGAAGTATTTAAGGACACGGAGATTAATGCAATGGTGGCTGCAAATGGACAGGATGCGTTATTATTTGCTGAAGAACACCTACCTGATTTAATTTTGATGGATTTAAAAATGCCTATAGTTAATGGCTATGAAGTCACTCGACTATTGAAATCCAATAATAACACAAAGCACATTCCCATAATCGCTTTAAGCAGCTCTATTACAGAAAATGAGGAAGAACTTCACAAGAAATACGGATTTGATGGTTCCTTGCCCAAACCTGTTTCCTTTACAAACCTGTTTTTGATCATGAGCCAATTTTTAGCAATTGAGACTATTACAGAAAAACCGAAATCTTTTGGATTGGAAGAGCAATCAACACAATCGGTACCTTTAATAGCGGAGGTGGTAAGAGACCTTCCTAAAGAATGGAAAGAAAATATGAAGCAGGCGATAAACAGAGTAGATGTGAAGCAAATTAACTTGCTTATTAATCAAATTCAGGAGCAAGATGCTCAGCTTGCAGAGACAATAAAAATGAAAGTAGATAATTTTGAGTACCAAGACATTTTAGCTATACTTCAGTTCTGAGATTCATTAAAAGCTAACAATAGAATAGGAGCGCATTGGAGCCCGGCATTTTTTTCCAACAGATTCTACCATCTTTGGTGGTTCCCATGATCACTAACAAACATTGTTTTTCCTCATCCATACGAACATTACAATAAATCCCATCGACCCACCAATAGACATAGTGGGATTTTCACAAATCTCGTTTTCTCTATCTCTTGTATTCATCCTGCCATTTTTCCTTCAGACGGTTGATAGTGGCTGAAGACAAACCGGGTGCGTTTTCTCCCAGCAAAGCTTGGAGGGGTTCAGAAAAATCTCCTGCCGAGATTCCTTTTAAATAAAGCCAAGGCAGCAATTCCTCCACACTTTTTGTCCTTTTTAAATACGGAGGAACCAATGACCATTAGTAGATCAGCGTTTTGGATTGAGCTAAGAACCTGTTTGGAAAAGATGGTTCGTTGCGAAAAATCGATCTCATTGAGTGGATTTTTGAGAAAATTTAAGGCGAATAGCCAGCCTATTTAAGGAAAATTTTCTCAAAATAGACGCCAATGAGGCGGTTTTGCAGCAGAATCAGGTTTTTCAAACAGGTTCTAAACGTTATATGAATCGCTGTACTTAGTTTTGGCTAAAATTCTATATTTGATGCGGGCAGGGGCTCCTTTTCCAGTAAGATTAGCATTTCCTGGATACCTTGTTCCAGTTGGGGGTCTTGGTATTTGGCATAAGCCTGAGGTGGAAATTCAACTTCAATATCAGGATCGACCCCATGATTTTCCAACGACCAGCCAGCATCATGAAACCAGGCAGAATACTGGGGCTGGGTGGTGGTTGTGTCGTCAACAAGATGATATCGTGAATCGATACCAATGACACCTCCCCAAGTACGCTTTCCGATGATTTTTCCTAATTTCAAAGCTTTGAAGCTGTGACAGAACATATCTCCGTCTGAGCCTGTAAATTCGTTAGCCAGCACAATCAAGTGACCATACAGAGTATGGTAGGGATAGCTGGTGGGGGCTCCTCGTCGTGGTACATCATACCCCAGATGACGATGGGCTAATTTTTCCAGGATGAGAGGAGAGACCATTCCCCCTGCATTAAATCTCACATCAATAATCAGCCCCTGTTTGTTGGTCTGAGATAAAAAACCACGATGAAATTCTGCAATTCCTCTTGCCTGCATATCCGGGATATGCAGATAACCTACTTGGTTATCTGTCATTTTACTCACAATACGACTATTCTGGTTAACCCATTCTCGGTAGCGCGTTCTTTGATCATTGGATAATGTTTTGACAACAATATGCTGGACCTTCGCATTTTTTTTGGACCTTTTAACAGAAATTAGAACTTCTTGTTCTGCTTGATGTGCCAATAATTGATCAGGGGGAGTGTCTCTATCAACAGGTACACCTCCTATGGCAAGGAGGCTGTCACCTTCTTGAATTTGAACACCAGGTTCACAGAGTGGAGAATGCTCGTTTTTTTTCCACACATCTCCTTGATAGATACGATGGAAGATATAGTGTTTCCGCCGGTTGTCATATTTTAAATCAGCTCCCAGACGCCCTACCCAATATGGAAGGGATTGGTGGTAATCACCTCCATATTCGTATGCGTGTGAAGTTCCCAACTCTCCTTGCATTTCCCAAATTAAATCAGATAATTCGGAACGAGAACCAATGTGTTGGACCAGGGGTGCATACCTTTTATACATTTTCTCCCAATCCACCCCGGATAAATCTTTTCTCCAAAAAAATTCTTTTTGTAAACGCCAGGCTTCTCTAAACATTTGTTTCCATTCTGCAGCATAATTCACTGAAATTCGAACACGACTCAAATCCAACCAACCTGTTTTACGATTCATGTCATCACCCACGTCTCGTTCTTCCGGAACAGGAATTCCAGCTTCTACAACACGTATTTGTCCTTTTGAAAAATACAGGAGAGTATGAGGAGCAGGAGTGGTTTCAATCCAGAACACTTCTCTGGCCTGTTCTTCTATTTCTTGCTTTTCAAAATCATAGCACCAGAGAATCCCTGTTTCTTTATCCTCTATATTGTCGTATTGTTCTTCTAAAACTCCTGTAAGAGGGTATTCTGTGAATAGGACTTTGTGGAAGAGTCCTTTGATTTGTTTGTATAAACCTTCTGGAACAGGGAATTCCAGAATCCGTTGCTGGATATCCGGTAAGTCAATCGTCATTTTTTGAGGATGCTTTTTTTCTTTACTGTCTTTTTTATCATCCTCTATTTTTTCCTCTTCCTCTTTATGTTTTCCAGGGGCGTGTGGTTTGAGCAAAAATGGATTGGGGCTATCTTTTCGTAGTGTGATTAAATAGGGTTTGATCGATCGAGAGAAAGTGACGGCACTCTGTACGGTGTCAGGAATTGGATTATAGGTCCTGCAAGAAAGAAAATATAAATATTGGCCGTCTGGATCAAATGCAGGAGCAAAATCATAACGTATGGGTTGTGTGATTTGATGGATTTCTTGGGTGTTCAAATTGGCTAGAAAAATTGCGGTGAGTTCCAGGGCTAAATGCTTACTGTATGCCAACCAGTTGCCATCAGGAGAGAAGGTGATATCACGAATTTCTCGTATCGAAGAGGTATCTAAATTGATGGTTTGCTGTGTGTCAATATCCAGCAAATAAAGCTCCATTCGACTGGTTGTGAAGGCAAGGAGGTTTTTGTGAGGAGCGCTGAGCATATGCTGGACTCGTCCTGAAGGCAAATCGAATAGTAGTTCTGGTTCCAATTGCGGGTGAGCGGGAAAAATACCTAATTTTTCTGCTTCTTTGTCTTGATCATAAATGGCTGCTAATCTTCCATCGGGCAGCCATTGCGTTAAACGGGAGCGGGTACCACTGCCTCTGCCATGCTGGACGACTGCCTGTTCCCAAAGAGGCATGGAAAACATGGTGCCACGTGTTGTTAATGCGACCATATGACCACCAGGATGAATAGTTGCATGTTCCAGATATTCATCTCCATAAAAAAATTTACGCTGTGTTTGTGTACGGGAACCGTTCCAGTCTACTTCAATTTGTTTTTCTTGATTTGAACTCAGATCAAGTTTAAATAGCTTTCCTCCTGCATGATAAACAATTGTCTGACCATCTGTGGAAGGAGAGCGAACATAGTATTCATTTTGAAATGTTTCTTGTCTAATTTCTTTTCCATTGGTCTGGGAAGAATAAAGATTGCCTATACCCTCATGATCAGATACAAAATAAATGCGTTCATTGATCCAGAAGGGGCATACAGGATTTCCCGGTAAATCCTGAAGTATACGGGTAAATTGCCTTTTGTTTGGTAGTTTGATCCATATTTCTCCAATCATCCCCCCACGGTATCGTTTCCAGCGAAAATTCTGTGCTGCATTTCTCCCAAGTAAGATTCCTTTTTGGGTAGGATCATAATCAATATAGTGTGCAGGGCCATAAGGTAATTTTTGAATCGGTCCTCCCGCTATTGGCACTGTATACAGCCAAGAATCGGCATTATGATGGGTGGATTGATGGTTACTCCAAAAGATGACATGATTGCCATTGGGAGACCAGCCAACTACTTTCATTGACGCATTGATATAGGTTAGTCGTTGTAGAGGCCCTCCTTTAGAAGGCAGAAGGTAGACGTCATCATTGCCTTCTTCGTTCCCACAACAAGCCAACCATTGACCATCGGGTGAAAATGAGGGAGTAGAGATCACTCCTTGTGAATTGGTCAGGTGCTTGACGGTTCCAGCATTGATGGAAATATGCCAAAGGTCGTCTTCACAAATAAAAACTACTTGATCTTGATGTACTGTTGGACTACGAAAATAACCCTGATACGATTGATTCATTCTGAATTCCTTGAATTAACATTTCACTGTAATTAGCTTTTCTTGTCAAAGAGCAAACCCTACGACCTACCTTAACTTGAAACAACCCTCAAGCTGGAGTTCCTAATTTCTTGGAAAATCAAAGTCTGAAAGATAATTTTGAAGAAAATAAATCAGCGAAAAGCCCTGCTTTGGAAAAACGACAGATTTATCGAAGAGCCGGAGTTATTACGTTTTTTACGATGATTTCTCGGATCTTGGGAGCCGGGCGTGATTTGGTAATTGCTCATATTTTTGGTGCTGGCATGTTGACAGATGCCTTTATCCAGGCTTTCACCATTCCAAATATATTTCGACGCTTAACTGCGGAAGGTTCCATGACTCTTGCTTTCATCCCTCTTTATACAGAGCTACGTGAAAATAGAGGTCGTGAGTATGCCAAGCAGTTTGCCTCCAAAACGTTGGGACTTGTGATATGGGTGACGATTTTTCTAACAGCTCTTGGGATGATTTTTACCCCCCAGATGGTTTATCTGGTAGCAGCAGGTTTTAGTAATGATCCGGATAAATTTAACCTGACCGTTGACTTAACTCGTTTGATGTTTCCCTACTTGATTTTTGTGTCAATAGTGGCGTGGGCAATGGGTGTTTTGAATGCTGAAAAGCGATTTGCTCTTCCTGCTGCTGCCCCTATTTTACTCAATATCAGTATAATTGGTGCGGCATTTTTGCTCTCTCCATTTTTAGAACAGCCAATTGTGGGAATAGGATGGGGAGTGCTCATTGGTGGGGTTTTACAAATCATGCTGCAAATTCCTGGCTTACACCGTTTGCCTCAGTCTGTTTTACCAAAATGGCCCTGGAAAGATCCTGATATCAATCGGCTACTACACTTATTGGGTCCTTCTTTGTTTGGGGTTGCCGTGTATCAAATTAACATTATTATTTTACGTAATATTGCCAGCTTTCTGCCATCAGGGCAAGTCACCTACTATTACAATGCGAGTCGTTTGACAGAATTAGTGGTTGGACTGTTTGCCTTTGCATTTACAACGGCCAGTTTTCCTGATTTGAGTCAGCATGCTGTTAAGCAAGATTGGGAAGAAACGATGAACACGTTATGTTTCACTTTTGCTGCAACCATGTTTATTGTTTTACCATCGACTGCTGGCCTGATTTTTGCTGCTGAACCGATTATTACCATGATGTATCTACATGGGGAATATACCGTTTGGGATGTCCGGCAAACCATTCCTACTTTGCAGGCATTTGCTTTGGGGATTCCTGCTATTGCTTCTATTCGTTTATTGGTGTCTGTGTTTTATGCTTTCCAAGATACAAAAACGCCCGTTTTGGTTTCTGCATTGAGTTTGGTGGTGACAGGAGCACTGGGATGGTGGTGGAGCTTATCTCTTGCAGTTGTGGGACTGGCACTGGGTTTGTCGGTAGGCACTTGGTTTCAATTTTTATTACTCATGTTATTTTTATCCCGTCGTCAAGAACTGACATTGCACTGGTTGGCTTGGTCCAATCTTTGGAAGTATATCCTTGCCTCATGTCTGATTGGAGGATTTGCCTGGCAAGTTTCCAAATTGGGAAATTGGGAAAAAGGTCTATTTTTATTGAAAAATTGGGGTGTATTGTTTGCTGTAATCGGAGGAGCCTCGTTTTTGTATTTTGTATTGCTTTTGTTACTCAAAGATTCACAGGCTTTGCGTTGGTGGTCTTGGATTAAACGATATGGTTCTTCATGAATTTAGATAAACCAACCATTTTAATTATGGCTGAATATTATCTGCCAGGATATGAAGGCGGTGGTATTATTCGAGCTGTTAGTAACTTGGTTGAAAGATTAGGAGACGATTTTAATTTCAAAATAATTACCCGAGATCGGGATATTAACTCCAATAATCCTTATTTAAATGTAAATATAGATTCCTGGAATATAATCGGTAAGGCGGAGGTTTTATATTTGTCCCCCAAACACACTTCTTTTCGTTATATACAGGATTTGCTGTGGAAAACACCTTGTGATCTCATTTATTTGAATGGTCTCTTCGACAAGATATTTTCTATCTTTCCATTACTTTTAAAGCGTATTGGAAGTTGTCCGGACAAGCCGGTTATTCTTGCACCACGTGGTGTTTTGTTAGCGGGGTCTATGGGCTCCAAAACTTTTAAAAAACGAATCTATCTATTCGTAAGCAAGAAAATAGGATTGTACCATGATTTAATTTGGCATGCATCGAGTCATGCAGAAGAAAAAAGTATCCGACAATTTTTTAATGTTTTTCAACAAATTGCTATTGTTCCTGATCTTCCTCCTACTGTTGTCAAAAAATCATATCTTTCACGCACGAAACAATCAGGAAAATTGAAACTTTTATTTTTTTCTCGTATTGCACCTGTTAAGAATTTACATGGTGCTTTAGAAAGCTTGAAACATGTGAGAGGCAGCATACAATTTAATATTTATGGGCCTGTGGATGATCAGAACTATTGGGAGTATTGTCAGAAAATATCTCAGCAGCTTCCAAAAAATATTGAGGTACAATATTTAGGTAGTGTATCTTATGCCGAGGTGCCTACAATGATGCAAGCTCACCACTTGTTATTTTTGCCAACTTTTTCAGAAAATTTTGGGTATGTGCTGTTAGAATCTTTTATAAATGGTCTTCCTGTATTGGTCAGTGATCAAACGCCATGGTGTGAATTACAGCAAAAAAATGCAGGTTGGGATATATCTTTGGAAAATGCTATGCAATTTGATTCGATTTTACAACTATGTGTTGATATGAACCAACAAGAATATGAAATATGGACAAAGGGAGCATGGCAATATGGAAAGGAGTGTTTACAAAGTCAAAGCGATATTCAAAAATATCGTCTATTTTTGCAAAGGGCACTTTCAAACAATCAATGCAAATAGAGAGCAAGGGAATTAATGTATATCCTTGGTATAAACGCATATCATGGTGATGCTGCTGCCTGTATTTTTAAAAATGATGAGCTAGTAGCAGCTATCGAAGAAGAGAGAATTACTCGGATCAAACACTGGGCTGGTTTTCCTATTGAATCCATCAAGTTTTGCCTAAGAGAATGTAATATCGATATTACGGAAGTGGATTATTTGACTGTTTCTTCTGATCCTTCTGTTAATTTTCACAAAAAGATTTTCTATTCTCTGAAAAAATCGATTAGTGTTGAAGAACTTAAAGATCGATTTAAACGTTCTAGAAGACTTATATCAATTAAAGAAAATTTGATTCAAGCATTCCAGGTAACCCCTTCCCAATTTAAAGCAAAAATCCAAAGAGTTGAGCATCATCGCGCCCATATGGCAAGTGCATTTTTTATGTCGCCATTTGAAGAATCAGCTCTTCTCTCGATTGATGGATTTGGAGATTTTACCTCAACCATGATTGGTGTGGGAATTGGAAACAAAATTGAAGTGTTGGATAAGGTCATTTATCCACATTCTTTGGGAGTATTTTACACGGCTTTTACCCAATATTTGGGTTTTTTGAATTATGGAGATGAATATAAAGTGATGGGACTGGCTCCCTATGGTACACTGTCTTTAGTAGATCAACTACAGGATTTGATCACGAAGACAAGCGATGGTTTATTTCAGTTGAATGGAAAATATTTTAAACATTTCCATAAAGTAATTAGTATGAACTGGGAAAATGGTATTCCCACAATTGAGCCTCAATATACAAACTATTTGGTAGAAAAATTTGGTCCTGTACGTCGTCCTGATGAGGAGTTGACGCAATTTCATAAGGATTTAGCAGCATCTGTACAGTATGTGTGTGAAGAAGTGATTTTTCACATTTTGAACAAACTGTACCAACAAACAGGCCTGAAACACCTTTGTCTGGCAGGTGGAGTTGCACAAAATTCAGTTGCTAATGGAAAAATAGTTGAGAAAACGGGTTTTTCTTCTGTATATATCCCTCCAGCAGGATATGATGCAGGGACTGCAATCGGTTCTGCTCTTTATTTGTATCACCATATGCTAAAATATCATAAGCAATCTTTTATGATGCATGCTTACTGGGGAAGCCAGTTTACAGAGGCTCAAATTACAATGATATTAGATGAAAAAAATATTGCTTATGCAAGATACGAAGATGATATTTTGTTTGGCAAGGTGGTTGACTGTTTAATCAATGGTGGGGTCGTTGGTTGGTTTCAGGGAAAAATGGAGTTTGGACCAAGAGCATTGGGGCATCGTTCCATTTTGGCCGATCCCAGGCATAAAGACGCTAAGAGTTTGCTTAATTCAAAAATCAAAAAACGAGAATCTTTTCGTCCTTTTGCTCCTTCTATTCTCAAAGAACATGTCAAAGAATATTTTGAGCAAGAGGATGATGTGCCTTTTATGGAAAAAGTTTTTAAAATCAAAATGGATAAACAATCTTTGATCCCTGCGGTTACTCATGTTGATGGGACGGGAAGGTTACAAACCGTAGATCGTCAAGTGGAACCAAAATATTATCGGTTAATCGAAACTTTCAGAGAGAAAACAGGAATTCCAATTTTATTAAATACCTCTTTTAATGAAAATGAACCAATCGTCAATACTCCACAAGAAGCATTAGACTGTTTTCTTAGAACCCAAATGGACATGTTGATCATGGAAAATATTATCGTGGAAAGATAAAAAATGTATCCTCAACATCGTTCTTATCTATTAGCATGTTTTGATTTATTTATTGTCGTAGTTGTATGGTGGATACAAAAGTGGTTAGGTCATGGAAGTTGGCAAACAAACTTTTGGTCAATTTTTTTGGTACTATCCATTACATCAATTGGCTTTTTATATGTTTTGGACACATACCATTTGGGAAGAGATCGCTCAAAAGCCAAAATACTAATTTTGATAACAATTGCGTCTGGAGGATTCCATATCGTTTTACCTTTTATCTTCCGAGCGTTTGATACTAGCTTTTCTTTGGCAGCAATCACCATCTCTTTTTTAATCAGTACGATTTACCTATTCTGTATTCGCACTGTTTTATCGCGAATATCTTCTTATCAAAAAGGAAATCTAATTGTCATTGGTGAAGAAAAAGAATTGGAATGGACACAAAAATTCTATGCTAATATTTCAGAGTTCAAACTTGTGGGGTTTGTAACAATTGAAGCTTCGGCATCAACGATTCCAAACTATTTGGGCCATGTTGATAAACTCTCAGAATTAATCGAACAGTATCAGGTGGATACGATTTGTATTAGCTACAGAAAATTATTACCTGAAAGCTTAAGTAAACAACTTCTGTCCATGAAACTAAAAGGCTTAACTATTGTGTCTTTTTCTGAATTTTGCCAGTCTTTTGGTGGTTACATTCCTTTGGAATATATCAATGAACAATGGTTTTTGAAAAATTTTGGGCTGCCTCATTTACCATTTTTGTTACATATTAAGCGTCTACTTGATGTTTGCTTTGGTTTCATAGGATTGATTTTGCTTTGCCCGACTATGTTAGTCGTTGCGATAATAAATCAGTTTTATAACCCAGGGCCGTTACTATATTCTCAGATGAGGGTAGGATTGTATAGTAAGGAGTTTCGTTTATTTAAATTCCGATCTATGTCTGTTGATGCAGAGAAAAAAGGTGGGGCGCAATGGGCTCAGGAAGGGGATGACCGTGCTACAGCATGGGGGCACTTTATGAGACAAACGCATCTGGATGAATTACCGCAGATGTGGAATGTTTTGATAGGAAACATGTCACTTGTGGGGCCACGGCCGGAGCGTCGCGAGATAATCCAAAAGATAGAAGTGGAATTGCCTTTCTATGAGTTGAGACATCTGATTAAACCTGGAATTACCGGATGGGCACAAATGAATATCCATTATGCTGATTCTTTGCTGACTTCCAAACGAAAGCTCGAATATGATTTATTTTATATCCGTCGTTTGTCACTCATTTTTGACCTGATTATTATTGTAAAAACAGTGAGGGTAATTTTATTTAGCCGTGGACGGTGAATATCCATTGATTCCACTAAATTTTGACTTATAAAATGTAGGAATATTATGACAAATCTCTTCCAGAATTATTTCCAATCCCTTCAATCGGTTTTTGAGCAAGCTCCTATGGAGAAAATTCTCGATTTAGCTGAATCATTGAAACAAGCTTGGCAAAAGGGGAATTGTGTTTTTTTATGTGGAAATGGAGGCAGTGCTGGTAATGCGATACATTTAGCCAATGACTTTCTTTATGGAATTTCCAAATCTGATGGCATTGGAATACGTGTGCATGCTTTGCCAGCCAATACTTCCATTTTAACATGCCTTGCCAATGATATCTCTTATGATGATATTTTTTCTCAACAACTCGCAGTGCAGGGAAAGGATGGGGATGTGTTGATTGCTTTGTCAGGAAGTGGAAATTCTCCTAACATCATCAAGGCTCTTCAACAAGCAAAAATGTTGAAGATGAAAACATTTGCTATTCTTGGTTACTCTGGAGGTGAATGTCTAAAGCTCGCCGATGTGCCCATTCATTTTTCTATTGATGATATGCAAATTTCTGAAGATTTACAACTCATTGTAGGCCACATGGTCATGCAATGGTTGCGGGATAATCCTCCCGGATGAATATGATATCTTTCCTGATACTTTTTGATTCTTCAGTCTATAAACACCCGCTAAGAAACCGTTTGAAAAACCTGATTCTGCTGTAAAACTGTTTCATTGACCTCTGTTTTGAGAAAATTTTCGTTAAATAGGCCAGCTATTGGCCTTAAATTTTCTCAAAAATCTACTCAACGAGATCGATTTTTCGCGACGAACGATCTTTCCAAACAGGTTCTAAATAGCCTTGGTTCGTGGGTAAAGAAAACTTGAAAGTATAAGATTTTCATATATTATTGTTCAATTATTGAACAATAGGAAAATTGCTTAACAGTTTCAATATTTTTGGGTGTGTTATGCATTATAGATGTACAGAATGCTGGTATGTTCTGCGGATTCGGTCTAATTTTGAAAAGCAAGTAGAAAAGCTATTAACCAACAAACAATTTGTGGTGCTGAACCCAACCTATCAAGTGTGGAGCCAGCGGAAAGACCGCAAAAAGCTCCTGACAAAACCTATTTTTAAAGGCTATGTTTTCCTTCAGACCCTGTTAAACCCAGAAGTTCATTTAGAAATTCTGCAAACATGTGGAGTGATAGAGTTATTAAAGAATAGCCAAGGCCCCATTCCTGTCCCAGACGAGCAAATTGAAAATGTGCGTTTACTGGAAAATCATATCGGGCACTGCTTCCACTCTCCAGAATTTGCTGAAGGAGACTGGGTTCGTGTCTGTGAAGGTCCTTTAACCGACTTGGTTGGACAAATTGATCAAGTCAATCGGAAATTACTTCGTATCAGCATTGATTCTGTACCTGGCTCGATTGCTATTGAAGTAGGCCCTGATTGTGTAGAACTCTTGGAACAAGATTCTGTTTATTTTGCTGTTGCGAAGTGAAAAGTGAGTTTTCCTTAGAATGTTTGAGACGCTTTTTTGTCCGTAAAACCGAAACAGAGGAAACACTATGAATTGGTAAGAAGTGTGTGCAGATCCCTGTTTGCAGGGTTTGATTACTGGTTGATGAACTCAGCTAAGATGAATTATTCAAATTGAGCAATCACTGTCACTGGGGCTCCGTCAGAACCATCGACCCGTAAGGGGACAATCCAGACAGAAGCTAGTTTTACATCATTATCCAATGGTTGTAAATCCATATCTTCAATTAAAAGAATCGGTTCTTTTGTACCATTGGGATCAAGAAAAGCTCGGTGTGCTGCACGTCCTCCTGCTCGGTCCTGCCAGCGTGATAAGGAGATAAAATCAAAACCAACAGCCTTGAGTTTCGAACATTTTTCTCGCAAATGCTGGCCTAGCTCCGCATCTAACCCTGGGTTATTTTCCCAATATATTTGCTCTTGGCGTCGAAGACCAAATCCTGTCTTGATGAGTAATAAATCAGCGGTCAGATCAATTTTATCGGATATGTCTTCCCATGTAATCCATCTTCCCTCCTCCAGTGGCAAATCAATTATGCAGGTGTTGTTGAAATTCCAAAATTTGGCAGGGTAGTCTGTGATGGTTTTTCCATGTTGGAAAAAATGAAATGGAGCGTCAATGTGTGTACCCAGGTGGTTGGAAAATGACCAGTCACTGGTATTGCAACTATCTCCTTTGCTAAGAGATTTTGTTGATTGAATTGTAAAAGCGTTGGATGTCCCTCCGTAAGCAGGAGTGTCTGAAGCTAAAGGATGAGACAAATAGGTAAAATGATTTGTAGGCATATGTACGTATTTATTGCATAGTAATCAATAGAATTATAAGAACCTGTTTGAAAAACCTGATTCTGCTGCAAAACCGCCTCATTGGCGTCTATTTTGAGAAAATTTTCGTTAAATAGGCTGGCTATTCGCCTTAAA
>JANQHV010000689.1 GCA_028282505.1 SAR324 cluster bacterium | reverse complement strand
TGTGTATGCTCCTTTTGCGGGACGAATTGTGTTCACAGCTACAGGACTTGGTAATTTACACAACCAGTGTAACGGAGCAGATTGCTATGGGAATCAGATCATTATTGATCATGGAGGTGGAATCTACAGCCGTTGGGCGCATTGGAAAGTAAACTGGAAGTGAAAGCTGGTGATCTGGTGAGTACTGGCGATTTATTGGGACACGTTGGCAATTCTGGCAATTCGACGTCCCAACACCTGCATGAGGGGTTTTATCAAAACATATCAGGGACGGCAAAAACACGTCTGGAACAAGGTTTGGCTCCATCGAAAATCTCCTGTGGTTGTGCGACCTTGCATGCTGTCAAATTCGACTGGGATTACCACCACTTTGCTCGTGATTTTCTGCATCAAGCGCCATCTTTGGTTCCTTGATCAACGATTATTTATTTCTAACTTGTGGAAAAGGATTGTGTCAGTTGCTGAAGCATTGCTTCTAATTCATCCACGGTCTTCCCCATCAATTCCTCTTTTGAATTTTGAGATTGTTTCAGCATTAATTGAAATGCCCGAATTTGCCCAATCAATTCTCCTTTTTCCAATCCTTTTTCCAATCCTTTTTCCAATCCTCGTTCTTCCCCTTTTTTTTCTAATCTTTCTGCCAATGTCATAACTTTATCTCCTAATTTCTGGGACTTTGTTTCCTGGATAACTGTTTGAACAATATCTTCTGTTGTTAAATCATCATGAGATTGTACAAAATATAGAATGAAAAACTCCACATAGTCAAAACCTCCAGTTGATTCGACCTGATCCAGCAGCCTAGCAAACAATTTTAATCCTGTTCGTATTTGACCATGAAATGCTGTTTTTAGCAAGAGTTGCGCAATTTGAGCCTTCGTCTCTCCTTGAAATTCGTCCAATCCAAAGCCAGACTGATCGACCAGAAAATGAGCAAATTGAGGTAAAAAATCAGTATTCAAATTATCATGATTGATCAAATCTAAAAACTGGGTAGGGTACTCCCATTTTTGTTTTCCTTGATAAAACACAATGGGCAAAATAGGCTTGAGTTGCTGCTGATTGGGATAGGCTTTGAAAGAATCATCCCAGATTCTACAACAATATTTCAAAAGACGAAATCGAAGCCATTTATCTGGGCGAGATTGGTGCTCAAATAATAAGTAAAGGAACACCTCACTTTCCGTATTTTTTAGTTTCACTTGATACAGCAAGTCTGATTCCGTGGACTTGAATTCTTCATCAATGTATTCCTTTTCAATTAATTGCAATGAGCCCCAGTCAATCCTTTGAACTAAATTTGCAGGAAGGTAGCTTTGAAAAAAACTGGCTGCTTCTTTTGGATCGGAAAAAACCGTCTTGAATAACTTGTCATGTTGGTTGTGGAGTTTGTTTGATGTATCACTCATAAGAAAATGAAGTCTCTCTGATTGGCAATTGACAATAGAGTTTACCTTATTCATTATCTTATAGAGATTCAAGACATCAAGAAAAATAAAGGAAGATAGAGGTGATAGTGGAAGGTCAGGGAATCGAAGACAACCGTCTGATCGTGCGTCTTGGCTATAATTTGTGATCTGCCGGTTTGGCAGATAATACCACTGGCTCGATAGTGTTGACGCAACGCATTTGGTCACGATCCACAGCGGCATAGGTTTGATTGAGTGTTTCAGGTGAGTCTAGTATCTGTATCAGTAATTGGACCAGATCTGCTCTGTTGATAAAGCCGTGTACTTCAGGGTCGCTACACAGCAACCCTTGACCCGATTCCGGATCATCCCTGAGTCCGCCTGGGCGTACAATAGTAAACGGTAACTGACTCAGGCGAAGATAATCCTCTGCACGGGTTTTGGCCTCCACCACGGGGCCAAATGCAGCAATCGCAGCAGACGACCGGTAAGGAAGCATATCTCCACAGCCAATAGCAGTGACCAGTAAGAAGCGGTCAATAGCAAAGTGTTTACACTGATCCATTAGCTGGCGATTACCGATATCGTCTGTGAAATCACCATTGGGCAACCGTCCAGAAACTGTAGATACTACCTGCCCTTGCCTGCCAAGTACGCCAAGCGCGTCACGCACATCAGTGGTGTTCATAACGTCCCCTTGCAATACCTCAATCCCCAGTCTCTCCAGTTGCTCGACTGGGTGTTGAGCGCGAATCAACGCAACGACACGACGATTATCCTGGATCAGGCGTTGACACATCAGTCTTCCAACACCGCGACTGGCGCCAACTATCAGTACGGGTCTCATGAATCCTGCTCTCCGGACTGGCTCAGTTCAGCAATTACCGCAGACAACTCCCGAAAACGTGGCAATTGTTCGGCGTCTAGCTGGCCTTGGGCATCACGTCCCAAGAATACCTTGAACATGCACCCTCCTTCATTATTCATGAACATCACCGCTGCAGTATCACGGTTCATGAACTGACGCTCAACAAGAAAGATATCGGCGCAGTTTTGATGGCGCAGATGGCCGGAAAGATGTTCGCCGCCGACCAGATTGTAAAAACCACGGCCTACGGCCCCTTCAGGAATCTCGCCCTTGAATTCCATAATGATATCGTTGGTGTGAACGATAAGTGTCATGTTGCCCCATTCCGTTAGCTGTTTCATAACAGGGACAAAATGCTTGCCTTCAATATGACGAACATTTTCTGCGGGTAAGCAGGTAATGACTTGCTTGAGCGAAAGCCCATGCTGTGCTGCCAGTTGTTCCAGAATACCGTCGGTACTTTTATGAAAACGCTCGCAGAGTGTGAGCATAGCTTCATCAGTTATTGAAAGGGTTTGATCCTTATTTTGAACTTGGATTGTTGTGCTGTCTGTACTCATTTGGTGTTTCCTCTTTGAATGTTGGTTAATGTATGGGTGACCCGCTGGTTTAACGTTGTTACCAGATTATTGCTCCAGAAACGACCAGCTATGGTAAGGACGATCAACTCCCCTTCCATTCGAGCCAGACCTGCACGTTGCCAATGTTCAACCATTGGCTCTAGTTCTGTGATCAGACAATTGGCCTGACTATCACTAAACTGTGTACTGGCAATAGACTTTAAGGCAGGTAGGGAAAGCTTACCAGTTTCCATATCGCCTGTAACTTGATCTCTTAGGGATTGATAGGCATCAGCTTGCTGCATACCTGTCAGGGCTTTTTCTCCAGAGCTAACCTTGTTGTAGTAGTCTTGTAGATCACCGCTCAAACTGTAGCTGAAATCACCTGCACTGCCTCCAGCACCAGAACCAAAGGCCAGAGTGTCCACTCCCGTTTTGATAAGGCGGTTATAGCGATTTCGTTCTCGGTCATTGCGTCCCCAATGACTGTTGCTGAGGCATTGCCAACTCGCATCCCGCAGCTTCTTAAAAGCCTGGCCAAACATCTCCGCTTGCTCTGCCAGAGTTGCTGTGGGTTGGACTTTGTTTGCCTTGATGGCGGCAAACAACGGGGTTCCGGGGAACACGTTCATACAGTAGATATCCAGACCATCGGGAGCCAACTGTAGACTGGTGGCAATGTCCTGTTCCCATATTTCAGGTGTTTGCTGGGGCATGCCATACATCAGGTCGATTACAATGGTTGCACGTTGCCATGAGATTAAGTCCGCAATGAATACCGCTGCCTCTTCCCCCGTAGCACGTCGGCCTTGAGATTGTCTAACCTGGCTGTCAAAGCTCTGAATTCCAATCGATATGCGATTCACACCAGCATCAAGACAAGCTTTGATTTTGTCTGGGGAAAAGTGATGGATGCGTCCCTCAAGAGTGATTTCACAGTCGTTACTCAAAGGCAATAGTTCGCATGCCTCCTCGATCAGACGTGCCAAGTCTTTGGTCTCCAATGCCGTGGGTGTGCCACCGCCAAAATATAGGGCATCGATGGGCTGATCACCAACCAGGTGCAAGTCAATATCCTTGTCGATTTCATGGAGCAAGGCATCGGTATAAGTGCTGGAGAACTCTGTACGATACTTGTTACGGTAAAATCCGCAAAATAAGCAGTGATTGGCACAAAATGGGATATGCACATAGGTAAGACGTTGTCCGTGCCGCTGCTTGGCGGACTGATGGCAGATCTGCTGCCAGATATCAGTCCAGCGTTCTGGCTCTACAGCTTGTTTATCGCGCCACGGCATCAAGGGAGCCCGCCGTTTGAAGGCCAACTGCAGAGGGTTGTCGGTCACATCAGGTAGTTGCTGAGGCTCGTTGAATTTCATTGAACTATTTCTATAACTCACGTTACGTGTACAAATCATGCTAAAGATGATTAGCCTGATAAGAGAATTCCTCATATCTACGCAAGGCACAAAGGCAGCAGGCACAAAGAGAAAAAAGGAAATATTCTCGTGGTGTAGTATTTGAATACTTATCTGATTAGCGGTACTTAGTTAAAATGTAATCCCTATGGCAAAAACTGTTCACGTAATATCATTTCTATAATAAGCGGCTGATGGAGAAACCTAGAAAAACGTCACGCGCATCAAGCATGTCGCGACTGGCAACAAATTGATTCAGATTGAGCAATCGATGGTTGCTGAACACCAGCTGAAATGTGTGTAAACCGTAGTGAAGGGACCAGGCCGCTGAGGTAACCGGATAGCGGTTGTCACCTTCATAACCTGTGACAGATTTGATGCTTTCCAGCTCGAACGAATGCATCGGATTCAACCACCAGCGTGTCGCCAATGCCAGTGACAGGCTGTAGTTCTCTTCATCAGCACGGGGACCAGTGGCTCCGGCATAAGCGTCAGGATTGCTATGGCTGGCATAGAAAACAGCCGCACTGAGCTGCCACTCATCGCTTGCCCGCCAACCTGTGATCAGACCCGTGTTGTAGCTGGTTGTACTGTGCTCTCTGATTTCATCGCGACCAATCGGAATATTGCTACCCAGCAGACTTTGAACCGACAACTCTTTTTCAGTCCACCAGATCCGCCGCCAGTTTAGCTCCAGGGTGCCATCCGGACTAGTACGCGAAACCGAAAACTGATTGTCCTGCCAGGGGACATAGTCCACCTGTATTCGGATATTGGCACCGCCATCGAGTCCGAAACCATTTTTGGCTGCTTCATCATCAATCTCCTGATTGAATCGGTGGGCCACTTTTAGTTGATGGATGTTCTGGGGCAGAAGCGATGAATCAGGGATTAATATCATGTAACTGTCTGTCAATGCCTTTGCCTGACAGATGTGCCAATGGCTGAGGAAAAAAAAGAGCCATAACAAATTCTTCCATGCTGAAATGCCCTTGAGCAAGCAATTAATTTGGAAAGCAGTCATGATTGCTGTCGTCAATCAATACCCAATCCTGGAGGGGCAACGGATATACCAGAAACTGGTTGTGCAGTAGTACCCGTCTCTCCCAGTTGCGCAAGATAAGCAGCGATGTCAGCAATCTGGGATTGATCCAGCAATTCTGACAGACCATTCATGGTGCTTACATTTTGAATCGCCACAGTGATATCACTGGCATTGCTCCCTCGAATCTCAGGCGCACCTAAAGCGGTATTCCCACCAGCATCGGGGCCGTGGCAGTTTGCACAATAACGGGTATACAAGCCCTTTCCTGAACCGGCATCACCCGATGTGATATTGTCATCATCACTTGCATCAGAAGAAGAATTACGGTCAATATGACCATCACCACAAGATACTAGAAAAATCATGCATAAAACTAGTAAAAATCTCCGTTGCCACATGTGTCAATTAGAGTTCCTGGTAACGGATATACAAATTGCCACTGGACTGATCGTCCGTTTCCCCATAGTTACTGAGTACTTGAAATTTAAATGTTTGTGTGCCATCGGTAATTAAATAGTGGGCAAAGTTTGGCGTCATGTCATGTGTGCCGAATACATCGTATTCAAGTGGACCAAAATCTCCTGGTGTCTTCAAAGCACCTGAGGCGGTATCGCTAAAGAATCGGAATACTTGTTGGGTATTGGTGGGATCGGTGACGTCAGCGGCGGCCCCACTTTCAACAGTGACTAATCCAACACCAGCCAAGCCTGGGCCGGATACACCACTATTGACCTGCATATCCCAGGATTGCCCAACAACGGTGATACTCAGCTCCCAATCATTGTTGGCAGTAGCCACCGTGTTGGTTTCCATATCCCAGTAAGCAGTCTCGTCAGAGAAATCCAGCCAATCTGAGGTGGTCTCTGTAGAAAAAGTCTGGGTGTCATGATTCCAGAGCGATGAGGCCAGCTTGATCTGCCGAGTCGTTGTTTCCCCACTCTGATAATTCACTTCAGCAACTCGAACCTTGCCGTATTCGTGCAAGTCATCGGCATTCTGGGCAGCAGAACGAATAATCCATCCATTCTTCTGCGGATCGCTGCTGGGTGAAAAACTGGGACCACTCGCACCAAAAGAAGCCTCAAGCCAGTTTTCATCGTCAATATGTGTTTTGATCTCGTCGCTGATGAAGTCACTGCATGCACTGGCATCGATTGCCTCGAAATCAGCCTGTGTGTTGTCTGCCGATAGTGCTTGAAATTCACTGCTGACCGGCTCATCGCTGTCGTCGTAGAGGGCCGCATAATGTTTAGCTATACAGCCAGAAACAGTTCCACTGCCAGACACACCACCATTCAAACTAAAGCCGATGAATCTTTCATAGGCAACATGCCAACTATCATCAACAGTCACAGTTTGTCTCGTAGACAAATTCAGGTAGACTTTTTCTCCGGCGCTGGCATCAAGCGTTACGTAGGAGTAGGAGGGTGAATCTGATGCCGTCAGGTTATCTTGTGGATCGTCAGATGATGAAGAAGAACTGCCGCCGCATCCACTGAATATACTCATAACTAATGTGGCCAGGGCAATGGCTGTCATTATTTGTCTCATGGTAATTTCCCCCTATAGCTGGTCGTCATCCTAAAGCGTTTCCTTGATGTTTTGCGGAATGAGAGATGGCTGATTGATTTAATTTTTCATGTATACAAAAATATAAAATACATAATGCAAATATAATTTATTTGTATATACGAAAAAATAAAATATTAGTCAAGAGGAATTTCTAGAATTGACTGCCATCGAAATGGTAATCAGTGCAGGGTGAATTTTTTTTTGATCGAAATGGATTTTCTGTACTTCTATTTTTAAAAGAACTGGTAGTCTGGTGAAAATCTGTGCTCTTTTGAGGTGGGGACTCGATGATATGAAAAAAGCCTCCGAGGAGGCTTTGAGGGCTAACTATTTTGACTCTGTTTATTGCAGCATCTTTTGCCATGCTCCACTATCGATCTCTTTATAGCCAGATGCAGTGAGATAGCTTGGAATCACCATATTTGATCCCTGATTGCCGTCCTTTGTAAAATCAATTTTAATCCCGCCCAGATCAAAGTTTGATTTTTTAACTTGCTCCAAAAAATTTGCCCGGGTTAATTCTCCTGGAATGTCATTCAAAATTTTATGGATCATTTTTCCAACAATATATCCTTCCAAAGAAACAAAGCCAAAATTTTTACCCAACTCTTTTTTAGCCTCTTGAACAATGGGAAGTTGTGAATCCAACAATGGAACCACCTGAGTCATAATAATTCTGTCCGTTGCTTTATACTTTTTCAGGTCTCCACGAAAATTGTCTGCTCCAGTAAATGAAACCGCCGAAACAATCCAACCTTCTTTATTTTTGACATTAGCGTTTCTCACAAAGTGTGCGATATTCCCGTAGGCTCCAACGGAGACGACCAACTTACATTGATTGCCGGTTTTCTTTTCCCAATTTTTTAAGGACTGATATCCTGGAATCACTTTAGTGGTATTTCGTTTATAAACTCCCACCGGTCCCACATTGTTTCTGGGCGGACTATCCCCTGACATGTTTAATATTTTATCATAAGCAGCAAGTGTGTCCTGAGAAGCGTTGGCGCGTTGCATGGCCAGTTTCACTCCCGCCAAACCAGCCATTCCATAGGAGTCATTTTGGAGGTAGGCGCACACCTGAGCAGGCTTTAACCCATTTGCAATAGCAGCATCAATCACTGCTGCTGTTTCCTGGATATAGCTGGCACGATAGTTCGCAACAGGACCGGGGGCTGGACGAAGCAATCCCGCTCCTGTAAAAAATCCAACAGCAGGAACATTATTTTCAGCAAGAATGGGTAGCGTTACTTTTGCCGTTGGCGTGCCAACATTACCAATCATTAAAAATATTCCTTTTTGAACCAGTTTTTTGGTTCCTTCTATCGCTTTTGGGGGTTCGTAAAAATCGTTTTCAAAAAGGAATTGAACGGTTCTGCCTTTTATTTGTTTGCCTTTCACAGCAGCTTCCATCCCTTGCCTCATTCCTTGTCCCAAACCTTGGGCCTTGCCTTTAAGCGCCAAGACTGATCCAAAGGTAATTGTTGAGTCTGTTACACCCACTTCTGCATAGGATGGCGTTGCTGCGACTGAAATCAAACCAACTAACCCTATGTATAAGAATCCTTTAATCTTTTGCATAATCATCCTTTCTCGATCAATGAAACACATAACCACAAACAATTAAACCTCATCGATTTCAGCCGTGTTTCCCTTTCAAAAGCACGGTTGTTTCTTTGCGAACACAAGTATTAACGTAAAATTATTGTTTTGCAAGATCATTATTTTCTGTGATCCACCTCAACAGTATTGTGGATATTCATGACCGAAATATGCTGTCTAAATTTGTCTTTACACACATATTTTCCGATGCTATCGTCTTGTAATTCTTGGTTTTTCTATGCGGTTTCTGGGGCTAATCGTGTCTATGAACTTTCATGTCAATAATTATGACATATAATCCTCTGATTTAGGTTTGTCTTGGCATAATAAATGCGGTTCTCCTGAGCGGAGTCGAAGGGTTTCACAAAGATGCTTCGACTACGCTCAGCATAACAAATTTGAGACATTTTTGCGCTTCAGCAAAGTACATACCGGGACAAACCTTAGTCACGGTATTATATCTCCCATATTTAATTTATTGAGGCCAATGTGAAGATATCAACTAAGTTGTTTCTCATCATTATCTTAAATGCATTGATTGCTTTAGGAATCACGGGGTTTAGTTACTATATGATCGGTATAGTCATCAACAATACAACACTCATTTTAGAAGAGGAAGTTGACCCGCTGTTAGCAATTAACGGTGTGGAGCAGCATACGACTCAAACGATGCTACTGATGGTGACATTGCTCACTCAGACTGAAGAAGAACTGATTACCTCCTTCAAGGAACAAATTGATGTGGAACTCAGCAAGATTAAGGGTACTATTGAGAAATATTCACAATTGGCCATTAATACGAATCAGCAAAACAACATTGAACAATTCAATCAAGAATGGGAAAAATTTAATCAACAAATCAATGAAGCAATCAACCTGCACAAAGAATACGACCAAGAAGCTGCTTTTAATTTAATTTTGGGACATGGACAAGAAACCTTTGTGAAGGCCAATCAATCCGTGAGAAATATTATCAAGTCGCATAGACAGGATATGGATACTTTAAAACAAGAATCCGTCACCTTTCTTGGGAAAGCCTTAATCTTAGTGATATTGAGTGTGATGGGAATTGTGTTTTCACTGATATTTGGAGCATGGCTCTCTCGGACTATCCATCGGAGCATGCATCGCATCGAAACTCTTTCGAAAGATGTCAACTACGCGGCACAAGAGATGGCTGTTAGCACTCAACAAGAAAATTCAGCAATACAGAATATCCTGGATTCTTTAAAAGAGTTGATCGATTCCATTCAGCAAGTGGCTCAGCATGCAAATGGAGTGGCTGTGACTGCCCATGATTCAGCAGAACAAGCACAAAAGGGAGGAGATTCTGTGCAGCAATCGATTGAAGCGATGGATCGCATCAGTTCTTCGTCTCAGGAAATTACCCAAATCATCCAAGTGATTTCAGAAATTGCTGAGCAAACCAACTTGTTGGCATTAAATGCTGCAATTGAAGCGGCAAGAGCCGGAGAACATGGGAAAGGATTTGCTGTTGTTGCTGATGAAGTGAGAAAATTAGCAGAACGCAGTTCAACGGCAACCGAGGAAATCACTAAACTCATCAAGGAGAGTGGAATTCGTGTAAAAGAAGGATCAGATCTCTCAAATCAAGCAGGGACCGTCTTAGAAACGATTGTTAAACATGTGAATGAAACCGCGCTCATGGTGGAACAAATTTCCTCAGCAACTGAAGAGCAAGCAGCTACCTCTTCAGAAATCCAAGGAGGGATGCAAAATATTGCACAAATTGTAAATCAAAATTTTCACTCCACTGAAAATTTAGCTCACTCCTCGCTAAGTATGATGAACGAGATTGAATTGATTGTTAGAGGAAAAGAAAAGAAACCTGTTGAAGAGAAAAGTCTCGTCCCCATAGAGGCGGAAACTAATGAGTTGGAATCATAACACCTGCCAGAGAGAAATTCGCTTTCGAACTCAAACTGAACCGCCCCACCGCTTTCACCAAAGGACGCCTCCAACTGGCTGATTATCTCAAACGTTATAATCTAAACTTTGGATGTCTGATTATCTGGTATCCTGTGATTTTCTCTATTTTATTTGAATAAACATAATAATTTCAATAATTTGTCATACCGGACTTGATCCGGTATC
>JANQHV010000683.1 GCA_028282505.1 SAR324 cluster bacterium | reverse complement strand
CGCTTCAGTTCTTGGCTTCCAGAATTGAATTTCCAGTCCATTTGGTACAATAATTGGTGTATTAACAATTTGTAGCCAACGACATTCCTCATATTCTTGTTGCGTTGTGTAATGCATGGCACTTGCCCCTTTGATATTAAGCCGCTCTTGTAGCAAATAATACATGATTTTCTTCAAAGTTTTACGGCGCCAGGAATAGGGGCCCAGCGCACCACGCAGGGACAGGAGATAAGGCACCTTCGCGTGTTTTGCAGCTTTACAGGCTGCTCGGCTGGTACGTTGCCAAATTCCAGTAATATGGATCACATCAAATTCCCTGGCTTGTGTTCGAATAGCTTTTTCCATCCCAGGGCAGTGAATTCCAATGCCAGGTTCCTGAAGAAAATAGGTAACCTTGACACCATTGCGTATCACCGTTTGATTGATAGGTATATTGGGCTGATTGGTCAAACCAGCATTGGAAGTGAATACTTCCACTTCATGTCCTTGAATTGCAAATTGTTCACAAAGTTGACTGACACTGAGCACAGGTCCACCAAATTGCCAGGCAGGAGCATATACAGGAATGTAATGAAGAATTTTTAATTTTTGATAATTTGACATGCGGTGTTTTATGGATTTCCTATGGTCAAAATCGAATTATCTTTAAACCAGCATTACTCGTTTGACCGCCAGCCAAATTTCATCAACGGTGATTTCAGTCAAACAACGATTTTCGTATGGACATTCTTGCAAGAAGCAGGGAGAACATGGAACATCTTTTCGTAAGACTTCATGCTGTTGACCCCACGGGTACCATCTATACGGAAAATCCCTTGCTGAAAATGCCACCACACAAGGAGTTTCGACTGCCGCTGCAAGATGCATCGGTCCTGTGTCATTTGTGACTAATGCTTTGCAGTGCTTAAGCAATTCAGCAGACTCTAATAAATTCATTTTTCCACATAAATTAAAAACTCCATTTCTACAGGGCTGCGTAATGGATTCACCCAATTCATCATCCCCCACACCTCCAAGGATGACAACTTTTCCTTTGATTGAAATCCAACGTTTTGCTATTTCCGCAAATCTTTCAACAGGCCATCGATTGGCGGGACGTTTTCCTCCAGGAACAAGAGCTAACACAGGACTATCTTGTAAATGATGCTGCTGCATTAAATGGTAGACATTCGTTTTATCTATTTCAGAAATAGGGAGAGGGAAAGTAATTTTGTTTGAAATGATATTTAATTTCTTTAAATAAGCCAACTGCCGCAATACTTCCTTTTGCAGTTTAGGATTTTGAGCCTGTGTGCGGGGAAATATTGCCATTTTACTCAGATGGTATCCTGTGGCCCAACGCACACCAACGAATTTGGCAAATAGCATATTTCGCAGCTCTTTAGAAAATGTTGTTAAGTTTTGTGGCAATTGAAACCAGAGATCAAAATTGTTTTGCCGAAGTGTCTTGATGAACTGTATGATTTTGGGAAAAGAATTAATATCTTCAGAATAATAAATCCAAATATGATCTATCCATTCACTGCCAGATAATAACTCTTTTGCTCCTGGTATTTCTTTTGCTCCCGGACTTGATAATAAAGTGATTTCTGCTGTTGGGTAAGTTTTTCGAATCGCATCCATTGCAGGGATTGCACATACCAAATCACCAATTTGTCCAACCCGGTGTATACAAATTTTTTCAGGTATTTTTGATCTCGAACATGGCCAAAATGCAAATCGAATAATGTCTAAAATTTTATTCAAAAAATTCAATGCAATGAACACAAATCTTTTTTGAAAGGCTATCATGATTGGATTTCCATCATCTTTTATTCGGTTGAATAATATTTCAATGATCCACAGGTGATTTTTTACCATACGTTAATTTCATTTTTTTCATGACATGAATCATGAAAACGATGCTTCCGGTTAATATGGCATCTCTCGCAAAGCTGTAGGTTACTTCTCGAATTGCACCAATGACAGAAAATGCTTGCAACATGATGGTATGATAGAAAAACACTATAATGAGTAGAATTTTAAAAAGAGGTATCGGCAACTTATGAATGAATCGACCTAATAAGGTCAGCCAGAAAGAAAGTAGAAAAGAAGTGAGCAACGTGACGCTATATCCTCCTCGTTCAAAGGAATCTGCCATGAAGGTGATAGGGGGAGCCCAAAACCGACTGACAGGCAAGTGATAGTCGTCTTTTAACCGCTCTCGACCATCATCGGCAGAAGGTTTTTCTCCAATGATAAACTTTGGCAAAAATATTGTTGGAAGACGATCAAAGTTTTGAAACCCAATATACTTTTGATTTTCCACTACATTGTTAATGATCAATTGACCTGCCAAATCATTGGCAAATCGGAAAAACAGTTGATGAGTATATTTTTTCCATTGATGTTGTAAATTTATGAATAATTCATTTGTTAATTCAATGCGTCGTTCTATTCCCGATGAAAAGAAATTGGATTGTCTGGCAGCATCAACCGCAATAAATAAAAAGAAAAAAAATAAAAGTACTCCGAAAGCAAGAATTTTTAACTTTTTACGATCAACGGTTGAATATAAGGCTCCTCCTAAAAAGAATATGACTATTCGGAAAATATTTCCACGGCCACCTGTCAAGCTGACTATGTACATGCATACGAGTAAAATCAGAACAATCACCAAGTTTCTTATACAAAAAAGAGAGGGATGCAAGAAAATCCCAAGAAAAATGAAAAAAAGATAAGGAAGAATCCCCAAACCACCTAGCCAGTATAGGGCAGAATTGACAGACATTGTACTGCCAATAAACATCCGGGAATCAAGAGCACCACCATAATAATTGGCCACAACAAAGAAAATAAAAAGCCCTCCAGTCACGGCAATACCGTATCGTACTATACTGTCAAACGAGCATGAAAGTGCGGAATTCTTTAAAGTGTATTGATAAGGAAACGCAAAGAAACTTCCAAAGAAACTTCCCCATGTAACTAGACTGACTAAAGTGAGCGTGACTATGGGATATTCAATATGGATTATTCTTTTACCAATACTTGGAACAGAACCGATAAGAGGAAAAATATACAAACATCCCAAAAAGCCAATTACCCAACAAACGATTTGCCCCAACATATAACCAGCAGATAGAGCCCGCATCTCACTAGTACCATCTTGGGTAGCCAGTTTTAGTAAAAGGAACAGAGGCAATACAGCAATAAACCCAAGTATTAGCTCGAATAGTTGAAAACTGATCAAGAGAGCTAAAATCGACAGGCCTCCAATCAACGATAATGGATTTTTTTTCATTGCTTCAGCCATTCGACTCATCATAACACTTTATAAATACGAATTATTCCATCCTGAAAAACCGGTTCTAGATACTCAGGACTATTTTGTACCCATTTCAGGAAAGGTGAAGAATAATACTTGTGAGTATTTGCATAGTCAACAAGCCAATGTCCAGAAACATCAGCCCAATGGCTATCGGGAGCATTATTTTGGGGATACAGAATGACATAACAAATTTCTTGGGTTTTCAGAAATTGGAGGAATGGCAAAGGATTGAAATTTTTGGAACCAGTCATTTTATTATATACATCAAATGGTCCCCAGCGATTACTAATCGTATAAAAATACCCGGTAGTTCCCAAATAAGTATTGACGTACGGATCACTGAATATATGGGTTCGTATGGGAAAATGGAGTTGTTGCTTAGAATCAGTACAGTGGGAGGGTACGTTGTCACGTAAATAAGCAATAGTCTGTGTTAGATTTTGTCCATTCAGTTGAGGAGTGTCTACTTTTGTAAACAAATGTGGCATTCTCCCTCTGATAGGCGTGTGAGCATAGAAAGAAAGACCAATCAACAGTATTGCTGCAGGAAAGAAAAGCAGAGACAGGTTCCGAAAATAACGTTGCCAAAGATGTGAATGAAAAAAAGAGATGGAATTGAAATACCGATTGTTCAAATATTCCAGTAATAGCACAAGCAATATCCAATAGAATGAACCATAAAACAAACGATACAGGGTGTCAGACGGAACTTGTTTCAGGAGAATTTCTATGAAAAGAGGGTTCCATAATACAATCAATGGCCAAAGACAAATACCAGCAAGGATGTATAATTTCCTGGAGCAGGGTGCAAAAAACACAATCCAGGCTGCTCCAATCATTGCCAGCCAACCTGCCAGTCCCAATGCTTGATCTATTCTTGAGAAACGATAGAACCACATTTGCCACCCCAAAAGATGATAGCTTGGCATCAGGAACTTCTCCTTATGTGCATCCTGATAACTTTGAAAGCCGGGATTACTTTCTACCAAAAGTGCGACTAGAACCGTTCCGACAACTCCAACACAAATCATTCCTGTCAGCAGTTTTTTAAATTTTGAACTGAGAGTGGGCAGTTGGGTGGTTCGGTAACTATATATCAATAAAAAGAGCCCAGTTCCTGCGCCAATGTTCACCAGTAAAAGAACTTCCTGATTATGATTTTGCCAGCAAAATGCAATCAGAGGTAACAGCAAAACTAAATGAAAAAGACGTTGTCTGAAAAAACAAAACAACATCCATATCACTGCCTCCAAAAATACAATATAAGCAGGAAAGGTGGGGGCAAGTACATAATATCGAAAAAAGCTAAAAGCACTGGTTCCGAAAAAACCCAGAGATGCAATTCCTCCCAACCATCCTATCCAGATGTTTGGTGTGAACAACCGTGTGAAACGGATAAATTCCCAAAGCAGTATTCCCTGTAACACCGCACCTAATAAGGCCACTCCCTCCCGTTTTCCCAAGCTCAATCCAGACGATTGCAAAAGCCAATGATTGAGTATATAAGCAAAGCGGGCTTGTCGTCCACTCGCAGTATCTATTGCACGTGTCGACTCCCAGATTTGCGTGGAAAAAAGATGAAAAAGTGGATCGGAAGGGTATTCTAAATAGGGGCCAATATAAATCATAGCTCCAACAAATAGAGCTACCAAGACCAGGGTACCTTTATCAAGAGGAAGATTTATCCAGGCTCGCAGTGTTTTTGTTTGGGCTCCAGGATGCACATAATACCATAAGAGGCTGATCAAAGGTACTCCGAATGCCAGACTGGTAAAAAGCATTTGAACCGTCTCTACAGAGAAAGCAAACCACCGTCCAACCATATAAATCAGAAAATAGAGAAACCAGCCCCAAGCAAAACAGGGAAGAAAACTGGAACGCAAGCAACGAAAATGAAAAAGAATCGAATTGATCCAATGTGTCAAGATGATCAGAGAACTGAAAAAACCAGATAATTGCAGAAAAAAGAATACACTCATCGACTGTTTTACTACAGTGTCCTTGCCAAAGTTGTTCGATTTTTTTAGAATGCAAAAATACCTCCATTCGGCAATACAATCAATAGCAGATCAAAGCAATTGAAATACTTTCAGCATAGCATTTTGCGATAAAATCATTGCCAAAAGAAAGTATTGAAAATCTCATTACGATTCTGGATAGTACATAATAAATTCATTTCATGCTTCTAAATATTAGATAAGATTTCATGCAATTTTTACAGCTTCACGATGTCATTATTCATCCAGTCCTCAGTGGGATAATATCATTTTCTTTTTTACTGGGGATCATGGCTATTGTTTCATCGGGTGGATCATTAGTATTTAAAAGAAACCTGAAGCCAGCAGAAACTATATGCGCCTTCATGATGGTACTGGGAATGTTTGCTACTGTTGTCCATTTTCTTGCAATTGGAAAATATATCAGTAGCTGGGGGTTGCGTCTTTTAGGATATCCGTTATGTATGGCAGGTATTTATTATCTTAGCAGAAATACACCCCGGCTGCTGAAGTACGGAGATCAACTATACAAAGGATTCAAATCCGCTTCTACAAGCAATAAAATGGATATTTTACTTCTGGGAGGGACTCTATTCCTATTTTTTCTTTGTGTACTTGGCCCTCCAACAGATGCGGACTCACTGGATTATCACATTGGATTTCCTCTGGATATACTAAGAAATGGTGGGATTGTTGTTTCTCCAGATTGGTTCCATTCACGTGTGATTGGACTGGGGGAATACTTGAATTTACTGGGATTGGGTCTAAGAAGTGATAATTTAGGAGCAGTACTACAGTTTAGTGGACTGTGTTGGCTCTGCTGGTTAGTGATAAATTCGGCTGTTAACTCAAAAAACCATTCGTTCTTATTAAAATTAATTCTATCGGCTCCCGTATTATTATTTCTGATCCCCAATCAAAAGCCACAATTCATAGGCTCTGTTGCTATAGTTGCTGCTGCGATATCGGTAGTTGGAGTAAAAAAACTGGAAACCAGCACTCTGGTTCTTGCATTGGGCTCCTTATTTTTTGCAATGTCTCTCAAATATCCCTTTTATTTAACAGGCAGCGGGGTACTTCTCTTCATATGTTATAAAGCCCAAAAAAGTCAGCGTCTAATGGCCTGTATTGGTTGTAGTATTATCTTTTACCTGGGATTTTTATTTCCCTTTCATCTAGGAAATTTTATCAATTATGGTGATCCCATATCACCTCTACTTTCACCCATTCTTTCTCCTGATGGTTATGAATATAAAAAATTAAGACTTCTATCTGATTTTGCAAAACCTGGTTTTGAGATGCCCTGGGGACTTCTCTTTCCCCGCAGTTTGGGAGTAATTCCTACAGTCATTGGGGGTGGGTTATTGGTTGTCTTTTTTATTGGTCAATTGGAAGAGAAAACACGAGAATATTTGATACTATCAGCCTACTGTTTGATGATCGTACTATTATTAGGAGTAGGACTGAGTCGTTACTTTTTAGAATCGTACTTTTTCTTGGTGATGGGTCTTGGTGCTTGTCAACAGTTACGCACTAAAGGGATAAGACTATATTCCGGGTGCTTATCACTCCAATTACTGGGTGTTATGTTTTCGCTTGTGGTAGGAGCGTATGTTCTTTTTCCTGGTGCTCTATCTTTTCCCCTAAGAGAACAGACTATGATGTCAGCAGCACATCGATACTCTGCAATGAGATGGCTACATAAAAATCTCCCAGAAAATAGTTTTCTCATATCCGATTTTCGCTCAAGTGCTTTACTGCCAAGGCCATTTCTTGCTTTTGATTATGGCTTATTGATACCTGAACATGAGCAGGAAATTTTCAAGATACTGGAATCTACCCCTCATGTGGAAAATCACTACCTAGTAACAGATAAAATTTCTCAAAAACATCCACTGTTTGACTATTTGGAAAATAAAGAGCCCATAGCTCAACAGCAATTTCCTCAGGAAAGGAGGAACCCATTTAATAAATCAGGCACTTATTCACTCTCTGTCTACCGCATCAATTATCCCAAATTGTTATCAGGACTGTCAAAAGTTGAAAATTAAGCAGATGTGTACTCAGTTATAGTCTTTCTTTTTGTTTTTCCTGAATAACTTTTTGTAAATCTTCTCCAATTATTTCTCCCCAAAGCTGGTGTCCTTCTATATCCAAATGGCCTCCGTCATAATAAATTTCCTCTGCAGCACCTTCCTGAAAATTTAGTAATTTTAACCTATCCACCAAGTAAGTAATATTGACCTGATGTTTCATAAGATACTGAAGAACGATGGGATCTTTTCCTTGATCATGAAAAAGATGCCGTGCATCTGGAGACATATAAATCAAATGAATAAATCCTTTTGACTTCAGAAAATTATCCATTTCTTTTAGTTTGATAACCGATTTTTCGATGAGTTGATGAACTATTTTTTCATCTCGGTAAAAGTTATCCCAGGACTGATAGCGATTGTCATTCGCTAATGTCAGATAATGAAAAAGCAATTCTTCAATCGCCAAATTGGGTTTGCGACACCAAAACGGTAAGCCACGAATTCCTGAGAGATGACGATAAAAATCCCCTTCAATCAAAAGGGTGACATATATTTCTGCTGGTGTAAAATTAGATTCAACCACCAAACCATAGATAGCTTCCACCCCCCAACCATTGACTCCAGCATTTCCACTCTGATAGTCCTCAATGCCTTTCAATGCAAGATAAGAAAACAACTGGGTATTGCCAATATAAGACCCTCCATAAGTTACAGAGTCCCCCAAAAATAAAACTTTACCTTTTACATCGTCATCCCAGTCCTCATTTGCTCGTAGTCCCAAATTGTTAATTTTGATTTTAGCTCCAGCAAACCGGCTTACCTCTTGATTGGGGGCAGGTCTGTAGCCATAAAACGGATTGGCTTGATAGATGATAGGATTTCCCAGCCCTGCGAATATTCGTAACACGTATTCCACCAGAACAAACAAAATCAGTAATGATATCCCAAAAAGGAGACATGAGGCTTTACGTGGGTTCTGCTGGAACCAACTTGGCTTTGAGGATGGTGAGTTAATCATAAACCATTTTTCTGTTATTCCAATGGTTTTCTTCCTATCGCGATCAATACATGGGCACAGCGTTCTTTGACCTTTACCGAAACAGGGAGATACGGCATACAAACATTGCCCACAATGAACAAAAAAGGAAATATTACTTTTGACACGAACGGTATGGGATGTGCGGAAAGAAAAGCAAAATAATTATGGGGCACCACATCAATTGACTCAAGGCCAAGATTTTGAAATTCATACCGATGCAGATCACAACTGTAATCAATCTCTGGAATATTATAACCTGCCAACCCTTGCTCTCTTATCATTTTTCTCATAAAGTGTTGCCCACAAGGCACCACTGAGACGATCCAACCTCCAGGACGAGTGAGTTCATACATATTTTTCCAGATCTGTTGGCGTTCTGATGCTTCTAAAAAATGTTCCAAAACTCCAACATGAAAACACATATCATAAAGTTTTGCACTTGAATAATCCATAATGTTAGCAACTTCAACCGTTGTAGAAATTCTCTGGAATTGATTCACCTCTCTAAAATAATTTTGAGTATTAGCAACGGCAATTTCAGAAATATCAATACCATGAGTTTCAAATCCATTGAGTGCTAATTGCACCAGATAACGTCCTCCACCACTTCCGAGTTCAAATAAATGGGCTGATGGTTGAATTTGTGTCAAATGTAGAATCTTTTTCCAAACACGTCCCAATCGTTTAATTTTTTTAATTTCTTTCCAGGAGCAACAATGGTGTTCGTACCCTCCTTGCTCAAATGCTTGTTTCCAAGCTTCATTTGTGTCGTAAACTTGTGTACTCATGGCAGTTTGTCAAAAAATGAAGAATCTGAAAGATAAAGAGATCATTCAAACAAAACAAGAGCATCTGAAATAGCCTGTTTGCACAAGAGGCTCCTATGATAACAAAGTGGTATACAAGTCAATTGCACGCTTGGCATAATCCTCCCAGCTCAGTTTGGAAGTGCGAAGAGCTAATGCGGCATTTTGTTTTGCTTTTAATAAATCTTTGTTCTGGGATAATTCTATTAAACAATCCGCAATTGCATGGCTGTCTCGTATAGGAACCAGGTAACCGGCAGGGTATTCTTTTATCTTTCCATGACACTTGAGGGGAAGTTTTTCAGATAATCGCAGTAGATCTTCTCCCCCAGTATTTGTTGTACAAATCAATGGTAAACCACATGCGAGGGCCTGTGCCTGTACCATGGCCAACCCCTCTTCAATACTGGGCATGACAAACACACTGCTGTTACGATAATAATGCACCAGTTTGGATTGAGGCATGTGACCAATACAGTTAACTCGTTGACCAGCACCTGTCAGCAGGGCAGATGTTTCCTCAGTTTTTCCTCCAATCAAAAGGAGTTCACTTTCAGGAATATTTGCTTGCATGAAGGCTTGCACAAGATAACCAATTCCTTTGCGCACACTCAAAGAACCTGCATACACAACACGGAATATATCATCTGTTTTTAAGCCAGGAGAAAAATTTGTCAGGTCGGTTCCAAACGGATTATGAATCAGTTTAGCTTCTGGAAATCCTTGGCTGAGAAAACTCTGTTTCACAAATAGGCTGGGTACGGCGACTCGATCCACCATTGTATATTCTCTCAATTCTTGTGCTACAACTTCAGGGTGTGTAGCAGCCCATTGCAGACCGAGTTTTTTATATTCATCTGTTAATAATTGATATTGCACCGTCATGTGCGCGGAACTTCGTTCCAAAATGAAAGGAACACGATTCTTTTTTGCCCAGTGGAGAGAAGGCTCAGAAACAGAAGACCAGCCATGGATCAATGTACTGCCTTCTAAATGACAGGCTGCTGCTTGAGCAAACATCTGGTGAATCATCGCTTGTGCCCGTCGAACCAGGGATTCTTTCCCAATTCGGTAAAGACTCCTTTCTAACAGTAGAGGCAATGGCAAACTAACCACTCGATTGTCTGGGATATCCCATTGACGAGTTTTAAATTTGGGATAATTGGTAATCAAACGATGGAGAATTCCTTCTTGATGCAGCCTTTTTGCCAAATCAAACGCATGGAATCTTCCACCAACAACTATAGAAATTTTCATCTATGATCAAAGTTCATTGGATGTCTCGATACAGCCATAAGGCTCCCATCATTTTTAAACAAGAAGTAATCACCATCCCTAACAAAATCCCCATTTCTCCCAGTATCCAGCCTAATGTTACTACAAACATCAGACGTATTACGGGCTCAATGCTTTGAAGGGTTAAATACTTATTTTGCAACCCTGCTAACTGTAAAGTCGAATGAAATTGATGAGCTGCCGCCTGCATCACCACAATAGTGGCAATCCAGGGAATCATCCATTCTCCTCCCCGAAAACTTTTCCCCAAAACCAATTCCAGCAAGGTTGCTCCAGCAACCATGTTGCCCAGGATAATTATCGATAGTAAGCACAAAAAAATACCAGTTGCTTTGTAAAGATAACTACGTACCAGAGGAGGCTTTGTCCAATCAATTCCTGCTGTGCTGCTGCTAGTCAATGCATTAGATATCCACCCTACGGGCAACATAATCGCCATAATCGCTGTATATTGCCCTAACATCACTAATGAACTAAAAATAGAAAATACCCAAATATCGATTCGACTTCCCAGCGTTTCTAATACATGGGGTGCAAACCCTTTCATCAGCGGAGTCACGGGGGCAGAATTGGATAAAGGTTGAGACCCCGGAATTGCCTCCTTTTGCCACCATCCAACTATAAGAGATATAATTTGAACCAAAAAGTACACTCCAACAATGGCAGGTACAGAAACCATATCAAATATGAACAGAGCGATTAAGGAAATGAGATACGTTCCTTGAAAGGCGAGCTTCATATGATAGGAAGAATCTAACATCCCTGATGCCAAGTAAATGGCAATCAGACAACCTGAGATGAAATAAAGAGGAAAATTAGCACAGTATAGCATACTGAGAAAACGAGCATCGGAAGGAAGTTTGTTGAAAGTCAAACTAGATATAACCCCTAAAGGAATAAAAAGAAGTGAGAGCCAAAATGCATAATAGAGAGTTCTGCGCCAAGCTTCCTGCCCTGAAATTTGTTTGGAAGTGATCAGCCCTTTCAGCAAGCGATCCCATTGACAACTTGCGATACCAAACATAGTGGTGGGAATCAATATGGTCAAAGCCAGCAACCCTCGATTTTCTGCACCCAATGCCCGATTCAACATAACAGAAGCAGGAAACATCAAACCTGTCAGGATCACTTCCCAGCCCAAACTACGAAAGGTTCCTGGTGGTACATAACTGGTAATTTTAGATTGCAGTTTGATCAAAAGGATTCTCCTGATTGTGATGTATCAATGCGGGTTGTATTCTTCTTAGGAAGGCTTCATCAAGCGGACTAAATTAGCCCCAATGAGAAAATCATCCACAGTACACTGATTTTTATATTTATCAACCAGTTGTGCAAATTGGTCAGGGAATTTTTTCTTAAATGAAAGTGAGGCAGAACTAACTTCTAATATGACACTGTCAATCGAAAAACCTGCCTTCTCAAATAACAAACAATAATGCCTGGTTTTTAGTTTAGAGAAAAGATCTAGTTCTATGTATCGACCGCCATTTTGAAAATCTTCATTTTCTTCCACGAATGCACAATAATATTTGTTATAGTCATCTGGTTCGAGCAGAATGTGATTGAAGGCATGTTGCAATCCTCCACGACCAGAAAAATGATCACCTCCTGCCGAAAACCACAATGGTCCATAGCTGGCATATAATGTACCACCGGATTTTAGTACACGAAAGGATTCTTTAAGGACGGCTCCTAAATTTTGGCAATGCTCAAAAACTGCGTCTGAAACACATATATCAATGTTACAATCACCTAGGAATGAAATATTTTCCAAAGGACATTGATAAAACTCAACATTGACTTGAAGTGCTTCTTGGCAGTAGGATCTTATCTCGTTCCAGGAGGTCTCGAATTCGAAACAGTCAATTGCTATAATTTTTTTAGGTTTTAAACGTGCCCATGATAAGACATCCCAACCGGTTCCTGTGCCTTGAACCAAAATGGTACTGTTAGAAATATCACAATTTTTAGTCGCCCAGATGCGCCGTGATTCTATCGGCATCCCTCTCCCAGGCAAAACAAATGAGGGCTTAATCGTAAAAAGTGTTTCCTGAGAAAGGTACAATGATGCATATTTTGTCAGTAAGGGACGTATAAAAAAATAAATAATCCGCTTCCAAATAGGTGATTGCAAACGCTGGTCTTGTTCCTGCCAGGGAGTTTGATAATAATTCTTTACTTGCTTTTTCATGATTTCATCTAATTCATCATGGGGAAAGTCCATTATTTTCGAATCACAGATATTTTTTTTAATGCTTCAGATATCCAGTGTTGTAAACTATATCCCGATCGGATGCATCTTTGATAAGATGCTTGTACAATTTTTAATCGTTCGGTCTCATGGACTAAATAAAAACGTATCTTATCTGCACATTCTTCCACTGAACTAAAAAATTCTGCTTCTTTGCCTTCTTCATACAATTCCAGGTGTTTTCCTGTTCTTTGGGCCAGCAAAAAACCTCGAGAGGCTGGAATTTCAAAAGTGCGTCCATTGTATTCACTACGATTGGCTGCAGAAACAAATCCCAAAGAAATCTTACTTTGCCAAATTAGCGAGGTGTATTTTTGCTCATCTACAGACGGGTGAAAATGTTTTTTATATCGATAGTATACTAAAGTACGTTGCCAACTATTGCCATAGACAGTAACTGGAATGTGGAATTGGCCTATTAAACTTCCTATATTTTGTATTCTAGTATCTCTCGCAGTACCAACAAAAGAAACCTCATGATGATACTCAACTGGCAAAAAATGTTTGGGAGGTGGATGAAATAAAGCAGGGTAATAGCCTAGTTTACAAAGCGATACATTTTGTGCACCATGTTCATAAAATTCCTTAATATTCACCTCTCGCAAGACATAATGCAAATGATATAAAGGAATTGATTCCTTAAAATATTTCCATAAAGGGCGCTCATGATGATTCGGTCCGAAAGGATCGTCATCCTGGTAACAAACAAATATGCAATTGGGCAGATAACGTTTGGCTTTTTCCAATGTCTCTGGCATGAGGAGTAAGGCTTTCTCAATCCAGGCAATGTCTGGATTTGCTGCTGTAATGGTATCCCAAAAATCGCTATTGAATTGATGGAGCACGGTCTTGTTAAAGAAATACACTCCTGTGATTTTTTTAATGACTCCTCGTATCAAAGAATGATAGTGATAAGGATCTTGAGCAAATTCAATAACATTGTGCCCCAGCTCCTTGAAAACTTGACAGCGTTGCCAACCCGTCATCCATTGAGCACCCAATCCCCCACAAAAGAAAATACGCATAATGATTACCTACTCTTTTTATTCAGATGCGGCAATTTCCCGGGGTGTGGCAATCCATTCATCACATTCCTTTTCAGAGAGCCCCTGGCTTAGTGGAGTCAGTAAATAATTATAATCTGCTAAAATTTTCTGACAATCATTGACTTCCTTTGTACCATGAGTGGCTAATAAAATCAGAGGGCGATGAACTTGGAAAAAAGATAGCCCTCCTTTCAAAACCTCTGCTTCCGCACCTTCGACATCAATTTTCACAATACTTACTCGTGATTGAAATGGTTCCAAAGAATCCAGTGAGCGTACCTCCACTTCCAAATCCCCCTTGTCGCAAACACTCCCTTGAAAAGAATCATTAGACGTATTAAATTTTGTTTTCCCATCCTCTCTACCAACAGCAACAGCATAAACAGTAATGTTTTTCGGTTGATTTAAGTGGATATGCTGATATAGAAATTCTAAATTTCTTGGTAAAGGTTCAAAAGAAATCACTCTGCCATCTGATCCGACCAACTGACTCAACAAAATACTGAAAAAACCCGTATGGGCTCCAATGTCTAGCACCGTTGTTCCTTTGAGTGCTAATTGAGCAATAAATTGTTGTTTTTCCGCTTCATAAGAACCTAGCCACATTCCATGAACACCACTGCCTATGATCCATTTCAAACCTCTGCCAGGGCCTTGTAGAATAGGGAAAACTGCTGTTTTAGGCAACAATTTAAGAAACAAACGCAACGTTCTTCCTATTAAATGACGATTGGATAACTCACTAAACTTGATCATTATTTTTTAAGCTGGAGGTATACAGCATCAGCAAAATGTTTGGGATGGGGCAAGAAGTTTTTATTCACGCAGCTCACTGGAGTCTTGTGATCAGTAGCTTGGGCAATCGCATTTGCTAAAGCATTTGCATCATTGGATGGAAAAATGGTACCGATATTGGAATTTGTGATCAAATCTTGAGCTGCACCAACCCTATCACTGACAATCACCCGAAGACCAAACTGCAAGGCTTCATTAACGACCAACCCCCATGTTTCTCCACTCTGAGAAGGGAAAAGCAATGTGTCTGCCATTGCATAATATTGTCCCAATTCTGATTGGTTTTGAAAACCTGTGAAAATGGTTCTTGCTCCCAATAATGTTCTCATGGATACTTCAAACTCGTTCCTTAAATCACCATCCCCTACCGCCAATAACCAGATATTTTTTTTCTCTTCCGTGGATAATAAAGAGAGTGCCTGCACGACTAGAAGTGGATTTTTCGGTGGATACATTTTCCCACAGTAAAGGAATACATGAGCATCGTCAGGAATATTCATATGGTTACGTAAAATGTGGCGTTGTGGGCACCATTTTTCCACTTGTTTTTCAAAAAAGTCGACATCAATGGCATACCTGACACAGGTTAGATGACTATGTGAAACTCCCATGCGTTGATAATGATGGATAGAATTTTGGCCAATGGGAAAAAAATGCTGGAATTGATGATAATATCGTTTCAGTAGAAATCCTCGTATTTTGTCTTTCAATAGAGTGCGATGAACAGCTTCATCCGTAGTTTCTGCTCTGAGTAAAAGAGGATAGCCCAGTAAGTGAAACATTACCGTGCTGATAGTGATAAATGCCGGAGAATAGGAAAAAATTAAAACATAGTTGGGTTGGTAGTGCCGAATGGCCATGATTGCTTTGAGTACTGAGGGTATACCCCGAAAGCTTCGTAAATGTTCAAGAGTGCCACTAGTAACAAATTGATGATCGAATCCTTCTGTCGGATTGCAATCCCAGGCAAATGAAACCTTGAAGCCAGGATCTTCATTGGGCTTTGTTCCATGATCGCAGCCAAAAAACACTTTCAATTCCAAATCGTCTTTTTTGGCTAATTCTCGAAAAACTGGCGCAAAATATTGGACAGGATGGGTGACAAGAGCAGCAAGTTTCATAACAAGGCGTATCTTGGAAAACTAAACAGAAAGTTCCCAGAATTGTATAAATGCATTTTCAGCCTGATGGAGCGTGTATTTGGCCTGATATGCAGCAAATGCGTTTTTGCCCATTTGCTCTACCAGATCGGGGTTGCTTGCTAAATATTGAATGGCCTCAACTAATTTATTGACATCACCTGGAGGAACAACAAGACCGCACTGCTCTTCTTCAATCACATAGGCAATTTCCGAGTCTACAGGTACTTGTGCGATGGTCGCCCGCCCTGATGCCAAAATTCCATATAATTTACACGGTACCGCCACGCCTGCCAGGTTTTCTTGCAACGATATCAAGGAGACATGGGAACAGGAAAGACTATCCGCCAGCTCGGCTTGTGCCACAAAATCTTTCCAAGTGATGTTGTCAGCATTCAATTGTTGAGCAAGCGTTTCTGCAGATGTGCGTCGCATTCCATTGCCTATGAACAAAAAGGCTATTTCTGATAGATGTTTTAACTCTGTTGCCGCTCGAACCAGTGTATCCATGTCGTGCCAAAGTCCCATATTGCCTGAATATTGGACGACAAATTTGTTTTGGAGAGACAAGCTCGTAGCTAATTTACTGTTTTCAAAAGGAATAGGAACCGGAATTTCTGTTGCTCCCCAATGAGGAATGTAGACCAGTTGTTCTGGTGGAAGACAATACTTCTCTTGTAACAGAGGAATCATATCCCTTCCCAATACCGCTAATTTTGCAGCTTTGGCGTAGCTGAGGCGATTCAAAGCATACCACATCCTGGCAATGAAGGATCGCTCTTCTAAATTCCCCAAAAAGATTAATCCTTCTGGATAAAGATCCAGCAGCATAAAATAGTAAGAAAATTTACGAATTTTTGATGTCACATACAACAGGACTGCCACAAAGGGTGGGTTGGTCACTCCAAAGAAAGTGGAATCACGGGGGCTTTTTAAGATTGCCCAGCCGGCATGCAAGAGAAAAGAAAAATAAGACAATGCACGGTGATACAAACTTTGTTTGAGTGGAATGTTGAGTCCACATCGTTGTATGGTGATGCCATCAAATGTTTCCTGTCGAGGAACAGGAGTGTTGTTAAGACTTTCTGCAGGAAATCCACAAAGTACATGAATGTCCAATCCTGTCTTTGCCATCTTACGAAGTAAACTGACGAACAATTGGCTGGTTGACGTCACATCAGGGTGGAAAACCTGACATACCAAAATAATCCGTTTCACACGATTCCCCACACTTTTATGATTTTGGGATTCTTCCTGCTTTGACCAACTCTTCACAAATCCAGTGATATGTTTTTTCTAAGCCTTCTTCTAAGGATATTTGAGGTTCCCATTCCAATGTTTTTCGCAAAAGAGTATTATCACTGTTTCGGCCTCGAACTCCTTGCGGTTGGGTCAGATCATAGCGTTTTCGGATCGTTTTCTGAGCAATGGCCGCCACAATATCAACCAGTTCATTGATAGTAATCATGCGGTCTTGTCCCAAATTGAGCGGATTAGAAAAATCAGACTGCATCAAACGGTAAATGCCATCAACACAATCATCAATATAGCAATAGGAACGAGTTTGTTGGCCATCTCCCCATACCTCAATTTCATCGTCATTTCCAGCCAGAGCAATTTTACGACAAATGGCAGCAGGTGATTTTTCCCGACCTCCATCATAAGTCCCCAAAGGCCCAAAGATGTTATGAAATCGCACAACACGGGTATCTAAGCCAAAATCTTCCTGATAGTGACGGCAAACACGTTCGATGTAGAGTTTTTCCCAGCCATAGCCATCTTCTGGATCAGCAGGATAGGCATCTTCCTCTTTTAATGGAGCAATGTCTGTTATGTTCTGTTTGTAGCCAGGATAGACACACGCAGAAGAGGTGTATAAGTATTTTTCCACATGGTTCAATTTAGCTGCTTCAATCGTATGCATATTGATCAAAGTATTGTTTTTGATAATCTCTCCCTTGTGGGTTTCGATATAGCCCATCCCGCCCATATCAGCGGCCAATGCATACACGTGGTCGATTTCAATCATGGAGGCGAGGCAGTTGTCAAATTTTCTCAAATCCAGCATCAGAAATTCATCGGCAAACGTCGTTTCATACTCTGGGTACTTGATGTCCACCCCACGTACCCAGAAGCCCTGTTCCTTAAGAAACTTTACTAAATGGTGCCCAATAAAACCTCCTGCACCCGTGACCAGTATCCGTTTTTTCATCTCGATTCCTCTTCAATACATTTCTATAACTATAACCCTGTGATTTAGATTTGTCTTGGCCTAATAAATGCCGTCCCTCTGAATGGAGTCGAAGGGTTTTACAAAGATGCTTCGACTACGCTCAGCATGACAAATTTGAGGCATTTTTACACTTCCGCAAAGTACATACCAAGACAAACCTTAGTCACGGTATTATATAACGTGATGTGTGTTTTTTTGTCATTCCGGTGGTCCGACATGTCGACTTGACTAGAATGCCAACCCGTCCGTAATCCAGAAGCTTACACACGTTTTATGAATACCGGACAAGCGGTCGGCGTTCTGATCCGGTATGACATGCTCTGCTATAATAATATCAATCACTTACAAGAAAAAGTTGCACATGGCGTAACTATAGACTCAGTCCTGTTTGTTTACGTTTCAGTTCAATGACTTTAACGACCACCATTAACTCATACACGAAGTACATCAAGCATAAAACAAGAGAATTCCATCCTTCTAAAAAACCCAGGCGCAAAACGTACATCTGGAAGAAACGTGCAATTGGTCGAAATAACCAAAATCGATAGGATAATGAACGAAGCTTCAATTTACGACTGGTTCCCAGGTCTTCAAATTTTTTGGTTTCCAGGAATTCCAAGATTCGCTCAGCATCCCAGGAAGAATAGCGATTGTGACGCTCCAACCAATCATTCAGTCCTTTGGAGTTGGAAAAGTGATCGTAGGGGACATGAATTTTTCCAATTTTTGCCCCTGGTGCAAAATGTTCCCATACACCTCCCGTGAATGACACTTCGCCGCGTTTGAGCAAACGCGCATGCCAATTTGGATAACCTTGTGTGCGTTTAAGCCATTTTCCCCAAAAAATATAACGAGGCGTCAATTCAAAAGCGTTATAAGCGTTGTCGTTTTGCGAGCAAATGCGCTCGATCTCAACTGCTAACTTTTGTGGGATGACCTCGTCTGCATCTACAAAAAAGACCCATTCTCCTTGTAAATCACAATTTTCCAAAGCCCAATTACGCTGTTCAGAAATGCGGAAAGGCGGCAACTGGGTATGAATAAAAACTCGGGCGTTTAAGGATTTTGCCAAAGGAACCGTTTGGTCATTACTTTGGGAATCCACGACCACAACTTCGGAACACCACTGCAATGAGTTAATGCAGCGTACAAGATTCATTTCTTCATTTTTCGTAAGAATAATAGCACTAATGGTTGCCATAATAATAAACAAAAGCGAATAAATTTATGGATTTTGCTCCAGTAATTTTTGATAAATTTCAAAATATCGTTTGCCAAGGACTTTGAAAGAATAGTGTTGTTCCGCCCTTTTTCTTGCCGCCTTTCCAAACTGTAAACCAAGTTCAGGGTTAGACAGGATGGTGGTCAATGAATTTGCCAAAGCCGATATATTCTTAGGAGGAATCAGCATCCCGGATTCTCCATCATTGATAATTTCTACAATACCTGGAATTTCTGTCGTAATAATGGGTAAACCACATGCCATTGCTTCTAATATCACATTGGGCATGCCTTCAAGTCGGGAAGGAAATACATAACAATCGGTGACATTGAGATATTCGACTACATTCTCAACTTCTCCAACAAAAGTGATTTGTTGAGCAAGACCCAATGAATGTGAGGCTTCCTGACAAGACATGCGCTCTTCACCATCACCAATCAACAATAAATGGCACTGAGGAAAATTTTTATGTATTTTGTGCCAGGCATGTATTAAGTCAATAACACGCTTTCTTTCTTCAAATCGCCCTGTATAAGTAACTAAATAGAGTTTGTCGGACAAGCCCAGCTTTTTTTTCAATTGCTTTTTTACATTCTGTGTGACTGGACAAAAATAGTCGGTATCTACTCCATTTGGAAAATTGAGGATTTTATTATCCGGAGCACCGACTGCCATCAACTCTTGTTTAATGTTGGGGTTGAGACTGATGAATCGTGTCGCCTGGAGTAAATTCTTCAGAGCTGCCGAAAATCCACGGGTATTGGCTTGAATTTCACGAGGGTAGTTGATGACATCTTGTTCAGTAGCAACTTTTACCAAAGTTGGGATACCATATTGTGAGGCAATACGAATGGCCCATCCTGAAATAAAATCAAAGGCATGGCAATGGACAATATCGATTTGCCCTGCTAAGTCGAAAGCAAACAGTTTTTCCAGTTCCCGCACATAAGTCCCACTGTGCTTGTTGAAGATTGGATAAAAGCGATAAATTTCAACCCCCTCCCTTACTTCATAAGTTGGCAGTGCTCCCATATTCTGTGTCACAATATAGGGATGTTTTCCCAACTCCTGATATGCCTTGCACATACTATAGGCTTGACGTTCATATCCTCCAACCCGGTCAAAACTGGGGACAATCATGCAAATGTGATGAGGGGATGAGGATGTGACCCTATTTTTTTTTTCAGTTACTTTCCCACAAAAACAATGTTGCCAACATCTCTCACGACATTCTTGCCAACACTGTTTCAAACATGCTTTCCCTGCTGCTATTTTTTGTTTAATCCATTCTCCCACACGATAGCCTTTGGAAGTTTGGACTCTTTGCAACTCATCTTGCAAATCCAGGATCTTGCGTTCCAGTTTATATTCGGTGTCTCCTACTTCTTTTAATTGTGCTGTCAACATGCACTCATGAGAATGGGCTCCTAAAGACATAATCTGTGCTAAGGTGCCCATTTGTTCATCGAGTAAAGCATGAAGAGAATCTCGTTGCTGCTGCTCTGATTTTCCAGAGGTTTCACAACGAAAACGGATGTCCCATTCCAAAAGCAAAGAGAAGGCCTTACTTTTTTGAGATTCTGTGATTCCTATGGGGTAGCCAATTTGCTCCATTGTTTGAATAACCCACTCTTGGATCGAACAGTCTTGAAATGCCGAGGTATACTTGGCTAAAGGAAAGTGATCACAAATATCCGTAAGAATGCCCCGGAAAACCACCCATAGCAACGGAATGGGGAGCCGAATAATCCATTCCTTATCCACATATTGCCACTTTTTTCCATCATGAATCAAGTTGCGGGGAATACAATCAACGAGTTTGCCAGGAAGCCACCCATAATCCAGATTTGGTGTAATTTTCCATTCCTTTGCCAGTACATCACCTTTGACCTGGGACAGGAGTGACTGCTCTAAATAGTCAACCCAGGTTTTCAATTGCTCCAGATAGGTGGCATACCACTCCTGATTTAACAAACCTTTCGCAACAAAGGCTCCCAGTTGTGTTCCATGAATATACTCTTCTTTGGTCAGCACATGGTGCAAGAAGCTAGAGATTCGTTGTTGCTCTGGATGGAGGTATTTTTTTTCGACAATGCAGTGTTTATTGTTCCAAAGACGGAATGTTCCTGTTGTACGGTAGCATAGTTTTCGAGACTGGTTATAAATTTTGATCAACCATTCTTCATTATAAAGCGGTTTGGGGTGATCAAAAGAAGCCAACACCAAAAAAGAATTGGCAAAGTGTGGGATCAAATCATTACGATCCAAAGTCATCCAGCAAAGTTGTTCGGTGAAGTGTCTGACAGAGCGTCCATTGTAGTCTCTGCCAGGACACTGTCCAATCATCGATCCCAATTCCAGTCCTTCCACTTCCATTGCAGCTTCTCTCACAAGCAACTGGGGAAGTTTATAGTCTGGAAACGGAAAGAGAAATTCCACCTTGGAAAAACCAGCTTTTAAAATTTTTTGTTTCAACTCATGGTAGCCAAAGGTAATGGGTGTTTTTTTATGATATAAATCATTGATTCCAAAAAATAATTCACCCAAATGATCTTCTCCACAACCATTGAAATATTTCAATCCCAATTGGTTTTCAATGGCAATGATCAAGGTTCCATCATCGGTCAAACGCCTGGAAAATTGATTCAGGCATTGTTGAACCGGGTCGTCCCCCTTGATAAATACGGGAGCATACTCCAGTGAGCCAATCATCGTGATCAAGTCGAACTGCTCTGATAGCTCCAACTGATCAAAATTTTCACAATAAAAGTTGATGTTGTCTAATCCTCGACACCGTGCTGCGGCAATCTGTGCACGTTGAAAACTTCCTTCAACCGCAGTGACCTTTTTACATTGTTCTCCCAATTGCCGTGTAATGGCACCACATCCTATCCCCAGTTCTAATACATTCTCGAAGGGCCTCAAATCAAACCCACGTAATAGATTGTGACGTAACGAAGAAAAATGATATTCAAATACCCAGCTTTTGATATGCTGCTCTAATTCGCTGGTTTTGGTACTCAAATCTTTGGTTTGTTGAAGGATCTCCAACATCCGTTTTTCATTTTCATCGCCATCACTATACCCAAAGCGTGTTTCTAAAGAGTCAGGACGAACATGTATTCCATCCTTCAGCAAATATGGAGTCGTGTTGTCAGACATACCAGTGATTATTCATCCATTTGTTTGAAGGTGCGAATATTATAATAGTCTGGATTTTCAAAATCTTGGAAATGGTCCAGGTTTTTTATTAAATTCAATACGATAGAATCAATGTCATGGGCTGGCTTGAAGCTTAAGACATTGATGGCTTTTTCAATGGAGACTTTATAGTTCCTGTAATCCTGGATGTGATTGATTTGCAGTTGGAGATTCATGTCCATTTTGTTTTCAACAACATAGCGCACATTGTCTCCTATCTCACCAACCGTATAATTGCCAGAAGCGATGTTGAATACGCCAGAAATGTCTTCATGAGATTCAATGGCACGAATGTATGCAGTAACAGCATCTTCAATGCTTAGAATGGGACGCCATATAGCAGGATTATTGACAGTAATGGTATTTTTCGTCAGTGCTGATTGAAACATAGCATTGACCACCAAGTCCAGTCGCATACGAGGACTGTACCCACAGACCGTACCTTGCCGGAATGCAATAACTGAAAAATCCTCATTCATCATTTGCAACACAGCCCATTCTCCCTGTAATTTCGAAATACCATAGGGATAACTGGAAATGGCAGGGGACTCTTCATCATAAAGCTTATTGACGGTATAGCCATAAACAGAGCAGGAACCCGCATAGATATACCGCTTGACCTTGGCCCGTTTGGCAATGTATCCCAGGTACGCCGGTGCTGCTGCATTGAAGACAAAGTTTTTTTCTGGACTGTACTCAGCCATTGGATCATTGGACAAGCCTGCCAAAAAAATAACCTGATCGATGCCTTTCAGATCTTCTTCCGTAATGGCCATGACATCTTTTTGAAAAACATTGACAGCTTCTGGTAAATGATTCCCAAACCATAACAAATCCACCACACTGACTTCATATCCACGCTCAAGTAGTTTAGGGATGAGCGCAGAGCCAATATATCCTGCACCTCCTGCGATCAGTAATCTCATGGTCGTCGTTTACTCTCCATATTGAAAATGTTCTGAAGTTTCTGTTTGCAGCCATTCAGAAAGGGTTTGGGCTTTTTTATCTTTCTCAGATAGTGTGGGATTGGCGATTGTGGGCCATTGTATTCCAATTTCTGGATCATCCCAACGAATCCCTGATTCACTGGCAGGGTTATAGATCCCCGTACAAAAGTATTGAATCTCTGCAAAATCGGATAAAACACAAAACCCACGGGCAAATCCTGCCGGAGCCCAAACCTGTTTTTTGTTTTTTGCAGAAATTTCCATGCCCCACCACTTACCCAATGTCGGGGAATTTTTACGAATATCCACTGCCACCAAAAATGCAGTCCCATACAAAACACGCATCAACTTGCCCATCGGTGGTTCCCACTGAAAATGAAGCCCTCTGACAACTCCCTGGGACGAACGAGAATGGTTGCACTGAACAAATTTGGTAGGAAGCCCTTGTTCGGCAAAAAGGTCTTCACGAAAAGCTTCCATAAAAAAACCCCGTTCATCTTCAAAGATTTGATGGGAAACTACCAACAAATCTGGAATATTTGTACGGGTTACTTCTACATCCATAAAGCTTCCTAATGATATTGTATGTATTGCTGGACGACGATTCAGAATTTATTGCCATTCCATTGACAGAAGCAATGAAAATGGTATTCATCCAATATTGGGAGAGTTTATTGCATTACTCAAAAAGTTTAATTTCCTACTTTTTAATGAATCGTATTTTGTCTGTTCAATGACTTGAAAAAGGAAAGCATTTTGCAGGCCAGGAAATAAAAGTATCGCAAACATGCATAAAAGAAAATAAAAAAATAGGGAGGTGATCCTGAATTCAAATAAAAAACGACGACGGCTTGATCATTGGAATTCAAGAAGAGTCACAACTTTTTATCCACAATATACAGAAGGTAGAGATCGTGTTGAACCCATCAGGGCCGTATTTCCTACCATGTTTCAGGAAGTCATTCCTCGATACAATCTTTCTGCAACCGATACCAGGGATGACGGAGTGGGGCCAACGTTTGAAGAAGTGCCTTATGCTGTACCCCGCTACCGCAAAAAAGCATCCCTTTTGCGTTCTCCTTCGGTTCGCCTGGCAAAACGCAAGAAACGTAAAATTCGCGTGAATTTTACTGTCTGAGACAGGCAATCATCCCATCGATTGT
>JANQHV010000677.1 GCA_028282505.1 SAR324 cluster bacterium | reverse complement strand
ATCCATTTTGCCAGGATGTTCATGAATCCAGACGGGCAACAAGGGCGATACGTCAGGCAGGTTATTTTCCCGGAACACGATGCGCTTCATATAGCGCATATTCCGCAACAAATAATCTCCTCCCACTCTTTGCCGTTCAGGATCATCGTCCAGCATGGCTTCCAGGGTTCTAGCAAATTCAACAGGCAGGTCAAGGGCAGTCACAGGAATAGCCGAATAACCAAATCGGCAGGATTGTCCAGAGGCTAAAGCATACAAGGTACCGGCCAGCCCTTGTTCGTCAAAGCGGGGGGACGATAATTTTCCATTCAGTTGGTCATCGCCAATATAATAGACATCCCCCATTCGTGAATTGGTCTGTTGTAAGTCACTGCACATCAAATCCATCAGACTTCTCGTGACAATCTGATTATTTTCATCCAATTGAGCATAGACGCTGGAGCCCCAGTCGATCAAACCGATTTTTTCTGTTTCTGGATCAAACATGATATTGGAAGGTTTGATGTCTCCATGGACAATTGGAACGCGGAATCCATTTTGCTGAGTACTCCGTAGCGACAAGAGAATGTCCACCAACTGGGTTGCTATTTTTAGAATGAGCCTTGGAGGCAGTTTGCCATATTCGAGCAAAATTTCTTCCAGGTTCCGTCCCTTCACCCTTTCCATCACCAGAATCGATTGTTTTCTGATGCGTTGGTAATCAATCAGTTTGGGAATGAGTGGGTGGTTGACCTGCCCCAGCATGTAGGCTTCTTCTTCCAGACGATCCTGAACATTCTGGGGTAAGTTGATGCGGGAGAATTTGAAAACATATTCCTTGTTTTCAGGAGTCACTCCTCCAAAGACAAAACCATAAGCACCTTTGCCAATGAATTCAATGTTGGAAAAGCCGAGCTGCTCCAACTGCTGTTTGCAGAGACTAACCCAATCTTTGAGTTTTTGCGCGTCACCATGACTGAGCAGGTAGATGGATTGTTCTTCTTGAATGTAAAAATGTTGAATGCTCGGCTTGGACATGAGAAAAAATATTATCGATTGACCACATGGATGGCCTTTTTTAATCCTGCCGCTGCTGCTTCCATATGCGCTTCACCAAAGCTGGGATGTGGATGCACCGTGAGGGCAATATCATCCAGAGTGGCTCCCATTTCTATGGCAAATGTGGGTTCTGAAATCAATTCAGAGGCTTTATGGGAAACAATGGTGGCTCCAATGATTCGATCATTTTTTTCATCAGCCAGGTACTTGATGTATCCGATGCCTTCATTAGTGGTAGCGGCTCTTCCGAGAGCTGTCAAAGGAAATTTTCCCTGCTTCACCGCATACCCTTGTTCTCTGGCCTGTTCTTCACTCAGCCCGACAGAGGCAATTTCAGGTTTGGTGTAAACCACATCTGGAATGGCCCAGATGTCTTCTCTGGAAACTTTGTGTCCGGCAATGGCTTCTGCAGCCAGAATGCCTTCTGCGGTTGCCTTGTGAGCCAGCATGGGGCCTTCTATTAAATCGCCAATGGCATAAATATTGGGTAGAGAGGTTTGCAGGGAATCGTTGATTTTGATGCGTCCCTGTTCCATGGAGACTGGAATTTTTTCTAAATCGAGTCCTTCCAAATTGGGTTTTCTGCCAACAGTGACTGCCAACAAACCGGCCTGCAAAGTTTGACTTTTTCCCTGATGCTCACAGGTGAGTTCAATGCCTTTTCCATTTTCCTTGACACCCAAAGCTTTTGTACTGGTCAAGATGGTGCCTCCAGACTTTTTAAACTCTTGTTCAACAATACGAGTGGCTTCTTTTTCACAGTTGGGCAGGATTTGATCGAGCAACTCCACAATGGTGATTTCACTTCCCAGGTTGGCATAGACTGTTCCCAATTCCATGCCAATCACCCCTCCTCCCAGGATAATCATGGAATCCGGGACTTCAGCAAGAGAAAGCAAATCTGTTGAGTCGAGGATGGTGCGGTGGTTGACAGGAAATGCCGGCAAATTAACGATGCTGGAGCCCATGGCTAAAATGATATTTTCACAAGTAACCGTTACGGTCTCTTTTCCTATGACTTTTATTTCGCCAGGAGAGAGCAGGCTGCCCACGCCTTCGATGAGTTGCACATTATTTTCTTTGAGAAGATAACGAACTCCCTGCACTAATTTTTTAACCGATTTATCTTTCCAGGCAATGGTTTCAGACCAGTTGATCACCGTCTCTTTGGTGTGTAACCCCATTGCATGGGTTTCTTTTTTCTGCAAGCTGGCATAGGTGCCAGAAGCGTGGAGCAGGGCTTTGGAAGGAATGCAGCCTACATTCAAGCAAGTTCCTCCTACTTTTTCTTTTTCAATCAAGACAGTTTGCACTCCGAGCTGTCCCAGCCGGATGGCGGCAGCATACCCACCAGGACCTGCCCCCAACACGACGGTGTTGGTTTGTATGTTTTTTTCCATAAATTTTCTCGCTGAATTTTATTTGTTTTTTCGTCCCTTATCTTAAATGGATCAACAACAGAGATGGATTCTCCAAATACCGTTTCCACAAATTACAGAAGCGGGCAATGATCCCTCCATCAATAATCCGATGATCTGCCGACCAACTGATTTGCATGATTTGTTTGGGAACCAGATCTCCATTGCTGTTGTATCGTGGTAGTTGTTGGATTTTCCCGAGAGCCACTACAGCGACCTCGGGTTTGTTGATGATAGGAGAGGTGAATGTTCCTCCCAATGCACCTATATTCGAAATCGTGATGGTTCCCCCCTGTAGCTCTTGTTGTTCTAGCTTTCCTTCTCTGGCAGCATTTGTCAAACGTTCTACTTCTTTAGCAATTTCCAGGATGGTCAGATTTTGGGTATTTTTTATGTTAGGAACCACTAATCCCTGCGTGGTATCCACAGCCATGCCAATATTGCAACTGGAGGGATAAATGATTTCCGTTATCTCGGCATTGAGTTGGCTATGCATAATAGGGAATTCGGCAATGGCCGAGGAGAGTGCTTTGATAAAAAAAGGCATCATGGTGAGAGAAACATCCGATAGCCCTGGCATGGATTTTAAATCCTTGCGCAGTTTGATGAGCAGGGTCAAGTCCATTTCATCCCCATAAGTAAAATGGGGAATAGTGGCAGCAGCCTCTGCCATCCGTTTGGCCATGATCAGTTTAATCCCTTTCAACGGCTCTACCCTGGATTCTGCGATTGGTGGTACAGGGGGGAGAGATTCTTTAGCAGGCTGAAATTGTGCCAAATCTTCTTTAAGAATCCGGCCATTCTTGCCAGAACCTTTAATTTGCGTCAAGTCAATATTCCATTCTCTCCCCAACCGTCTAACTGCCGGAGTCGCTAAGACTTTTCGAGAGACGGGAGGCTGAGAAGGTTGGGAGACCGGTTTTTCAGGAAAAATGTTGATGGTACTTGCGAGAGCGGCTTCATCTGACGTTACTAATATTTCTGGTTTTGCGTCAGCATCGGTTTCGATGGCAAACAAAGGGGCATGGACTTTGGCAATATCCCCTTGCTGATGATACAGTTTCACAATTTTTCCAGTATCCATCGCTGGAATTTCCACAACGGCTTTATCAGTCATGACCTCTACCACTGCTTGATCTTCTACTATTTGATCTCCTTCGTTGACCAGCCATTCCACAATTTCACATTCGACAATTCCTTCACCAATATCAGGTAAAATGAAATCTTTGATCATGGTTTTCTCCTGCGGGGGGCTAATAGGTCATTGTGGCCTTGATGGCCTCCAGTGTTTTCCACTCATCGGGCATATACTCTTTTTCCAATGCCAGAGGAAAGGGGGTATCCAGGCCCGTCACACGGGAAACAGGAGCTTCGAGGTAGAGAAAACAGCGTTCCTGAATGGTTGCTGTGATTTCAGCACCAAATCCGCCGGTCAAAGGGGCTTCGTGGTTAATCACCAGTCGGCCTGTTTTTTTGACAGACTGTTCTACTGTTTTGATATCCCAGGGGAGGATGGAACGTAGATCTATGATCTCACAAGAAATTCCTGCTTCCTCAGCCATAGCCGCGGCTTTGCAAACGATTTCTATTTGGGCTCCCCAGGCGACCAAAGTCAAATCGTTGCCTTCTTGTATAATTTCGGCTTCCCCTAGAGGCAGCTCGTAATCTCCTTCGGGGACATCACCCATCGCAGCACGATACAGACGCTTGGGCTCAAAAAACAAAACAGGATTGGGGTCTCGGATCGATGCAAGCAGAAGTCCCTTGGCCTGATGGGGATTGCGAGGAACGACAACTTTTAAACCAGACGTGTGGACAAAATAAGCCTCTGGTGACTGAGAGTGATAATGACCTCCAGAAATTCCACCACCATAAGGAGTTCTGATGGTCAAGCCGGCGACATTGAATTGATTACCGGAGCGATAACGAAATTTTGCAGATTCGTTAACGATTTGGTCGAAAGCCGGAAAGATGTAATCCGCAAATTGGATTTCGGCTACTGGAAAATGCCCCTGTGCGGCCAATCCGTTGGCAAAACCGATGATTCCCTGCTCGGTCAATGGTGTGTTGAAACAGCGGTCTTTGCCATATTTTTTTTGTAAATTACTGGTGGCCCGAAAAACACCACCAAAGAAACCAACATCTTCGCCAAAGCAAAGTACCTTCTCATTTTTGGCCATGGCAATATCCAGCGCATTATTGATGGCCTGTAGTAAATTCATCTCAGCCATGATTTTCCCTCCATGAAGATTTTGGATAGTGCTCCGGGTATTTGCGAACATGTTGTTTCAACTCGTCCAACTGTTCTTGTAAATGCCAGGGAGGTGTCTCATAGACATCGGTAATCATCTCTGTCAGAGCCGGCATCGGTACCTTTTCGGCTTTTTTCATCTCCCCCATCACCTCTTGCCGTTTTGTTTCCTGGACTTTCTGTTCCTGTTGTTCATCCCACCAACCCTTGGCAAGCAACCATTGTTTCATACGCAAAACAGGATCTTTTTTCTTCCAGGTGTTTTCTTCTTTCCGGCTGCGGTATCCGCTGGGATCGTCGGAAGTGGAATGGGCACCAAGACGATAGGTCATGGCTTCAATCAAGATCGGTTCATTTTTGCTCACTGCCCGCTTTCGTGCGTCTTCGGTGGCTTTCATCACAGCGAGGACATCATTGCCATCCACCCGGATGGTGGTCATGCCATAGCCCACTCCTCTTGGAGCCACCCCATCTGCAGCAAACTGTTGTTCGGATGGAGTGGAGATAGCATAGTGATTATTTCGGCAAAAGAAGATAACGGGCACACGAAAGACTGTGGCCATGTTCATGGCGGCATGAAAATCTCCTTCGGAGGCCGCACCTTCCCCAAAGAAGCAAAGCGTGCACTGTTTCTTTCCTTCCAACTTCTGGGCATAGGCATATCCAGTCGCTTGTGGGATTTGCGTGGCTAGCGGGGAGGAAATCGTCATGTAGTGGAGTTCATGAGAACCATAATGAACGGGCATCTGTCGGCCTTTGCCCAAATCCCGTTCATTGCTGAAGAGCTGATTCATGAAATCGGCCGCAGTGAAGCCTCGATAATAAAGCGGACCTGGCTCCCGATATTGCGCCATGATCATATCATCATCTTTCAAGGCTGCCGCACTGCCAATGTGTGTGGCTTCTTCTCCGGTGGAAGTCATGTAAAAGCTAATGCGTCCCTGCCTTTGTGCCGCCAGCATCCGTTCATCGAGAGCACGTATGAAAAGGAAAGCATCGTATATTTTTAACGCCTTCTCCCGGTTTATTTTGGGAAGGGAAGCATCGGGATACAGAGTGCCATCGCCTTTCAGAATTTTCAAAACAGGAAAGGTAATCGCATCCCCCCTGACAAATTGAGGAACGTGAGTGACAATTTCTTTGCTTTGGTTCATCATGCCCTCCTCGATTTTGATGAGTGCTGCAAGGTAGTCGGGATATCTATCTTACCCAATCCGCCAAACCCAAATTGACTGAGTACTGGTCTTACGGCGTGTGGAAGTAGAGGACGAATTGCAAGGGATTTCTACTTAGAATAGCATAATTTAATCTTGGAGCAAATTTTTCTATTCAGAGATCGGCCAGGGCTTCTTCTTCGGAAGGATAAATGGAGAAGATGTCATCCAATTGGATGGTTTTGAAGATCTCATGGATAGTATGGCTGACATGACACAGCGCAAAAGCAGCATTCCGCTTTGTCATGACTTTGGCTGTGGAAACCAAAAATCCTATTCCAGAGGAATCGATCACTTTCACTTCCATCAAATTGAATAGTATTTTAGAAATCGATGTATCATTGACGAGTGGTGTAATGCTCGTCCTGATCTCCTGGGTAGTGGCAAGTACTAGATTTTCCTTGATACGAAAAACCTCCACTCCATTTATATTTTCACGAGTAGCAACCATTTTGGGTCCTTGTTTTTATGATGAATTTCAATGAATCAATCTGCAAAGGAAATCACATGCAAGTAGTCAGCAATGGGCGTTTGAATTTTGATTCATTGAAATTCATCATAAAAACAAGGACCCAAAATGGTTGCTACTCGTGAAAATATAAATGGAGTGGAGGTTTTTC
>JANQHV010000601.1 GCA_028282505.1 SAR324 cluster bacterium | reverse complement strand
TTACTCTTAATCCTAATCTTACTCTTAATCTCTGGAAATTGAGGGATTAAGATTAAGAACAAGATTAAGAATTTGTACACTTTATTGTGAATACTTGTATTAAGGGTAAAAGTGCTATTGCTGTAGCTCGTCAATTCTCAGGTCGCAAGCGCAACTTCAATGGGGAAAAGTTTTGGGCTCGGGGTTATGACGTATCAACCGTCGGATATAATGAAGAAAAGGTACGTAACTATATCCAGCACCAGGAACAGCTTGAGAAGAGTGAAGAGGGACTCTTTGATGATTCCTCAGACTCTGATGGTCGTTTCTAACCGTGTTTTAAGGACCTGACCACCCTTGGGGGTGGCTCACAATTGCTAAGCTCCCCGTTTTACGGGGACGTTATAACTTTTAAAATTACGATAACCGCCAGCTTGATGATGATAGTAGATGATAATAGTCATCATTTCACTCAATGATAGGCTACTGGAGCGGTGACGTTTCATTTGACCTGACTCAAGCAAATATTGATCATAATAAATGCTGAAACGATTACAAAAATCATCGATATCGCAGAATAAACGTGTTAAATCCATAAGTAACCTCTTTGAAAATGTGATGATAAAATCTGGCCTTATGATTTCTTTATCACATTTTCTGAGGTTCGTCTCTTAGACAGAATTCACGTTACAATTACAAGGGACAGCAGAAGGGATTATCGGTTAAACATAGCTATTGCAAGATTTTGAAACAATTCTTTGCCCATCAGTTAAACGAAAGGCCCCCATGAATTGTCCCGATGGGGATATACCTATTTTTTCGATAGAAACAAACTAAAATAACGCCGTGTGCAACTTTTCCTTGTAAGTGATTGATATTATTTAACAGAACATGTCATACCGAACTTGAGACGGTGGGGCCGCCATCGGATCTAGAAAACGTGTGTAAGCTCCTAGATTGTGGCCGGGTTGGCGTTCCAGGCAAGCCGACCGGACCACCAGAATGACAAAAAAAGTCGCTCATAACGTTAAAATAATAGGAAAAATTGGTTTTCCATCACACATCTTTGCCTAATTTCGAATCCGCAGATACTCATGATACTCCATCAGCTTCCTCACTTGGGAATGTTGAGGTTCTTCGGCATGACAACGAATGCAAAGAGCCTGTAAATTCGAAAAATTGTTGTCATGCTTCAAAGTGTTTTTATGATGGCAATGCAAATACTTTTGCAATTCTGGATGAGAGAGATCAGGGTTTGAGCAAGACCTGTTCTCACAACGATATCCAATCAGCTCTTTGTACTTCGCTGCGATGTCTGCCCAGTCTTGTTGATACACATTTGGCGACGACTGTTGAGCTGAAGTTAACCCATCTCTTTTTAAGGGCTGTGCAGGAAATTGTTGATAAAACTCTTCAGAAAAAAATAACTGAGGCGTAAAGCTGGTTTTAGTATAATGATCTCCTTTAATCGCATTGAGGTGTTTTAAGCAGTTGCCACAAACCTCCAGCATCTGATTTTCATTTTCAGCTTCCACTTCATAATTAAAAACAAAACGATAAAAAAAAGTACCGTTTCGTTTTTGACTGATTTTATATTTTTCTCTCCAGCCTTCCTGATTGGCTCGTTGCAGAGTGGTGCAATTGACAAAATGGTATTTGTGCAACTCTTTAATGAGAGCTTGATTTTCAAAATCTCCTTGCCTCACGAGATCTTTTAATTCAGGGGTGGAAAACACCAAACTTTTATCCACCATGTGCAACAGCACTCTGGTAAGAATCCCCCTTTCATTTACAAAATAAATTCCATCCTTGCCAAACACCAAGTTTTTGGGTTCCAAATCCAATTTACCAGAATGCAACTGCTTGATCAGCATTTCCTGCCGCTGCTTTGCCCCCAAATCTTCCACAATTGTGCGTAAGTTCTCAAACCGAGTTAATTTCACTAAGATTTCTCCAAGATTGTATAGATTTTATCTTCTGTTTTGGTGATGGCTCGGAATTCAACCCGGCGAGAACGTTCAAAATCCTCTGCTCCATTTGTTTTTAAAATCCGTTGTGAAAACGAAAGACCACTGGCTCGCAATACTTTCATTAACCAATCTCGATGCTTTCGAATGGATGTGATTTGATAGCAATACTTGAGCACTTCTAATGACCGACTTTGAGAAAGTTGCGCATTATAAAGATAAGATTCTTCCACAGAAGAGTTTCGTTTTCCAATGCTAGAGGTGTGGCCCTCGATTCGGATTTCTTCAATTTCATCTTTAAATTTTTGTTGTGCAAGAATTTTAAGATAACGAGGGAAAAAATTATCCAGAATTCGCTGAAATTTTGGTTTAATTTTACTGCTTCCTTGATCAAACAATATATCTGGTTCTTTAAAACGAACTGTAGTGTCTTTTAAAATTTCAGCATCCCATTTTTGCAAATCTCCTTCGAACTCTGTTAACAAATCTTGATAGAGTTCTTTTTTGGCTTTTTCATAAGTAAGAGCAATCTCCTTCATGGCTTGTTTTTCTTGCTCTACTTGCAGCATAAAAGCAATTGCAATAAACAAAAACACCATCATCAAACCAGACATCATATCTGCAATACTGATCCACTCTTTATTGGTTTGCATTCTTCCTTTTTTATTTCAATAGCAATTCATTCACTTTATTGAGGAATGCTTGATAATCATCTCTAAATTTTGCAGTAAGACCGACAAGAGTCTTTTCTAATTCTCCCAAGGAATCAGGAAGTTGTTGGCTTAGTTCTTCAGTGAAAGTGTTGAGAGTTTCCGTTTGAAATTTAATATTTTTTTGGATAGTTTCTGAAAAATCAGAAGTTTTGGTCGCAATTTCATTATGCTGCTCTAGAATTTTATTAAAACCATAATCGAGCACCTTAAAGCTTTCGGATGCTTTATTGCCAAGATCCGCATGTGATTGCAACAACTCATTTAATGATTCAACTTGAATATGATAGGTATTGATGAGTTCTTGCAGTTGCTGATACACTTGTTGCACTTGTTCGTTACGTTGTGCCACCTTTTCTAAAGTGTGTTGAGAGCTATCTAAAGATTCAACAGTTCTCTGTAGCTGATTATTACTTTCTGTAATGGTCGATTTATAGTCCTCTTGCCATTTGATTAAATTCAAAACTGATTGATTCAACTGCTTAAAGTTATCTCCAAATTGCTCGGTTAAGTTATTATTAAAATCAGCAATCACATTTTCTAAGGCTTTAATGATCTCTTCTGTCGCTCCTTTAGATAAAGTTTCAATTGCTTGATTGAGCTGATCTTTGACTTGTTCGAAATACCCTTCTATCTGTTTTGTGAATGTCTTTTGCCCTTCTCGTACTTGCTGTTGGAAATCCTGCAAGGTTGTGTCATTTGCTTTGTCTCCTAGTTGATCTTGAAGTGTCCCTACCAATTCTTCCTGATGCTTTTCCACTTGTTTACGGAAGTTATAAACTTGTTTACGGAAGTTATAAACTTGTTTACGGAAGTTATAAACTTGTTTAATTAGTGAGTCGAGTTTAGGAGTGATTTCACCAACTTGTGCAAGTTTAGGAGCAATCTCAGCCAAGATATCAAGTTTTGAGGTTAGGCTGGACAATGATTGAAAATCAGAGCCAAGAGTGGCTAAAGGTTGCAGGCTTTTCTGAATTTGTTGATTGCTTTGAGTGAGGGAGTGTAAATGCTGTAATTGATCTAATTGATCCAAGCGTTGAAGGCGATTGAGTTGATCCAGCTGTAGACTAAGCTTCTGATTTATCTCTGATAAAAGTTTGGTGTCATCATTTGCTGAGCCTTTGGCAATAAATTTCTGATAAATAGACAACACCACAGAGATGAGCATGCCAAAGATGGAGGTTGCAAACGCAAACTTGAGTCCTTCAAGCAAAGGTGGAATGCTCTGCGTAACTTGACTGGTATCAAAATCAAGCAAGCCCCAAAAAATACCAGTGAAGGTTCCTAAAATTCCCAAACTCACAATGCTTGATTTAAAATCTTTGTGGTTTGGATCTCCAGTTGACTGAAAATCTTTAAAGCCAAGGAACAACATTAAAATGGCAACAATACCAATAATTATCCATTCCATATTTTTCTGTCCAAATAACAATGTAGATGATGCATCTTATGGGTCTTGGTCTCTGCTTCGCTCTTTGTTTTATTGATTTTGGATCATTCGATCACTCCAATCCTGGTCACATCTAACGATTTTTCTAAGAAAACTCAAATGAAATCCCTTCTTTTTTAAAGAAAACGGTTTCTTTTGCCCCTGATAAGGCACAAAGAACCTGTCAAAATGAAAATCCCCCATTTTTGTACGTTTTTAGTGTTGAGATGATTCATTGTTCTTCTTAGGGCGTATCCAGATGTTCACTGAAACCAATGGCAGCCGTACCAGTAAAAATCATGCTGCCTCTCTGACAAAGCGGACAGACAATGTTGGGTTTGCCCACCATAAAACCGAGAAGATTCAGCAGAATGTGCTCAGAAAGGGGCAAAGTTTCCTGGAAAGCCAAGGCTCGTTTTCTGGCTAATGCGGTGTGCTCTTTGCGTTGGACTCCTGCCCAAAATCCATAGTACCTAGTTGGGCTACTAAGAGTCATTAATCTTTAATGTCTGATTTTTCCAATACAATTTTTTAAATCAAGGGTATTTTCAATTTATTAAAACTGTGAACAAATGAATCACCTAGCCCAAGGGGAGCGTTCCCTGGGGCTGGGGGGCATCCTCAAATCCGGCTTTATGCAAGAAAGGAAAAAATGAATGGTTATGAACTAAAAAAAGGTCGTATATTTGGGTTGACTCTTCTGAGTCTGTTTTTCTTATGGGCGCTTATCATAACCCCCATTGCCTTTTCAAAAGAGGGTAGATTAGTCCGTGAGAAAATACATAGCGTTTCGCTCGAAAAAACAATTACGGGAGAATCTCCAGACCGCAACGTAACTATCTATCTTCCACCAAGCTATGATCAATCCTCAAAGAAAAGATATCCGGTCGTGTACCTTCTGCATGGCATTCTCGATACAGATGAAACTTGGACAAGAGCCTGGACTGGGAAAAACGGTCCATGGAATACCATTCAAGGGGTAATGAACAATGGAATAGCTGAACAGTTGTTTGGCGAAATGATTATTGTGATGCCCAATCAACTGACGAAATGGGGAGGAAGTTTTTATACAAATTCTACCGTCACAGGTAACTGGGAGGACTTCACAGTTAAGGATTTGGTGAGTCATGTGGACATTAAGTATCGAACCCTTGCTCAAGCGTCGAGTCGAGGAATCGCTGGACACTCTATGGGGGGATATGGGGCCCTCAAGCTGGGAATGAAACACCCAGAAGTTTATAGCGTCGTTTATGCCATGAACCCCGCAGTACTTGGATGGGCACGCGACCTGTCGATTGAGAATCCTAGTTTCGCTTCCATTCTAAAGATGACAACTCCCGAAGAGGTAATGAAAGGAGATTTCTACCTGGCAGGGATTATTGTTTTAGGCCAAGCGTTCTCGCCAAATCCCAACCGTCTGCCTTTTTTTGTTGATTTCCCATTCAAGATGGTGGATGGGAAGCTACAACCCGCAGAACCAGCCTTCAACAAGTGGCAGGAAAATTTCCCGATTCATATGGTAGAAGATTACAGGTCAAATCTATCAAAGCTTCACGGCTTGAAAATTGATTCGGGTACCGAAGATGAGTTTACGCACATCCCAGTGACAACTCGTATTTTATCCACCAAGTTAACTGCCTTTGGCATAGAGCATATATTCGAGGAATATAACGGGGATCATCGCAATCGCCTATGGAAACGTACAGGGAGAATTGCAACGGAAGTTATGCCATTTTTTTGGCGTCTGTTAGATTCTCAGGAGAAAAACTAATATGAGGCACTATAATCATCTTATTTTAAAATCATGCTTTTCTTTAAACGAGTCACCTGATGATTTAAAAACTCGTATCAGAAAAAATTAGACATTTTCTGAAAAATGGGACTCCCTTATCCATTGAGTAGGAGAGATGCCTATAACAGTTCGAAAGTCATTAATAAAATGGGATTGATCATAGTAACCTAAATCTAAACTAAATGATGTATAATCTTGAGGCCTCCGAGTTTTTAAAGCCTGATACGCTCGATGAAATCGTAAGATTCGATTGAATGATTTAGGAGAAATGCCCACATATTTGTTAAATAATCGGTTTAATTGGCGTGTGCTCAGTCCAATTTGTTTTGCTAATACGTCAATAGAATCATAATGAGGATACTTACACATGAGAAGCAATAGTTGTGATAAATGGGGAGGAATGCTATGCAATTTTGTTAATTGTTGCAAGAACCAGATTTCAAAAGATTGGACGCGTTCTGCAAATGTTTGAGATGCCATCATGGATTCCTTGAGTGGCCCCCAATCAATAGACAAGTCTTCTAAAAAACAACTTCCGTTCTGGAATTGATTCAAAGGGATGCCCAAAAGTGAAAAGGCTTGTCCAGGATAAAATTGCACTCCAAAGTATTGATCCTTGGGAGCCAACAAATGTGTCCAAGAGAGAGTATGAACTCCAATAATCTGGATTTCTATAGTCCCCTCCGTATACCAAAATAACAATTGAAGACTGGTAATGGGGATCACTGGAAAATTCAATTCGTGATGTGTTTTAGTAACACACATTTGCCAATAAACGTGTACAACAGATTGCAAAGCAGGCAAAGGATATGTCTCTTGGTGATGTATCCCACTTTTTTTCCAAACTTCAACAGGTTGATTTGTAAAATATGAAATATTATCCATGTGGCCCTCTTGCAATATATCAATTTTGGCTATCGCCTACAAAGAGGCCTCTGTTCCAGTATTTTGAATCTTTTTGGAAAAGCGAGGCAATTTTTGAAATTATTGAGATTCTTCGCAATCTCAGAATAACAAAATACTCTGGAATGTCACTTTTTTAAACGCAACTTGGTATTAATTCAATTTTCATCCATAATTTTCAATAATTTTTTCGATTATATCGCAATCTAATATTTCCGTTGATTTCACAAGTTTATTATGACCGTTAATTGAAGCGATTTATGATGCTTCTCCCACGGAATTTGTGGGTACAAAAATATTAAGAAAGATGGTTTCGCTGAAAAGGTCGAATGTTAGAGATTATTGTGCTAAGATTCTTCTTGCCCAACCTGGAAATATCCCTATATAGACATACGCATGAGTATAAACGTGATACTGCCCTGAATTTATTTGCCACATTGGACATCGGCTCTGGAAAAGTATATCCTTCCTAATTTTGTCTTTACACACATATTTCCGGGTGCTATCGTTTTGTGCATTTTGTGGGGTATTAGGGAGTTAAAACAACGTTGATTGCTCAAAATTATAGCTTTTCATTTGTCCAGAGTGCAACTGTTTGTAATCAGATTCTGTTCCTTGATTACGAACAGTTGCACTGATTATTGCTTCATTGGTATGTTTGCCCACAGTATTGACAAAGTAACCATCTGACCAAAACTCTCCTCCCCAAAGGATTTTTTTGACAGATGGAACTCGGTGAAATATTTCACGAAAAGATTTAAATTTTCCTTTAAAAGCGAAACAAATGCTTATTAACATCCTCAATTACCAGGAGGTATCATGAAACTTGCTGATCAGATTGAAAGATTGGAGACTATTGATGAACGACTTTTAGAAATTCAACGTGAAACAGCAGATTTACAAACCCAACGAGAAAACATCGTCACGGTAGCACACTATCTCTTAGATGAGGGAGACTCCTCAGGAGATATAATAACGGATTTTGTGATGCGACACCACAATAGCAGAGATCCCAAAGACCAACGTCAGTACAGAATCATTGAAACTCTTGTAAATAACAGTATTGAACACAAAGTCTTAATTACCGAAAAAACAAAACAGCCCCTAGATGATGAACGAATGCTTCTTCTGAACGAAAAAAACTCAGGACTTGAAGCAAAATATACGCTTGGAAAAATTGAAGGACCTTTAGAATTTAATCTCAAAAAGGGCGTGATCACCATTCCTTCATCGCATTACGTGACATTTACCTCTATAGGGTATGAAGAACCTGTAGAAGTAAGAGATGGACCGATAATTATAGATGGTAAAAAGCCATTCTACCAAGGTATACCTATCAGTGAAACAAATAACCAAACCTTTAGAATTAGAGTTGGTAATGAAGTGAGCAAAAGATTCCTATCAGAAGGGACCTACCCTAAAAATTATATTGAAGCATGCCTTCAGTTAGGCCTATCTATACCACAAGGAGGTCTTCCAACGGAGATCAAAAATGATCTCTATCAAACACTTAAAAAAGCCCAGGAGTACTACAAAAAGATTCTATCGTTAAGTTCAAGTACGGAAACAGAATTACTTCTTTTTGCAGGTCAGGCAAGAGGTCAACAAACATCAACCCTCACAGATGCCACAGAAGGATCTGAAGAGTTTAAGAAGAAAATTGAAGCATATCTGAGTCATTTACTACCCGTACTAGACTATGCAGAAGAAAAAGGATATACAAGAGTTCAACAGGACATTAAGGTCTCCGGAGACGTAATATTAAATCCCTACAAAGAGTTTGCAAAAATACCAAAATCTTACTTCTAATTAGTATGAACTCATATTTATCTTTAAACTATGGCACGGTACGAAAACGATTTACCACATAGGAAAAATTACTCTCAAGGTCGGCAATGATGTATCAATTTCAAGAGCTAGTGCTTCTCACAATCATCAATAATATTCGGAGTTAGGCTGACAGAGTTATTTGTACAAATTGAGAGTTATTGAGGAATTTCATCAAGAGGAAGGGTTGGCTTTAACTCTTTGAATAGCTAGAGGAGACCAAGTTATTGTCATGCCCTCAACCTCTTCAAAACCTCAGCTTTGGCCTCGGAATGGGGAATTCCTTTTCCTTCTTTCAACTGTGCTTCAGCCATATGAATATCTTGAAGTAATTCGAGCTGATCCATCAAATTTTCATACTCTCTGACATCCATGAGAACGGCGGCACGATACAAGATGCAGAACATTTCTTTGATCTTATGTGGGCCTGAGGTACTATTCAATCGTCCGACTACTTCTAAGACTTCGCTCCCATTTCGCTTGCGCTTATAAGGTCTCTAGCCTTAATATAACGCTTTTTCCTTCAATTTAAGATCATCATAAATATAAGTATCTTTTTCTCACAAAACCATATTTTTACTTCTATTGGAATTGCAGACCAGCTAGAATTGCGAACGGGAGGAATATATGCAACCAAGGAAACAGATCACTTGAAAATTATAAGCTTAACCAAAGAGTAAATTGTTGGTAACAAATTTATTATCGGATTGAGTACGTGACTGGAGAGACACTGAATATATTATTCAAAATTCTGAAAATTTTGATAAACTGAGACAAAATGTTGAAGAAATCATTTCATAATATTGAAAAAATTTAAGGATTGAGAGAAAACTATGAAACAATCTCATCAATTTACAGCAATCACCGAGAATGAAAATGAAGGCTATGTAGGACTATGTCCTGATTTAGATATTGCGAGTCAGGGAGATACGGTGGAAGAGGCTAGAAAGAATCTGGCAGAGGCAGTAGATTTCCAGGTCGAACGTGGCCAAAAAAACAGATAAAAAGGAGACAACATGCTTAAAAAACTATTTGCGAGTATAGGAGTCGGTTCAGCAACAGTAGATACAATTTTAACAACAGAACATTTTGTGCAAGGAGGGAATCTTGAGGGAAGAATTGAAGTTAAAGGTGGCAATGTTGAGCAAGAAATCTCAAAAATTACACTTAACCTGATGACACGAGCAAAAGTAGAACATGAAAATGGTGACAGTCTTGTCAATCATGTCATTGAGTCATTTATTGTAACGAATCCTTTTCAATTACAACCAAATGAAGAAAAGGTAATTCCTTTTCATTTTAGACTAAATCCAGAAACACCTATTACTGTTCTTGATGCAAAACGAAATAAATGTAAAGTATGGTTGGAAACCTCCTTAGATATTGAATATGCCGTTGACCCAACAGATCGTGATTATATGGATGTTTACCCCACCACAGTAATTAGTCATTTTATTGAGGCTATGGAGAAAAATGGCTTTGCTATGGTGAAGGCCGACGTTGAAAAAGGATATCTGAAGGGGAATGATTTTGCTTCTGTCTCAGGCTGCTACCAAGAAATGGAATTTAAGCCAACAGGTTTTGGTTTTGGTCGTGTTAAAGAGATTGAACTATCATTTATCTCTAAAGAGGATCGAACTCATGTATTAATTGAACTGGATCGCCGGTTTAGTGGGGATGGTTATAACTCTCTGACTATCCCAAATCATGCCAGCTATGCAGATGTTGAAACAGCACTGAAAAGGTTGATTTAGAAAAAAGGAAAAAATAAAAATAATAGATTCGATTTGCACTTGGTCTGCTTTCAATTGGTGACAGGAGAACAGAATTGAAATTAACCCACTCAGTAATAGATCAGCTTGTTATTGTCTCCATCATCGGCGAGATGGTGGGCAATGACGTTTTGTCATTCAAAACGGATATCATGGCCTTGATGGAACATGAAGACTGTCAGGCCATCCTGATCAATCTTAAACAGATGACCATCATCGACTCTTATGGATTTGGCAGTATTGTGAGCTTTTACAAGGAAGCCTCCGAAAAACAAATCATTTTTGCCATTTGTCATTTGGATAAAAGCACATCAGAATTTTTTGAATACCTGGAAGACCCCACGTTAGCCATCTACGATACCGAAACGGATGCCATTGAGTATATCGAGGAAGAACTGAAACAGCATTAAAACATGAATCATTTACACCCAGGCGTTCTTTCTACTATTTTGGCATATACTATATGGGGACTTCTACCAATCTACTGGAAAGCTATTGAGGCCGTACCGGCTCTGGAAATCCTCTGTCACCGAATGACATGGTCGCTTGTCTTTCTCCTGGTGTTATTGATTCTGCAAAGACGCTGGAATCTATTGCAAGAAGTCAAAAATCATCCGAAACACTTGTTTTATTTTCTGGGGACGGCGTCCTTGCTATCATTGAACTGGTACACCTACATTTGGGCAGTCAATTCTGGATACATCATTGAAAGCAGCCTTGGATATTTCATCAACCCCTTAATTACAATTATTTTGGGAATGTTGTTTTTGAGGGAGAGGTTGCGTCGTGGACAATGGATCGCTGTTGGCTTTGCTTTTATTGGAGTCGCTTATCTGACGCTTAGTTATGGATACTTTCCCTGGATTGCCCTAACCCTGGCATTAACGTTCGGGGCTTATGGTTTGTTGAGAAAAACAGGGGTGTTTAATTCTTTGGATGGATTGACACTGGAAACCCTATGGTTGTTTTTACCAGCGTTGTTTTATTTGCTGTACCTGGAATCGAATGGCTCTTCCTCATTTGGGCACGTTCCCTGGCAGACCAACTTGTTATTGGCAGCAACAGGAGCTGCCACAGCCACTCCATTACTATTCTTTGCTTATGGTGCCCAACGAGTATCCATGGCAACGCTTGGCGTGCTTCACTATATTGCTCCTACCTTGCAATTCTTACTGGGAGTTTTCGTGTATCGAGAACCCTTCGATGTGACACGTTTGCTTGGCTTCAGCGCCATTTGGCTGGCATTATTGATTTATACCATCGAGAGTCTCTTCTGGTTGAAAAAACAATCAAGATGAGGCTTCCAATACTTGCCTCACCACCTCACTGAGTTCTTTCAGCTTCAGGGGTTTCACCAGCATCTCATCCATGCCCCAGGTATGAATGTCTTCTTTGGCAATCAAATCGCCGTAGCCTGTGAACAGGATAATTGGAATTTCAGGACGAATTTCTTTCATTTTGGTCCCCAACTCTTTCCCATTCATCTTAGGCATTCCATAATCGGTCATTATCAAATCGAAATCATCAGGATGGTTCGTGAACATTTGTAATGCTTCGGTGCTATCTAAAAATGCTGTGACCTTGTATCCCAATTTGTTCAACATGAGTTGGGTTAAACCGGTAATCATTTGCTCATCATCAATCAGTAAAATTCTCTCATTTCCCTTGGAGAGTGATTTCATTTTCACCGCAGATGCTTGCACTTCTTTTTGTACAGAAGGAAAATAAACATAAAATGAAGTTCCTGACCCTAACTGGCTTTTTATTTCAATATGGCCTTGGTGCTGTTCGACAATCCCTTGTACTACCGACAGTCCCAACCCTGAGCCTTGACCGACTTCTTTTGTTGTAAAAAAGGGATCAAAAATCCGTTCTATTGTTTCTTGATCCATGCCCACTCCTGTATCTTGGACACAGAGCTTGATAAAATTGCCTTCCAATGGATCTCCTTCTGAATTGATAAATCGGTAGAACCCTCCGTTTTCTAAACGAATAGTTAAATGGCCACCTTCGGGCATGGCATGGCTGGCGTTGATACACAGGTTGAGCACAACTTGGTGAATTTCACTGGGCATTCCATACATGGATGGTAAACCCACTTCGATCTCCTTTTTGATCGCAATGTTACGAGAAATCGTGTTTTTGAGCAGAATGACTGTGTCTTCAATAACACTCTCCAACTCTATCGTCTCTTTCTTTGACATGGATTGTCGTCCGTAAGCCAGCATTTGTCGAACCAGCTCTGTAGCCCTATTTCCAGCAATCTGGATTTGTTTGAGATGTTCTAAATCTGGATCATCTTCTGATTTTTCTTCTATCAGGAGTTGGGCGTATCCCAGAATGGGAGAAAGTAAGTTATTGAACTCATGAGCAATTCCCCCTGTTAAAACTCCGATGGCCTCCATTTTTTGAGCACGGCGCAACTGGGTTTCCATCCGTTTTCGTTTCGTGATGTCATGAACAATACACACGATTCCCTGAATCTGATCATCGCTATCTCGCATCACGGAACCTGAGAAGACGACAGGGATTTTTTCACCGTTCTTCGACAAACAAATGGTTTCTATATTTTGAACCAGCTCTTGTGCAATCAAATTTTGTATTTTTATGGTATGCGTTCCTTTTCCATAGAAGAGGCCCTGTTCCTCGTCACTATCTGTAAAGATCGTCTCCATATCTTGTCCGATCAGTTCCTGTTCTTTGTATCCTAATAAATCCAGGGCGGCCTGATTGATGGTTCTGATCGTGGCATCTCGATTGATGACAATGAGCATATCGGCCATCGATTTGAGAATATTATCCAGATATTCTTCATTTAAGCGCAATTCATCTTCTGTTTGCTTCAAACGCAAAATGGATTGCACACGGGCTAACAGTTCTCGATTGGGGATCGGTCGGAGAAGATAACCATCTGCTCCTATTTTAAGACCTTCTACCTGATGATCAGACTCCGTATTACTACTGGAAGCCATCATCACATAAATTCTGGCTAATTTTGGATCTTCCTTAATACGGCGGCAGACCTCAAACCCATCTATGTCGGGAAGTCCGAAATCCAGGAGAACCAACTCCGGCATCATTTCTGTGGCTAACCTCACTCCATCATTACCCGTAGCGGCTTCTATGACTTCATAACCTGCTGACTTCAATACCCGTGAAGTCGCAAAGAGAATTTGTGGATCATCATCAACAATCAGTATTTTAATATTCCTCTTCATCTGCTTACCTTGCTCATAAAATTCAATATCCAGAGGTTTGTGAGAAACTAAAACAATTCATTCTATTTGGGTATGGAAAAAAAGAAGGTCGTTCCCTTCCCTACCTCACTTTCAACACGGATGATTCCCTGATGTGCTTCGATAATTTTATTGGCAATAACGAGCCCCAGTCCTGTGCTTTTTTCGCCAGCGGTTTTTTTTGCGCTGGTTTTTTCAAATGGTTTAAATAACTTTTGGAGCTCATCATGAGGAATTCCACTCCCTTCATCTTTCACCGCAACAGTCACTATATCCTCATCATGAGAAACTTTTATCTGAACTTCTGTTTGTTTTTGCGAATGTTCAATGGCATTAGACACCAAATTGTTGAGCACCTGTTCAATTTTGGGGCCATCCATCATGACATCATGGACCACTTGAGAAATTTCTTCATCACAAATCAGAAATAGTTTGATTTCTTTCTTCTCCGCCAAAATATCATTTAATGTTAAACTCTTCTGAATAACTGTAAGCAGGTCCGTTGGTTGCCGATCCAGTTCAAATTGACCTGACTCAATGATGGCCACATCCAAAAATTCATCGATTAAACGACTCATAAACATACTGGAGGATTGGATGATATCTAAAAAATTACAATGCTCCTCGCTCAATCCACTGGTGATCTCATCAATTAAAAATTCACTGTAGGATTGAATCACACTAATCGGTTTGCGAAGGTCGTGGGCGGCCATCCCCAGAAATTGATTTTTCAAGGTATTTAATTTTTCCAACTCCGTGTTTTTTTTATGCAATTCACGGGTGAGGTTATTCAATTCGTTATTCAGAAATATTAAATCTTTCCGAAGGACTTCTAATTCTTCCACATCTAATTTGCCACAAACAAGAGTTTGCTCGCCAAGGTCAAAAAAATTGAAATAGAAAGTCTGAGGAAGTCCGGTGAAAGTCTTCACATGCAACAGGTGTGTTTGAGAAGCATCTTTAACTAAATCAGAAAGGTTCATAACACCTACAAAATCCACAAAAATATCTTGCACAGCTTGATGCTTAACGTCAGTTCCGACAAGATCAAATGTGTACTGATTGGCATCAGTGATCCTTCCTGCCTGATCCAAAACGAGAAAAAAAACAGGAGCCTGCTCCAATAAGTATTTGTGTGCAACGCCTACAAGGCTTCGATTTTCGGTCATTTTGAGCTTAGGCAATGATAGTCTCTCCTCTTGATATAATGGTGTGATTTTGGTTTGTCCTGGTATTATCTTTGTCGTGTTTATAAATTTTTTAATCTTAACTCTTAATCCTAAATCTTACTCTTTTAGCAAATCCAGAGAATATACTCTGGAATGTTAGTTCGATGGTTCCAACGAACCGGAATATTGGATTGAGACCTCTGTATCTATTAATCATAAGCACAGAGATCTCGGTTCGTTTTTAGATGCAGTGTTACTAGAAATTACCTGAAAATCTATAACAAAGAGGCATCAAACAATCGGTTGAAATTCCTTTGCGCTGAGTGATGCCATCTTCTCATAGGTATCCCAACGAAGATCAACAGTTTTCTGGGCGATGTCCATCAACCGCCTGGCTTCTTTGGGATGGGTACGTGTAAGGATTTTATAGCGCATTTCGTTGTAGGCATAGTCCTCCAGTCGAATAGTCGGGCGTGGAGAATCCAGAATAAATGGATTCACTCCTATTTTTCTCAACTCAGGATTGTAGCGCATCAAGGGCCAGTGACCACTGGCTACCGCCAGATTTTGTTGTTTCAACCCCTGTGTGATGTTAAAACCATGAGCAATACAGTGACTATAAGACAAGATCAAAGATGGTCCTGAATATTCTTCTGCTTCACGAATGGCTGTCAGTGTTTGTTGCGGATTTGCCCCCATAGCAATTCGTGCCACATAAACATTACCATAGGAAATGGCTTGCATGGCCAAGTCTTTTTTATCCACTCGTTTGCCGGCTGCTGCAAATTTTGCAGTGGCTGCCGTAGGAGTGGATTTGGACATTTGGCCTCCTGTGTTGGAGTAAACCTCTGTGTCCAATACTAGCACATTGACATTCCGACTGCTGGCCAGGACATGATCCAAGCCAGCAGAACCAATGTCATAAGCCCAGCCATCTCCACCAATGATCCAAATGCTACGTCGAACCAATTGATCGACCACAGACAGCAGATTTTTTGCTTTGGGAGAGTTCATCAACTTGAGTTTTTCTTTCAATTCCCGCACACGTGCACGCTGTGCCCGGATTTCTGCACCAACCTGTTGCCGTGAATGAATCAATCCATTGACCAGATCGTCTCCTAATTCCGGGCGAAGCTTATCCAGCAGTTGTTTGGCCAGGGTCATGTGTTTATCAGCAGTGACCCTCATCCCCAATCCAAATTCTGCATTATCTTCAAACAAGGAATTGGACCATGCGGGCCCCTGCCCTTCTTGGTTAACCGTCCAGGGGGTTGTTGGCAAATTTCCCCCATAAATTGAAGAACAGCCTGTCGCATTGGCGACAATCAAACGCGGGCCAAACAGTTGAGACAACAGTTTCACGTAAGGAGTCTCCCCGCAACCTGCACAGGCTCCGGAAAATTCAAACAAGGGGGACAGGAATTGAACACCCCTCACCGCTCCAAAATCCACACTGGATCGTTCATTGCCAGGCAGGGATTCAAAAAAACGGATGTTCTCTTTCGTGTCTTCGAGAAGTGGCTCCTTGGGTTTCATATTGATGGCCTTGGTGGTATTGTCTTCCAGGCTGATGGCAGGACACGCTTCCACACAAAGATTGCATCCTGTGCAGTCTTCTACATAAATTTGCAGAGTGTATCGTGTTTCTGGAAAGCCTCGTGCGCTGATCAATGCCGACTGAAAAGTATCTGGTGCTGATTTCAGATAGGCTTCATTATAAAACTTAGCTCGTATCACTCCGTGTGGACAGACAAAACTACAGTTACCACACTGGATACAAAGGTCCGATTCCCAGGCAGGAACAAATTCTGAAACATTTCGTTTTTCCCACTGAGTAGTGCCACTGGGATAGGTGCCATCGATAGGAAGGGCACTGACAGGTAAATCATCGCCTTCCCCCCTCAGCATGGCTGCGGTCACTTTTTGAACAAATTCGGGTGCATTCGCCGGAACAACAGGCTCAAATTCCAAGGAACTGGTTACCACTTCAGGTATTGTTACTTCATACAAATGAGCCAGGGTGGCATCCACTGCCTGGAAATTTTGCTCAATCATTGACTGGCCTTTGGTGAAATAGGTTTTTTCAATGGCCTTTTTGATTTGCTCAATTGCTTCTTCACGGGGAAGAATACCAGATATGGCGAAAAAACAAGTCTGCATGATGGTGTTGATCCTTCTTCCCATGCCTGTAGCAATGGCTACTTGAAACGCATCGATGACATAGAGCTTTATCTTTTTTTCAAGAATGGTCTGTTGAATCGGGCGAGGTAGCTCATCCCAAACTTGATCTGGAGGATAAGGACTGTTCAACAAAAAGATAGTCCCTTCCATTGCATTCTTAAGCACATCCATTTTCTCCAAAAAACTGAACTTGTGGCATGCAATGAAGTTGGCTTTCGAAATCAAATAGGGAGCATGAATGGGATCTTTGCCAAAACGCAAATGAGAAATGGTTTGTGAGCCTGATTTTTTCGAATCATAAACAAAATAACCTTGTGCAAAAAGTTCGGTGTTTTCTCCGATAATTTTGATGCTGTTTTTATTAGCACCTACTGTTCCATCCGCTCCTAGCCCAAAAAACATCGCCCGTGTCACAAAATCGGGTTCGATATCAAAAGAAGGATCGTACTCCAGGCTGGTATGGGAAACATCATCATTGATTCCAATCGTAAAATGGTTTTTGGGCTCTGCTTTTTTCAATTCATCAAAAACCGCTTTGACCATAGCAGGTGTGAATTCTTTGGAAGAAAGCCCATAGCGTCCACCAATGATTTGGGGCATACTGTTGATCTGTCCTTTGCTCAATGCTTCGACCAGGCTGGAAATAACATCGAGATAAAGCGGTTCTCCTGTTGCTCCTGGCTCTTTGGTACGGTCCAGGACTGCCATGGATTTTACAGTTTTGGGGAGCACTTCCACTAAAGCGTCTGTCGAAAAAGGTCGATACAATCGCACCTGAATGATCCCCACCTTTTCTCCTTTGGCTTCCAGGGCCTTCACCGTTTCCTGAACGGTTTCAACCGCAGAACCGATTATGACAATGACACGCTCTGCACTGGGATCACCTTCATAGTCAAATAAGCGGTATTGACGCCCCGTCAGTTCAGCAAACTGATCCATCATCTCCAAAACCAATTCTGGCGTTTTGGCATAAAAGGGATTTGCGCTTTCTCTTCCCTGGAAATAGACATCTGGATTTTGTGCAGTACCACGAATGAATGGATTGTCAGGATTCAAAGCACGTTTTCGATGTTCATAAATCAGTTCATCATCAATCATGGCTCGGATTTCTTCATCGGATAACATGGTCAGCTTATTCACTTCATGGGATGTACGGAATCCATCAAAAAAATGCATAAAAGGCACACGAGCTTTCAGAGTGGTGGCATGAGCAATGAGGGCCAGGTCGTGGGCTTCTTGAACAGAAGCCGATGCCAGCATTGCGAACCCCGTCATCCTGGCTGACATTACATCAGCATGATCCCCAAAGATCGATAATCCCTGTGCTGCCAGTGAGCGAGCGGCGACATGGAATACAGCAGGGGTCAACTCTCCTGCAATCTTGTACATATTTGGTAACATCAAGAGCAATCCCTGAGAAGCGGTAAACGTGGTGGTCAAGGCTCCCGTCTGCAATGAACCATGAACGGCACCGACCGCCCCCCCTTCACTTTGCATTTCAATCACTTCGGGAATATTTCCCCAGATATTTTGTACCTGGTGGGTCGACCATTCTTCAGCATGCTCTGCCATTGGTGAGGATGGAGTGATTGGATAAATGGCACAAACTTCACTAACCCGGTATGCCACATGGGCTGCAGCTTCATTTCCATCAATGGTGGCAACTCTATTTTGATTTGTCATTGTTCTCTCCTCCCTAACATTATTTTTCAAAAACCATCTCAATGGCATGACAAGGACACTGTTCATAACATATCGCACAACCGGTACAGCGTTCATAATCATATCGATAACGTTTTCCAGGCCCCAGTTTGATAATCGCATCTTCTGGACAGGAGCCAAAACAACCATCGCACTCAAAACAATTTCCACATGAAAAACACCGTCTTGCTTCAAACAAGGCCTCTGTTTTATTCAATCCCTGTAGCACTTCATCAAAGCTGTCTTTACGCTGATCCAGGGGAAGTTCTGACTGTTCAGACTTGGGAGCATGGGTTTTGTACCAGATATGCAGCTTTTCGTGCCCCACAATGGGGTGTTTGGGAAGTTTTTCATATGGAACACCACGCAAATATCCGTCAATGTATCGAGCTGCTTTTTTTCCATGTCCGACGGCTACCGTCACAGTACGCTCACTTGGCACCATATCACCACCAGCGAAAATACCTTCATGTCCAGTCATCATGTCTTTGCCCACTAAGACCGTGGTACCCCATTTGAATTCAATATCCGGTACCTTCTTCAAAAATTCAGTGTCCGAATCTTGCCCTAAGGCCAGGACAAGTGAGTCGGCTTCCAAGGTTTCATATTTTCCTGTGGCCTGGGGACGGTTATTTTCATCCAACTCCATCACTTCCACAGTGAACTTGGTTTGATCAATTTCTTTAATGGTACGCAGCCATTTGATTTTAACTCCTTCCTTCAATGCATCATCCGCTTCTTCTTCATGAGCAGGCATGCTGGATCGGTCCCGGCGATAAATGATAAAGGCTTCGTCAGCCCCTAAACGCTTTGCTGTACGAGCCGCATCCATGGCAGTGTTTCCTCCACCGTAGATGGCTACACGCCTTCCCAGCTTAGGAGGATCACCTGACTGAACCTCCCGCAAAAAACTGACCGCGTCTAAAATTTTTCCAGCATCCTGAGTGGGAATATTTACTTTCTTGCTGATATGGGCTCCAATCGCAATAAAGACGGCATCAAAGTTGCCCTCTTTTTTTTCGGCCAAGACATCTTCCACTTTGTGATTGAGGACAATCTTTACACCCATGTCTTCTATACGCTGGATTTCATTTTTTAACTCAATCCGGGGAAGACGGTAAGCTGGAATCCCAAAATGCATCATTCCGCCGGCAACCGGACCGGCCTCATGAATCTCCACTTCATGGCCCAGGCGTGTGAGATGATAGGCTGCCGACAACCCACTGGGGCCTCCTCCAACCACCAGAACCTTTTTTCCACTGGGCTCTGCGTCATATCTGGGTTTCCATCCCTCTTTCAAAGCCATGTCCCCTAAAAAACGTTCTACAGCATGGATACTGACAGCCCCATCAATAAATGCACGATTGCAGCTATCTTCACAAGGGTGATAACAAACTCTGCCATGAATCGCTGGCATTGGATTATCACGAATCAAAGCCTGCCAGGCCTCTTCATATTTTCCTGCCTGGGCCAGTGCCAACCATGCCTGGATATCCTCCCCTGCAGGACATGCGTTGTTGCAAGGCGGTAGAAAATCAACATAAACAGGATATTTTGTACGGATAGGCCCTGTCCCAACCCTTGGTTTGGTCAAATCAGGAGCAGATGTCATGTCTCCAGCAGTTATCGTCATTTTGTTCTCCTCATATAAGTTATTTTTCCCCACATAAAAATTAGCCTAAAGCAAATCATGATTCTGACAAGTCATTTTCTCTTTGATCTCATTTCTCCTATCATATTTTTTCATGAATTGGCAAGATGGCTGATTGTACAATCACTTTGATGGCTGGTAATGAATATATTTTTTCCTAAAAAATTGTAGGTATTTTCATCAGCCTTCAGTAAAAAAACAGGGAACATCATACTAATTAATATTTTCAAAAATATTAATTAGTATGATGTTCCCTGACTTTTGAAAAGCACCACAAATAAACCATTATAGTTCATTAACTACTTTTAACTTGATCATTAACTACGGATAACGGAATTATCTATAATATACAGAAAAACAGTATAATTATGCTGTAAAACAACCAATACAATAAGGAGTTCAACATGAATAATACCTATAATCGAATCCGCTTCATCGGATACGCTATCCCCACGACCCCAGCAAATTTGATACCGATTGGAAACCCGAATGGCCCCGGAGCGGTCGCTGGGACTTACCTGGCAAACTCTGACATTCAAACCGACTTGAGCAATCGTATTTCGATCCTGAAGAATGCTGTGGACATAGCAAAAGATCAGCTTCCCACAACAGAAACAGATGTGATCAATGTATTTGTAGCGCCTGAATTTTACTACCATGGCACAGAAGGGCCGTATGTCTACAGTGATCCTTCGGAAGATCCGATTGATGTCCTTCAACAACAACTGGCGGAGACATTCAATGCTACCGACTACCCCAACTGGACCTTCATCTGTGGTAGTGCTATCACGACCATACTGAAAAACAGTAGCAGAATACTCTCTTCTAACTCTGTAAGCGTACGCAACAGCGTGGTGCAAAACCTGTCAGAACAGTGGTTGACCTCGTTCGGTCCCTTGAAAAGCGTGATCTTCGACATGCTCGTGAACTTCATCAAAAACTGCCACTCCTACCCCAATTGCGAGGTACGCAATCGGGTTGTGATTGTGAGCAACATCCCCATTCGTACCCCTGAAGTGGATAACCCTACCAACTTGATGACTACTGAAAAGTACTACGTATCCAATGAAGATTTCCTACTATACGATGTAACTGGAAAACAAGTCATCACCGAACAAATGACAGCTTACCCACCCATTGACTTGTCAGCAGGAGATGCAAAACAAAGTGCTTTTGATCAATATGCCATTTTCCGGCAAAACGATATCGATTCTAATAATCCGATAGGTACTACCGTTACAGACTATGGGGTGGAAATCTGCTTAGATCATAGTGATACACGATTGAGGCGCAACATTGATAATGAACCTGAAGTGATCGGTGGTATCCATGTGCAGCTCATCCCTTCTTGTGGCATGCAGATCAGTTTGCCCAGCGTGGCAACAGATCGCAACGGACTGATTTTTAACTGCGACGGTCAGTACGCACTGAACACCACCCCTAGTGGCCAAGGTGTAATTAATAATGTAGATTGCCTCTATGCGAACTACATCGATGAGAATAACAGCAATTATGCAGCCCACTCACAACTAGCGAGGGTCAAAGAACCTGCAACGGGTGGTGATCCGAATGCGTCGGGCTCCACCAATGCATCATTCGAAACACTGGATGCAAGTAATATTACCGTGGTTCCAGTTCCTGCTTCTGCTAATCTGAACGAATATTTTGCAGGAGGACCAGGGCAGATTCATATCTACGGATTGAACGACCCTTTTATCCTCTATCCATAGCCAATATATTCGGATCGACTTATTCCAGGACAAAGTCTACCAGGCCACTCTCATTTCCAAAGATCACAAAAGCCATCAATGGAAGTGGATTAAGGTCGTTTGGTAAGAACCATATTGAAAATAAGGGGAGGCTTAGGAATTTCTAGTTTTCTACTGGGGGGATCAGGGGCGTCGTTCCAGGGCAAGTTTGACACCGAGCCCGATCAGAACCAGACCACTGGTCCGATTGATCCATTGGATCACCATAGGCCGGGAACGGAACCATGACGACGAAACCCCTGAAAAATAACCGATGGGACCCTTAATCAGCAAAGTTAGTGCCGAAAAACCAACTCCCAGCAACAAAAGCTGAGAGGTTGGATTTTGAATATCCCTAGAGATAAATTGTGGGAGAAAAGCAAAATAGAAAATGGTAATTTTGGGATTAGACAGATTGCATATCGCACCGCCCAAAAAAAGCTGTCTGATTGGCATTGACTGAGAAGTGCTGAGCTCAAACGCTGTTGATTGACTGAAGATGAGCCGAGTCGCCAGATAAATGAGATAAGCGGCACCCACATACTTCAGAATGGTAAAAAGCAATTCTGACGCTAAAAGAAGTGAACCCAAGCCAAAAGCAGCTAGCAACGTGTGCCCTAACAAACCTAAGCTGATACCTGCCGCAGTGACCATCCCAGCTCTTGATCCCTGAGTGACTCCTCTGGATAGAACCAATACCATATCCTGTCCTGGGGTCAGGATGACCACTAAAGATGCTAAGATGAATAAGATTACTTGTGTGTCAGCCATTGTTATACCTCCACTGTGCTGTTTGTCTCTTCGCTATAATGAGTCTGATGCGACGAATCTTATCATAAATCAATTAATTCCTCTACCCTCCCTGCAATTCATTTCAGCTCTACCCTTTGATTTATCAGAATTGAATGGTATTGAGCACATCTCCTCCCTCTTTTTTCCCTCACCCTGGCCTCTGGACAACATTCCTCTCTACAAAGCGAGGATACTTTCATATCACTGTTGGAAATCCCTAAAAAAATGTTTGCTTTTGGTCTGGCAATTCAGTCTAATGGTGTTAAATCTTACTGCGTTCTTTATCACACTTTTAAGAGAAGCAACGATGACACTCAACAATGATTACATTTTTGAAAAACACGCCAACGACCAAGAGTATCAACGTTTGCGTCTGATTGAACAAGCCCAAGACCCCATGACCATTTCCTATTTGCAGCAAGTCTCTTGTCAACCAGGCCAACATTGTTTGGAATTTGGAGCGGGGGCTGGTTCGATCACCCGTTGGATGGCAGAACAAGTGGGGCCTCAGGGAAAAGTAGTCGCTATCGATCAAAATACTCGTTATCTGGAAAATTTGGACCAACCGCCCATTCACGTTTTTGCCGGGGATTTATTGGATTATGCGGAGGATAGCTCGTTTGATTTGATACATGCCCGTTATGTCCTGGTGCACAATCAAAATACCCAACAACTTTTAGAAAAATTGTATGCGTTGCTCAAGCCTGGGGGAGCAATGGTTTTAGAAGAACCTGATTTTTTGGAAACCCGGCAGATCACTCCTGTGGAAAGTTCATTTTTTGACAAAGTGAATCAAGCGATTTGTGCCATGTTTCAGAACAAAGGATTACGGCCTGGCTATGGAGCACTTCTTCCCCAAGAAATAGAAAACACTGGATTTACTGTACAAACTATAATGGCCCAAGGGCATTTGTGTCGAGGGGATGAAGGAATTGCCAGTGTGATGGCAGCTTCTACCAGGGCACTGGAGGAATTATATTTAGCAACGGGGTTGGTCAGTCAAGAGGATCTACAACAATACAT
>JANQHV010000056.1 GCA_028282505.1 SAR324 cluster bacterium | reverse complement strand
CACACCTGTTCCCATCTCGAACACAGAAGTTAAGCCCTTTTGCGCCTATGGTACTGCCGGGGACACTCGGTGGGAGAGTCGGTCAGTGCCGGAACCTTTGTTATCCACTCTCCAGGCGCGTAGCTCAGTGGGAGAGCACTACCCCGACACGGTAGGGGTCGGCGGTTCAATCCCGCCCGCGCCTACCATTAGTTTGGCTTGATTCATCTATATTAGGAGATATTACTATCGCAAACCCAAGAAAACGTCAGTCCAAGATTGAAGAAAAAATCCGTGTCAATGAGGGAATAGAAGCTGCTCAAGTACGAGTTATTAATGCTGAAGGAAAGCAAATTGGCATTTTAGATATTGAAGAAGCACTGAGTGTTGCAGAAGATGAAGGACTGGATTTAATTGAAGTATCTCCAAATGCAGTACCTCCTGTATGTCGGTTAATGGACTATGGTAAATATAAGTATCAGCAAAGTAAACGACAGCATGAGGCAAAAAAGCACCAAAAGATCGTGCAAGTCAAAGAAATCAAATTAAGACCAAAAACAGAAGAACACGATCTACATTTCAAATTAAACAATGCACTCCGATTTTTAGAAGATGGCAATAAAGTAAAGGTGACGGTGATGTTCCGAGGGCGTGAAATGACACATCGAGATCTAGGCCGTACCTTATTGCAAAAATTTCAAGAACTAGTGGGTGAGAGGGGAATGGTAGAACAACCTCTAAAAGATGAAGGTCGAAGCATTACGTTAATTTTAGCTCCAAACAAAACTAAATCATAATAATGTTATGGCAAAAATAAAAATGAAAACAAATCGCGGTGCAGCGAAGCGTTTCAAAGTGAAAAGTAGTGGGAAGATCAAACGAAAAAGAGCATATTTGCGTCATGGAATGCGAAAGCAGACGGCTAAAGTTAAGCGAGTATTAAGAAGCAAGACCTTGGTTGCCAGCTCCGATGCCCAGGCAGTTAAATCTTTGTTACCTAATGGTTAATTGAAATATATCAGGACATATCATGGCTCGTATCAAAAGAGCACTTCATGCTCGTAAAAGAAAAAAAGCTTATTTTAAGGCTGCCAAAGGCTATCGAGGAGCACGCAGTCGTTTACTAAGGACTGTCAAGAATGCGGTAGATCGTGCTCGTCAATATAGTTACCGTGATCGTAGAAATCGGAAACGTGAGTTTCGTAAGCTATGGATTGTGCGTATTAATGCGGCGGTTCGTGCGCATGGTTTAAGTTACAGTAAATTTATTCATGGTTTAAAACTGGCAAATATTGATTTAGATCGTAAAGCTTTAGCCTACTTAGCAGTGGAGGAATCAGCGGCGTTTGATTCCATTGTCGAAGAGGTAAAAGCTCAACTTGCTGCTTAGTCAATGCCACATTGGATTCTCGCAAACCTTTCAAAAAGTTGGGGTGGTGGAGAAAAGTGGACATTAACAACAGCACAAGCACTCCAACAAGCAGGACATCAAGTCCATGTAATTGTTTATCCAGGCAGCGATTTAGCAATTCAGATTGCACAAGCCAAGCTGCCTTGCCTTCCTATCAAAGCTCGTGCTTATTCTCTCTTCAATCCATTGAAAGCATTAAAATTGTTTCGCTTTTTCCAAAGTGATTCATTTGATGCAATCATATTAAATTCTTCCCATGAATTAAAATTTGTTGGACTCATTGCAAAATTAGCTTCCATTCCTCGTATCATTTTTCGAAGAGGAATCCCCCAACCGCTTCAATCGCATGTCATCAACCATTGGTATTTCAGGCATATAGTTAGTGGTGTGATTGTTAATTCTACAGCAACCTTACTTGCGATGAGATCAGTTTTTCTGGATGAGCTGGAAAATTTACCGGTTCAGGTCATTTACAATGGTTTAGATCTCCAATTGTGGAAGTTGAGCCATGCCCGCCAGACCTCCAACATAATTGGTGTAGTAGGACGGTTGTCCTATGAAAAGGGAATAGATCGGGCGTTGCATGTTTTTGCACAGGTGCATAAACAACTACCAGAAACACAATTATGGATTGTTGGCCAGGGGCAAGAACAGGAAAATCTAAAGAAGCTTGCAGCAGATTTAGGGATCATGGAATGTTTGCGCTTCATTGGGTTTACAGATAATGTCCAGGAGTATATGCAGAAATTTGATGTACTTTTGTTTACTTCACGCTGGGAAGGATTTGGTTATGTTTTGCTAGAAGCAATGAGTTTGGAGGTGCCACCAGTTGCATTTGAGATTGGTGCAGCAAAAGAAATTATTGCAAAAGGAACAGGGGTTCTGGTGCCTGATGGGCAGATTACGACCTGTGCTGGTGAAATTGTGAATTTGCTGCAGGATCAACTGTTTCGTGAGCAAATGGGAAAAAAAGCGAGAGCCCATGTAGAAAAAAAATTTTCTCTTTCTGGAGTGGTTAAACAATTAGAAGCGTTATTGTCTATTTCTGAATCATGACTTGTATGCCTTGCCATTCATCATCAGGTGGTATTTCCAGTAGCTCTTGACATCGGGTGATCATGATTTGAGTTGGTTGGTCAAACTTTGCTTTTTCCTGGCAACGGTAGAACAATTGCAAAGCCTTGTCAAAATTTCTGTCCAAGTATTCTCTACGACCGTCGTTGAATAGTTCACAAAGTGTTTTTTGTAGAGCTGATGCTTCTTGGGTAAAGGCTATTAGCTCATATATGCGTATTGCTTTATCTTTCCCTTTGACTTGTACTAAGTCAATTTCTCGGGTTAGTAGATCTTTTGTGAGTGTATGGTGAGTGGCTTCTGATATGAGGATTGCTGTTCCATAATGTTTATTGAGTGATTCTAAACGAGATGCAATATTTACAGAATCTCCAATAATCGTGTAATCCAATCGGTGCTCTGAGCCAACATTACCAACAATCACTTCGCCGGTATGAATGCCAAAGCGTGTTGTTGTTTGAGAAATCAGCGGATGATTTTGCCATTTTTGAGTGAATTCTTTATGCCAGTTTTTTTGTTGTAAGGCAACGACACAAGCATGATATGGATGATTCGGAACGGGTAGAGGGGCTCCCCAAAATGCCATAATGGCATCTCCAATATATTTATCAACGATACCAGAGTGATTTTCGATGATTTGTGTCATTTGAGAAAGGTATTGATTTAAGAATGAAATCAAATCTTCTGGGGGAAGTTTTTCACTAATTGCGGTAAAGTTAGCAAGATCGGTAAAATAGATCGTGACTTCTTTTTTTTCCCCTCCAAGTTCTACATTATTTTTTAGCACTTCATCCACAACAGAGGAAGAGACGTATTTTTTAAAGGTTCGGGTGATATGCTCTTTTTCCTGCAGCCCTGTTGTCATTTTATTGAATGTTTGTGCCAATTGTCCTAATTCATCTTGCGAAGTTATTGGTAAAGCAACTTCCAGATTCCCATTTGCGACTTCCTCTGCTCCTTTTGATAAAATGTTAACGGACTGAATGACACCTCGACTAATGATCAGGGCAAAAATAATCCCACTGAACACAGCTAAAAATCCAATACCATTTAAACGATTGGACAAGTCTTCAAAGAAACTCAATTCATGAGTTTTAGAACGGAAAATAACAATTTTGCCAACGGTATTCTGTAATCCATTCAAGACAGGATGTGCCAGTGCCAGGAATTCTTCGTCCTGGTATTCAAAAGGATAAATCAGATCCTCTTCTTTGGGTTCAATATCAGAGGCTAAACTTTCTAAGGTGGTGTTAAGATCAGGAGAGGCAGAACTACTGTATAAATGTCGATTTTGAAAAAAAGCAATATCAGAAAGTGTAATAGTTTTAATGAGTGAGGGCTGATTGGAAGTATCAAAACCAATGATCAAAAGCCCTACAACATTATCTCCAAAAGTGACAGGCTTGAAAAATACTTCGTACAGTCGAGTGGGTTGTTTTTGGTTGAATTTTGGAATATCTAGGTATAAAGGGGAGTCTTTTCCCCACCATGAAAACAACTCATCGCCGTTCAAAGCCGCTTGAATTACGGGCCATTGACTGATATCTCTTGTAATTAAATCATGGCTCCCTTTTTGATAAAGAACCACTCCTTGCCCATCGGTAATGATAAAAACTTGACTCTCCTGAAAAAGTTGAATGTCACTGACAATATCCTCTAAAACCTGGTATTGTTCTTCTTCATCCAGGCCTTCTTCGAAAAGCTCTTCTTCGTTAAACTCTGCAAGTGAGGCACGTAGTTGGGGGTTATTGCGAATCAATGCTGCAGTTGCATCTGATGAATTTTCTAACTGAGTTTGACGAAATTGTCTTAAAACGTTTAAAGTTATTCGAGTATCTTCTTCAATTTTATCTTCGCTGGCCTTTTGGAGTCGAGTATTGACTAAAAGAACAATCACTCCCACAGTTAATATAGTGAGGCTGGTGAAGGAAAGAACCAATTTATTTCGAAAACTATGCAATCCGAGACCTCGATTCATAATTTACTCTAACTGAAATAGGCTAAGAACCTGTTTGAAAAACCTGATGCTGATACAAAACCGACTCGTTGACATCTGTTTTGAGAAAATTTTCGTTAAAGTAGGTCGGCTGTTCGCCTTAAATTTTCTCAAAAATCCGCTCAACGAGATCGATTTTTCGCGACGAACTATCTTTTCCAAACAGATTCTAAGGCGAAGACCAATCGGGCTACTCTAAAAATGGCGTACTACAATGAAATTCGCAATATCTGTCAGCATTTGTCTAATTGGTGATTCTGGCAAAGATTCTAGGTAAGTTTGGGCATTATTGGTAAATTTCTGTGCGATTCCCACTGCATAAATTGTCGAATCGTAGAGTTTCATCATTTGTATGACTTCATGTACATGTTCGTTTGTTATAATTTCTGCTGCTAGGATACCTTCGACACGTGCTTTATCATCTGGAGAGGCTGAATTTAGTAAATGGATGAGAGGCAGAGTCATTTTACGTTCTTGTAGATCGATGCCAATGGGTTTCCCTGTTTTGGATTCTTCCTCCATATAATCTAAAGCGTCGTCGACCACTTGGAACGCTAATCCAATTGCCATGCCGTAGTCATAAAGTTGCTGTTGTGCTTGATTGGGAGCATTGGCGATAATGGCTCCCATTTTCAGAGCAGATGCAAACAAGCACGCTGTTTTATTGAAAATAATTTCTAAGTACTTGTCTTCATTCATGGCTTGATGGGAATGTGTGAGTTGTAGGAGTTCTCCTTTTGCCATTAAAGTGGTCGTGTCTGACATCGTCTTCAAAACGTCAAGGTTTTGTAATTGTGTCAGCATGTAAAAAACCATAGAAAATAGATAGTCACCAACGAGAACACTTGCTTCGTTTCCCCAGATTCTGCATGCTGTTTTTTGAGAACGACGCATATCTGCATTGTCAACAACATCATCATGCAAAAGAGTTGCTGTGTGAAGGTATTCCACGATCTGCGCAGCACGGATTGTGTCTTTACCATTGTAGCCAAATAATTTGGCTCCTAACAGGACCAGAGCTGGACGTAATCGTTTTCCTCCGGCAGCCAAAATATGCTCTGCGACATTGGTCAATAAAGGGATATCTGTTTGTATATGGTGTAAAATGGCACTTTCTATCTCAGAAAGATCGTCTGCCACATGATCTAAAATTTGATTAAGACTCATGAAACTACTATCGAGGAAGTAATAATAAGCTCTTGAGGTTCAATGTAGTATAAGGTTTGTCTCTAAAATGCAATGTTTATAACAATTTAGAGGAAAAGGAGGGAAAGGAACAGACTAAAATGCAATACCTATTGTTAGAAGAGGTCCAGAAAGGTCTCCACCGATTTCTTTGATACTTCCATCATTGAAGGTGAATTCTTCTGTACTGAGCGATTCCTGGAATAAACCAATGGTGATGAAAAACAGATCACTCATTTCATACCAATATCCAATGCTGGTGCGGCTTCCTGTTAAGGATGCCTTACGAATAGGTTCCGATTCAGTTCCAACAGGGTTGGAAGTGTCTTTTTTTTCAATGCTATATTGGCTTTCCAGGCTACTGAATTTTATAAAAAAGCCTGAAATCATCAAACGGAGGGTGAGTGCTTGGTTGGTATCCACATCTTGTTCAAAGTTTTTTGAACCTCGCCCTGTATCAGCTTCTCGTCCTGTTCCAATGGCAACCCAGGGGTAGAGCCAGAGTTCCAGTTCAAGCCCTATTCGGCGATAAGGGGCAGATGCTGCGGCTAAGTCGGTTTGAAGCGTAATGGTTTGATGCTCTGCAAATACTGGATTGCACCAAAAATATAACAGCACAATCATGCAAAAACAGTAATTTCTTTTTGCTTCCATAGCCAGTGCACCATCGTAAATTTTGTGGAAACTCTTAAAAATGGCCAAAAATGCCGAGAGTGGCACCTCCGCTCAAGGTCACAGTTTCTGTTTGTTTCTCACTGAGTTTAGTTTTGTTGAGTGCACTGGATGTTTTAGTTTCAGAGCCTTGAATGGCACTAACTTGGAAGCGAAAACCAACAGCCTCCCGGATCCAGTCCATACCCCCTTTTATGATTTGTACCGGGACAGTAATATTGGAGGTTTGAGATGATTTGAAGTTGTCTGCTAATAGTGCTTCTTCTTCTGTTGTCAAAGTGGCTGGCCGGTCTCCCCCATTAGAATAGGTATGAGTTACTAGGAACGAACCCGTTAGTATTCCAGCAAAAAATTTAAATCCAGGAGATGTATGATCGCTGAAGTAGAAATTAACACCGTACAAAGCACTGCTTTTTACTTCTTCTACAATATCTCCAATTTTTTCATTTGGCGTTTCGAATGTAAAATTACGAATTCCAGGGGTTAAGTTAAAATTGATTTCTAATCCCATCAAACCAAAGAAAATGTACTCAACCATGAATTCAGTGTTGGAGATATTACCGGAAGAATTTTTGCTGATTTTAGTGAAAGTGGTATCGCTGACATTTTCTCTAAAGTTAGTTTCGTATTTATAGGTAACCCCACTGGAAAAGCGATTTAGCCCTATTTTCCATTTTTTTTGTTTTTGTAATTGTGCATGGGCTATAGAAACGCCAAGCAGGACAATGGTGATGGTTAAGAGAAAAGCACGCATGTTTAATCTCCACATTTGATAGTTTGCCAGGGTTCATCATGAGAAATGCAGGCTCAGTGCCACTCTTGACTATTCTTGTTCTTCCTCTATGGTTAAACTTTCCAATTGCCAGAACCTTTGGGGAGTGGTAACCAATTTCATAGACACCGTAATGGGTAGAGAATGGTTTTTACCAATTACTGTCATACGAATCAGGGCATGTCCTTCTTGATCTTGAATATTCATGTCCATTTCAGGGGATTCAAACTCCTGAATGGTGCCAAGCTTGTTGATGACTTCTGGAGAAACTTCAATGGCTGAAACGGCAGTTTGATAAGCAGCTGTTTTATTTAACACAAATGGCTGTATCAATAGCGCACTAAAAAAATAGCCAAAGAAAATCGTATTGGCTGCCATGACACGGATCAGAAACCGATGTGCTTTAGGATTTTCAATCACAACGGTATGGAGCCATTGATCCCCCAGTCGCAGTCCATGACTATTCATTAATAACACAATTCCCTCTACTGGTAAAATGCACAGTGATAAGTTCCTTAGAATACTTTTCCAGACGGGTGGGTTTTGTGATAAGTCATCTAGCTTTCGAACAGTGAGGCCAAAAATAAATTTACCAGGACTGCATCCATTGGTGCAATCTTTTAAGATGAGTAAAATGAGAATTGCCAGATAAACAGGTATGAGACTCGTCCATGTTTGTGAGGGGGAAGTGGTTAAATCCCAGTGTTCTTCGTATCTGAGGTGATTGGCTGTATTTACAAGTAATAACGCAAATGCAAAGTCCAAAATCAAAGCAAACAAGCGTTTGCCATGAGAGGCTATTTTTAGTTTTTGAGATGAAGAAGTGGTTGATGACACGTGTTGTCGTTTTGTAAAATGATTTGGAAATTACCTAAA
>JANQHV010000487.1 GCA_028282505.1 SAR324 cluster bacterium | reverse complement strand
CCAAATGATATTCTTGTCGTTTTCTCTCGTCAATCAATACACCTATTTTCTTACGAATGGGACCCAGTGGCTTATCGCCATAAATTGGAATTTTATTTTTCTCAGAATCATCAGGTTCAAGGTTAGAAGGAGTTGTCTTGTTTAAGTAAATCAAAGTCAGTTCTCCAATATCTAATATATCTCCATTGCGTAGTAATGTACGCCTCACTCTTCTACGATTGATCAATAATGCATTTTTATAGTTTTTATCTTCCAGAAAATAGCTACCTTGTTCTTCTGTCAAAGTCACCTTCCCCAAGTTTGCGGATAGTCTTAAATTTCCTTTTGTGTGGACAGTGGAAAGAAAATCCAATGTATAAGATTTTTGGTCAAGAGGAATGAATTGGAAATCTTCTCCAAAAGTCATGATTTGGAATCCTGTTTGATCATGCAAAAGTGTTTCTTTTTTTCTTTTTGTTTGTAACAAGTACCATCCAATAATAACGATCCCTACTGTCAAGACAAGGCTGACCAGTAAATTTGTTGACAATATTGGCCATATTGGTCTCAATGCAATACGATAATTTGCTTGTTGAATACCTTGATCAGAAACCAGTTTGATTTCCACATCATGGAGGGCATTTCCCAAGAGATTTAGTCGATATTCTAGGACGTATTCCTGTTGAATTCTCTTCATGATTTGCTTAAATAATACTGGAAAATCATCCAAGGACTCGACTGTATAAGCTTTTCCTCCCGTTTCTATTGCCAAAATATTCAACCAGTGATTGCTTGAATATTTTCCTGTAACAATTGGAATCAAGGTAATGGAGTGATCCACTAGGAATTTTGTCAATTCGTTTTTAACAGATTGATCTTCCGAAGTATTTGCAGGGGCAATGAAAATGATCCATTGACGATTTCCAGGAGTATGAGCAGACTGTGCATATTTTAATAAAAATTCTTCGGAAAATTGTCTCGAACCAGGACTGGATAATTGACTCATTATTTTTTCAAAATCTTGGATATTATTCACAAGAACAGTTTGTCTATTAGAATCATTGAAGGCAATAAAAATTTGATCAGATGTTTTCTTGTGACGAATGAATGGAGAGAAGCCATCCTTTATTTTTTGCAGCATCAGACTTTCAGTGGCATTTTCTAAACCTATGAGGAGAGAGATTTGTTGATCAGTATGCTGGTATTGGTGTGTGAATTCGGAGAAAAGATGTGGCCTACCATTTACTTTAAAAGACACATTATCTGCGGTTAGATTTGCTACATAATTGTCCTGATCGTCAGTAATATTAAGAAAAATATAGCGGTTGCCTCCCACATACGCTAAATGAGAGTCCGTTCCAGTCATTTGTATTTGCCAATCATCTGCTGTTGCTGTATGGACTCCATACCATGAATAGATCATACAACAAGCAGTGAGTACGAGCACATACTGGTAATAGTTTCTTTGAAAAGCAATAATTCTATTGATCATGACACCTCGCAAAATTGAAGCAGTGCAGTACCAAGCTTAATAATATCACCGTTCTTCATATTCTGCTGATCAACAAATCGATAATTAACAAATACTTGTCCACCAGGACATGTTCCAACTACTTGATAATTCTCACTATTTTTTACAATTTGAGCATGAGTTTCACATACTTCCGTATATCCTTTTAAAACAACATCGTTGTCTGCTAAATAACCTATTGAAAAAATATCTTTATCTAAAAGATATAGTTCTCCTTGATTATCTCCAGTGAGTACACGGATACATGCTGTTGCATTATAAGTTTTAATGAGTATCATTGATAACGGTAATATCATTCCAAGCAGTATCAATCCAATCAGACTGGGATACCCTATTGGAATATTCTGGCAAATTTCAAACAAAAGGCCTCCGACTAATCCCCCTAATGTCGTACTCAATATTCTCATTTTTTCTCTTTTTGACGCAGGAGTCACAATATGCATGAATACCCCTAGCCAAAACCCTAGTAATATCCAGCTAATTAGTCTTATCCAAAAAAGAGATATATAAGCCGAGAAAGCTAAGAAACTTTGTGCTATCACAAAACTTAAGAGTCCACTGATCAATCCAATCCAAACTCCACTGCGGATTCTTTTCTTTAAAATAGTGTAATTTTTCGATAAAATTGCTTCTCGAGAATGAAGAAAAACTCCAATGCCTAACCCAACAATCATGCCTTTATAAGTAAATTGATCGAATAAGGGTAATGGGCCTATCGTGCTTTGGAGATGTAAGAAACATTGAAGAAAGACCCAACTTGTGATTCCCCCCAAGGCTCCTATTATTCCTGTTTGCACTAAACGTAATGATTTCATGATATTATTTAATCATAGGTATTTTTATAGTACAATGCACAAGCACTGAGAATGAACGCTTTGAAAGCAAAGGTCAAGGATTGTTGATATAGGTCACAAAAACCTTACTTGCAAATAGCAATTAGAGATAAATAAGACTCATTTTGCATGCTTGTGCATTACTACAAAACGATTTTCTTCAGGTATGAATGGATTAAGGTAGGAAAGCAAACCCAGGCAAGAAGAACTTTCTAACAAGATGGCTTACATGATGAAGTAAATTCTAATCCCCTTATTTTTTAGAATTTTTTACAGAAATCTATAACTTATTATTCTTCTCATTCGAATAAATTGTTTATACTGCCGATTGATGCGCATTATGGGCACGATCATATTTTCCTCCAATCAACACTTTTCATATATTTGACAGAAATGTTCTCTGAGCTTGTCGAAGAGAATACACCGGTCTTACTTCGACAAGCGTGGCAGACAGAATGGCCGAAAATATGATTAAGCCCCACATCATAAATATTTATATTGTGATGAGAAAAAATTTCAATAATTCTTAAAAACAGTGTGTAAAAGAATACTGTGTAAATTTTGGCTATTTGGGTTGATCGTTTTTTATATAGCCTTGGGTCCTATCGTCTGTCCTTAACCAAAGTAAATCGTTTAAATATGTTTTTCACATTCAGTATTACTTAAACCGTGAAGATACTCAAGTAAAAGTATCATCTCAAGTCTTGGCCTAATTTTTTAGCCCTTCGACGGATAAATGTTGGAATATCAAGATCTGTCACAAAATCGTGTCTTTGGTGGTTGGCGCGTACCCAATCAGGGTATATCGGTGCTTCCTGGACTTCACCAGATCCAGTTCGGAGTTTGAATTCTGGTTCTATGGCATGGTTATTTGAAGGTTCAGTCGTGTTCTCTAATTTCTCCGATGCATCTGCCATCAGCAGGTTTCCTGCGCTTTCTTCTCTCACAACACTTTCTGATGCTTCATTTAAATGGTGTTTAGTTTCATTGATTTGATCGACGGAAGCGACTTCCAACGTTGTTGAGTGTGATTCTATAAATTCTGGAGACGGTTTTTCAGAAACGACTGGTTTTATAGGAGATTGCACAAGATTTTGATCAACAGAGACCTGATTTGTTAAGATAGTCTCCTGATTTCTTGAACTTATTGCTGGTTCTTCATGAGTTATTATTTCCGAAGCAATTCTTTCATCAACGTTTGAAACTGGGGGTTCCTGACTGATACCAGCCTGATTTTCAATGGTCAAAGGTGTGTTTACAGATGCAGAGGACAATGTGCTGGAATGATCATTTTGTTGATGAGTAACATGGTCTAACTCAGGAGAATGAGAGGCTGCCGAAATGGTTTCTGAGTTAGTTGCAGCAGTCATTGATGACAAAGAAGAGGAAGATTTGTGAGTTTGAATGTTTGAGAGGCCCTCTCTATGTGGAGGAGTTCCTTGAAGTGGTGTATCAGTAGAAGTACTTGAAGAAGTTTCTTCCCCAAAACCTGTCGCAATTACCGTAATTTGAATTTCATCCTCCCTCTCTGGATTAATAGAAGCTCCCCAAATAATGGTTGCATCCTCATGGGCTTGATCCTGAATAAATCCAGCCGCTTCGTTCACTTCATGCATAGTCAGCGAGTTATCACCAACCATATTCACCAGAATTCCTTGAGCGCCTGTTACCTTGCAATCGCTCAACAGGGGACTATGAATGGCTTTTTTGGCAGCAATGACGGCACGATTTTCTCCACTGGCCACGCCCGCGCCCATCACTGCCTTGCCACCATTTTCCATAACAGTCCGAACATCAGCAAAATCCAAATTGATAATGCCTTCTTCTGTGATAAGGTCAGAAATGCCTTGAATGGCTTGTCGCAACACATCGTCTGCCAGAAAAAACGCTTCTGTCATGGAAGTCCGTTTGTCAACCAATTCCAACAAATTATCGTTGGGAATAACGATTAACGTATCGACATGTTTTTTTAACTCTTCAATACCATTTTCTGCATTTCTCCGGCGCTGTTTGCCTTCAAATTTAAAGGGCAGGGTCACCACACCAACTGTCAATGCTTCCAACTCTTTGGCAATCTGTGCAACAACCGGGGCACCTCCTGTGCCCGTACCTCCTCCCATCCCTGCGGTAATGAAGACCATATCTGCACCAGATACAGACTCTCGGATTAACTCTACATTTTCCTGGGCTGCTTCTCGACCAACTTCAGGTTTCGCACCAGCACCCAAACCTCTTGTGCAACCACCACCCAATTGTAATTTATAAGTAGCTGCTGAATTTCTCAGGTCTTGCAGGTCCGTATTGGCTGCAATGAATTCTACAGCTTCTGTGTCCATGACTGAAACCATCCGGTTGATTGCATTTCCGCCACCACCGCCGACTCCAACTACTTTAATAACTGGATTATCATTTTGTGTTTGTTTGATATCAGAAAATCCTAACATAAGTTACCTTTGTGAATTGGACTAAAAAAATTCATGCAACCAATCTTTCATCCGTCTAGAAACTTTATGAAACACATTCGTTTCATCCCCGGAAAATTGGAGCCTGCTTTGGTTATTATTGATGCCATATCTCACAAGTCCTACACTGGTTGCGTATTTTGGAGAATAAATCAATTCCTGGATGCCAGAAATGTTTTCAGGAAACCCTACCCGGACTGGAATGTTTAAAACATCGCAGGCCAGTTCATCAGAACCCGGCATGATACAGGTTCCACCAGTAATGACAACACCAGAGGCGATGACGTTACGGTATTGAGATTTTTCGATCTCTGCTCCAATAAATTCAAAAATTTCACGAAAACGATCTTCAATAATTTCAGCCAGTACCTGTTTTCGGATATTTCTTGTTTGCCTTCCGCCGACACCGGTTATTTGAATCATGTCCTCTGGTTCCACCATAGAAACCATTGCAACCCCATGGTTGTGTTTAATTTCCTCTGCTTCCGCCAAAGGAGTACTCAAACCAATGGCTACATCTTTGGTTAGATGATCCCCTCCTAATGCTAAAACAGCAGTATGAACAATACTTCCTTCTGAATATATCGTGATATCAGTAGTACCTCCACCAATATCTACTAAAACAACTCCGACTTCTTGTTCATCCGGGCTTAAAACGGCTTGGCTGGAAGCTAGAGGTTCGAGAACGATATCGTCCACCTCCATGCCGGCGCGATTGCAGCACTTGATAATGTTTTGGGCAGATGTAACAGACCCTGTTACAATATGAACATTCACTTCAAGGCGGGTTCCTGACATCCCAAGAGGATTTTGCACTCCATCCTGGTCATCAACAATAAATTCTTGTGGTAAAATATGTAAAACTTCTCGGTCATTAGCGACGAGTACTTGAGCTGCATCAATCACTCGGCGAATATCTTCTTCGGAAACGACTCGGTTACGATAGACCGTGACCATGCCATGACTGTTGGTTCCCTGAATGTGATGACCGGCAATTCCAGCAGATACAGAAGTAATCTGCTGGCCACACATCAACTCACATTCTTCCACAGCCTTTTTGATCGACTGAACGGTTTTCTCAATATTAACAACAACCCCTTTGCGCAATCCCTCAGACTTTGATGTTCCCACTCCTACAATGTTGAGAACATCCCGGCTATTTGCTTCTGCGGCAATGGCACAAATTTTTGTTGTACCGATATCTAATCCAACGATAATATCGCTATTTTTCGTTCGCGATGGCATCCATGCTCCTACCAATGCATCAATAAATCAAAAATCCCTTTTAGATAAAACCTCCAGGTTTACCCATTGATTTTCTATATATTTGGTATAACCTGTTTGGCACCTTAGTCACTTTTTCATAATTTGTCAATGATGTTATTAACTTATCTTTGATTTAAATTATATTTTTTCACAATATTTGATCAAATAAGGACAAACAGAGTTTTGTTTATCGAGTAAATGAACACCGTTCTCCTGCTAAAGTTTGAGTAGCGCCTTTTGCACAGGGAACTGCACCTTCATCAGCTCGGCTGCAATGATATATGCCATCAGGCAGCGGTTTGTGCAACGCTAAATATGGAGCAGAGCGGGGATCAATTATTCTTATTTTTCCATTGATGATCGAAAAACTTTGTTTTTTCCAATTCAGGGCAATTCGACAAATCCTTTGGACTTCATTATCATCTCCTCCAGGATAGAGATAACGGTCAGGATATTGTGATGTGCATGCCCCCATACATAAACTCAAAAAAACAAACAACAAGAACCGTTGACAATATTTGATAATTATTGAAATATTTTTCCTATTTGTTTTAGGTTCAGAGAGGAACATACCAAAATCACCCGTTCACCATTTCTAACTTGTGTGTCTCCTGATGCAATTTTCCATTCGTTATCACGCAATACAGCTCCTATTAGAATACCATCATTTTCCAATAAAGAGCGCAATTTGTGCAAAGGTTTGCGAGTAATTGTAGAATTATGTCCTGCCACAATTTCAATAACTTCGGCATCGACTCCGTGCAAATGGGCAACTGCCAGTAATTCACTACGACGGATAAATTTCAAAATGGTATTGGCTGCAGAAATTTTAGCATTGAGGGCAATGTCTAAACCAATGGTAGATGCCAGCACAAGATAATCTTCTTTATTGACCAGCGCAATTGTTTTCCCCCGACTACCTCTTGGATCACGATGTTGCTTATTAATCAGATGTTTGGCTAATAAGCAACTGATAATATTTGTTTCATTGTCTCCGGTAGTTGCAATAAAGGTATCTACGTCTAACACTCCAGCCAGGGCCAGGATGTTAGCATCTGTACCATCTCCATATAAAACGTTGGTGCTTTTTAAAGCAGAAGCCAGTTCTTCTGCCCTCTTTGTATCCCGTTCGATTAATTTGATTTGGACTGTCTTTTCTAGCAACTCAGCAACCCGGCTACCAATCATTCCACCACCCAAAATCATGACATTCTGAACCGCATGTTCTTGAATGCCCACCAGTTTCATCAGTTTTGGCATCTCTTCACCGGATGCTAAGATAAAAACCTGATCAAATGGTAAGATTTCAGCATCTCCTCCAGGAATGATTGTTGTAATTCCACGGCCAATGGCAACAATACGAAATAAAAACTCGTTATAAATCTGGCTGATTTCATTAAGCTGTTTGTTTGCTAAGGGGGAGTTATCCTGAATGCGAATACCCATCACTTTCATTTGACCATCTCCAATGTCAACGACATCATTGGCAGCCGCCCTTTGGATTAATTGAACGATTTCCTGAGCTACTAATTCTTCTGGATGAACGATTAAATCAATATTCAGTTGATTGATATCCAGCAACCTTCCTTCTTCTCCAATATCCAGAGAGCGTGTTCTCACAATTTTTAGTCGAACTCCCAGGCGATTTGCAATCAAACCTGATATAGTGTTCACTGCGTCATCATCGGTGCATGCAATCACCAAATCGATCTTTTCGGCTTGAGCCTGTTTCCAGGATGAGAATTCCATAACATCGCCTAAAACAACCTTGGCATCCAGACTCTCATTGGCATAACGCACTAAATTTTCACTGGCTTCTATAATAGTCACCACATACCCTTCATGAGTCAAACGCTTGGCTAAGTGGTAACCAATTCCGCCAATACCTAGAATGAGAACATTTTCAACTTTCATATCTGGATTTTCGGAAATTTCAGTTGTTAAGAGTAGATGACAATATGATTCTCACGAAAAGATCACATGCTTTTAGGCTATGATCGCCCGCACACTAAACCAATGCATATTGCACAAAACGTGTGTTGAAACGTTGAAGGTTTTTGGAAGAAATGTCCACTTCATACCAATTTCCTGCTAAAGAAACACTGCTCTTCCCATAAAATATTTCTGGATCATTTTGATGCTCCAGACATTGAATGATTGCATTGGCAATCCACCGTTCAATTTTTAACACCACAGTTTTTTTGCGTAGGCGTCCTTGATCATCTCGATTTAAAATACTGGGAATCGTATTTGTTGTAATGAATTGGTTGAGATAAGGAGAGTTTAAATTTTCACGACCTTCTGCAGAAATATAGGTATGGGTGCAATAGAAGAAAATATTAGCAGGTCGTGATTTTTCATTTTCTGCTAATAATTTTACACTGGCCGCAATGGTTCCCCCTGTACGGACCATGTCATCTAAAATAAAAACATCGCGGCCCTGCAATAATTCAACATCATCTGAGATATTGAGTTCCACATTTCGCTGTCCATGTCTCGTTTTCTCAACATTGACGAGAACCGAATTTTTTAATCCAGTGAACTCACGTACACGGCTAACAAATTCTACTGCTCCACTATCAGGGGCGACAAAACCGACATTGGCCCCACCTTCTTCCACTCGTGCTAATCCAGAACGTAAAATGTAGTTTGCCACAATATGAGCAATATCTAAATTGATAAAACAGGGTCGTTCTGTTTCTCCTTGATGATAGACCTCTTTGTAAATACCTGCGATCACTTTCGGTTTATGGTTATGGACGGTCAATACCTGATCCACCCCAGATTGGCAGAGAAGTTGTGCGTATAATTTTGCAGACCAGGGCTGTCCTACAAATTTTTCCCGTGACTCAAAATCTGTAATCTGAGGGTGATTTTTGGTCCGAGGGCCTCTGTCTTGTGCAGAATAAAACAAATCTGGTTCGACCAGTGTAACAACACTGGCTCCGTTTTCCTTGGCAGCAGCAGCAACCAGACAATTGCGCATGGCTAACTCATTCCGTGAATAATGAGGAGAAGTAGTCGAGATGATATAAACCGATTTTCCTTGAAGAGAATACCCGATGGTCTCTTCTGTTTGATGGTCTAATAAAAAACGGGGGCAGAACTCACTATTGGCAAAACTTTTTAATGAAATGATATCTTGAATGTCCATTACCTGTTGTTTGCCATATGCCACTCCGATTGCAAAAGAAGCATCACTGACATTTGAAACAATAATACTATCGGTCATATAATACTCATCATAAATGGTAAATTATTGTGGATCATCTGGAGTATACACTCGTCTCCCCTCTACACGAATTGACTGATTGGCAATCCATTGAATTGCAATCGGCAGGATACGATGCTCTTCCTGCAAAATTCGTGATGCCAGGAGTTCTGGAGTATCATCAGACATCACGGGAACACTGGCCTGGATGATAATAGGGCCGGTATCCATACCTTCATCGACAAAAAAGACCGAACACCCTGTAATTTTCACACCATGATCAAATGCCTGTTTCTGCGCATTCAATCCGGGAAAAGCAGGCAATAAAGAGGGGTGGATGTTGATCAAGCGAAAGCTCCAATGGGAGACAAACTCTGTAGAAAGCAGCCTCATGAAGCCGGCGAGTACTACCAGTTGCACTCCATAGGACTCCAAAACATTTGTCAATTCTGCATCAAACGCTTCGCGAGATACAAAATCTTTATGTGAAATGTATTTGACTTCGATCCCATGATTTACTGCACGTTTGACTGCGTAAGCATCTTTGACATTTGATATCACAACTTTGATTTCTGCAGACAACAGACCTGCTTCTTGTTGATCAATAATTGCTTGTAAGTTTGTTCCGCTCCCAGAAACCAGGACACCAACAGGTAATGGTGAAGTCATGATTACCCCAATTGAGCCGCATGATGGGATGCAATGACTTGTTGTTTCATTTCCATCTTATAAAGCCTGAGTTGTGCGCGTAGATCGGTATAACGCAAAGATAATATTTGTACAGCCAAAATGGCAGCATTTACAGCACCATTGGTTGCCATGGTCGCAACAGGTACACCTGGAGGCATTTGGGCAATTGCTAAAAGGGAATCCATGCCCTGTAAAGTGGAAACAATCGGCACGCCAATCACTGGCTTTGTTGTATCAGCAGCAACCACACCTGGAAGATGTGCAGCCATACCCGCCATAGCAATAAATACCTCTCCACCCTTTGCTTCGATATTTTTTATAAAATTACGTGTTCTCTCTGGAGTACGATGAGCCGACGCAATGCATAGCTCATATCCCACACCAAATCGATCAAACATAGCTGCTGCTTTTTTGGCAATTTCTAAATCGCTTTTACTTCCCATTACAATCCCAACACTGACCTCTGGTCGATTATCACGAAAATGAAGCAGCCCCTTTGCCCCAATATCTTCGCGATAGTTGACACCTTGCCAATAAATTTGAGTGACAATTTGATAAGCATTGTTTAAAGCTTCTTCTAAATTTTTCCCAAGTGCTGTCACTCCCAAGACACGACCACCATTTGTCCGATAAACAGACCCATCCAACTTAGTACCAGCATGAAAAATACAACTTTGTGCTGAACTTGCTTCTGTATCATCGGATGGTTGAGCCTCAATCCCAGAGATTATTTTACCCTTTTCGTATTCTTGAGGATATCCTCCAGAAGCCAAAACAATACAAGCTGCTGCATCTTCATAGAATTCAACCTTCTGTTCAGTCAAAGTACCATCCGCAACAGCCAGGGATAAGGCAAATAAATCACTTTTCAGCCGCATCATCAAAGGTTGGCATTCAGGATCTCCAAAACGGCAATTGAACTCAATTACTTTAATGTTTTTTTCATGAATCATGAGTCCTACATAAAGCACGCCTTTATAAGGTTTCCCTTCTTTGGCCATGCCTGCAATCGTTGGCTTGACTACTTCTTCAATGATTTTTTCTTCAATCATAGGAGTCACCACGGGTGCAGGAGAATAAGCGCCCATGCCTCCTGTATTTAGTCCGGTATCTAATTCTCCAATTCTTTTGTGATCCTGGCATGATGGAAAAGAGACAAAATCCTGACCATCGGTCAGCACAAAATAAGAGGCTTCTTCTCCTGTTAAAAATTCCTCAATGACAATCGTTTTGCCAGCTTCTCCAAATGCTTCTCCAGACAACATTTGCTGTACAGTATTTTGTGCACTTTCTAAATTTTCACAAATAACCGCACCTTTTCCTGCAGCAAGCCCATCTGCTTTGATGACATATGGTGCTGTCAGAGATTCCAAATATTCTAAAGCTGGTTTTTGATCAGAAAATGTTTGGTAAGCTGCGGAAGGGATACTGTGGCGATTCATGAAATCTTTAGAAAAAGCTTTACTGCCTTCTAGTGCTGCGGCAGCGGCGGTTGGACCAACTGCTCGATAGCCTGCTGCATCTATTTGATCGACCAGCCCCTCCACCAAATACACCTCTTGCCCCACAAAAGTAAGATCAATACTTTCCTGCTTGATAAATGACAAAATCTCTTCATGGGTTTGTAATGGTGGTGCCAATTCCGCATGGCCAAGCATGCCATCGTTACCTGGGGCAACAAATACTTTGGTTACCTGAGGACTTTGCTGCATCTTCCATGCAATGGAATGTTCTCTGCCACCACTACCAATTATCAAGACTTTCATACTCTTCAACAGTTTATGATTTAGGAAAAAATTTATTCAGAAACAATGATATATCGCGATCCTTGTTTGGTTTGAATTAAAAATAAGACACCATCTGTTAAGTTGGCCGCCTTCATTGCGGCTTTAAAATCATCAACACTTTTAATGCTTTTTCTATCTACTTCGGTCACTAAGACTCCGGCTCTCAAACCAGCGTTTGCTGCGGGTGAGTTGGGAGTCACTCCGGTAATTAAAGCGCCTGTTTCTACCTCGTAGCCATATTGTTTCGCTGTTTCCGCAGTAATATTCTCGACGGTAATACCCAGATATGTTTCGACTTCGGGAAGGCTCTGGGCCATAGTCGGATCTTTGGGGCGCTCTCCCAATAGAACTTTGATTTTTTTGGTTTTTCCTTTACGGATCAATTCGATGTCTACAGTCGTGTTTGCTCTGGCTGCCGCAATTTCATTGCGGAACTGGTTACTGCTCCGAATTGGATTACCGTTCAAACGGATAACAACGTCGCCTTTTTGAAATCCTGCTGTTTCCGCAGGGGTATTGGCCATGACTCCAGTAATCAGGGAACCATTTGTACTTTTTAACCCAAATGCCTTGGCTAAGCGGCCGTCAATATCCTGAATACTGACCCCCAACCATCCACGAGAGACACTACCTTTTTCTATCAAGTCTTCCATGATCCGGCGTGCCATGTTA
>JANQHV010000053.1 GCA_028282505.1 SAR324 cluster bacterium | reverse complement strand
CACACCTGTTCCCATCTCGAACACAGAAGTTAAGCCCTTTTGCGCCTATGGTACTGCCGGGGACACTCGGTGGGAGAGTCGGTCAGTGCCGGAACCTTTTCAACTGTCTACCAAACGTGGGCCGAGGTGGTGAAATTGGTAGACGCGCTGGATTCAAAATCCAGTGGGGGTAACCCCGTGGGGGTTCGATTCCCCCTCTCGGCACCATTGATTTCCTGCCTTTCTGCTAGTTCTAATTCTTAGTCTGTCCTCAAATGATTTGAAATATTCCAGTTTTTTTCCTTTGCATTTTCCTTAATGTCCAAATTAGAATTCACTTTTTATTGTTGTTTCAATTCTGCAATTCTAGTTTGATCTATACTCAAGGGAGAGGGAGATAGGTTGTCAATCAGATGTTGATAACTTCCATCCTTCACCATGGAGGCTAAGGCTGTATTGAAGTCATTCAAAAGTTCTTGATGATTAGGAATATTTTTGGACAAGGTAATATGCAATTCTTTCACTTCAAACGGCTTTTCGAGGAAGGTTAACGCATTTTGTACTTCTTTTGGCATCGATGCAAGAATCTTCTCAGCGTTTAACTTCTCTTCCATTGTCAGATCAATTCTTTTTTTGACAAGTTTTAACAGGTTTTGATCAAGGCTATTGACGATGGATTTTTGTATTTTATCAGATTCGATTTTTTTCAGATAACCATAACCTCTCAAAACTCCAACGTTTTTCCCTTCGAGGTCTTCGATCTTGTTGTAGATGAAAGGATCGTCCTTGCGTTTGATGAGAAAAATGGCTGTGTTGATATATGGTATGCTATAAGCCATTGTCTTTGCCCGTTCTTCTGTGAACCAGGCTATGGCCAGACCATCCAGATCACCATCTTTGACCAGAAGTTGAGTCCGTTTCCAGGGGAAAAAAACAAATTCCACTTCATGACCAGCATGTTTGAATATTTGGGCTACGATTTCAGCTGCAATCCCGTGATTTTTTAATTGACTCCCAATGTAAGGAGACCATTCAGTTCCTCCCAATTTCAATTTAGCAGCCTCCAATATACCAGTGGAAAATAAAAACATGATCGCAACCAAAGTACATTTCCATGTTTTAGCTTTCATTCTTCCCTCCAAGTAGTTTTTCAATTATCTGAATGAGTTTTTCATTGTCAATGGGCTTCATCATAAACTCTTGAATGCCAAGAGATTTGGCCTTATCTATTGAGATATCAGGACTATATCCTGACGTTAGAATAATGGGAATGTCTGGTCTGGTTTTTAGAAATTCTTGGCTTAATTGATCACCTCTTAATTCTGGCAAAGTATAGTCTGTAAAAATTAAATCGAATTGGTGTGGAGCCTTTCTGAACATTTCTAATGCGTCTGAGCTGTTATAGCAAATCGTGACATTGTATCCAAATTCTTCGAGGGTGATTTTCTGAATTTCTGCCAACGTTGGTTCATCATCGATAACCAGAATCCTTCCACCTCTTGGCGAGGAAGTTTGCTGTTCCACTTGCATCTCGCTCTCAATTTTTTCTTGGACTGTAGGGAAATAAACATGAAACGTAGCACCTTTACCTTTTTTGCTTTCTACAGTGATGGTCCCCCCATATTGCGTAACAATACTATGAATCACAGACAGTCCGAGTCCAGTGCCTTTTCCAATCTCTTTTGTCGTAAAGAATGGATCAAATATTTGTTTCTTGATGTGATCTGAAATACCACATCCTGTATCTCTGACGGTCAACTGTAGGTAAGAACCTGCTGGCAAATTATGCACAGGCAAGTTTTCATATTGTTTTTCCTGTAAACATATTTCCAATACCCCTCCGTTTTTTTCCATAGCATGAAACGCATTGGTACAAAGATTCATAATAATTTGATGGATTTGTGTGGGATCTGCCAAGATAGGTGAACACAGGTCGGCAATATTTTGTCGAACTTCGATAGTGGCAGGCAGGGTTGCTCTCACCATTTTAAGGGCTTCCTGAATCAAAATAGGTAGTTGTTGAGTACTGAGTTTTTGCTCATCCATTCGGCTAAAGGTAAGAATTTGCTTTACCAAATCAGTAGCACGATTGCCAGCTTGGTGGATATTTTCTATATGTTGGGTTTCTGGACGATTTTTGGGAAGTTGTCTCAGGAGAGCACTGCTATATCCCTGAATCACTCCTAAGATATTGTTGAATTCATGAGCAATGCCGCCAGCAAGGGTTCCCAGGGCATCCATTTTTTGGGAGTGTCTGAGCTGCTCTTCCAATTGTTTGCGTTCACTTATTTCTTCAACAACAGCAATATGATAGGTTGGTTTTTCCCCTATTTTCCACATAGGGGAAACCGTCAAATTGACCCAAACAATTTTTCCATTTTTATGAAAATACCTTTTCTCCATTGAGAATTCCCTGAGGATTCCTTGTTTTAATTTTTCCATATTATCCAGGTCTTCCTGTAAATCATCGGGATGAGTAATTTCCATAAAAGTGTTTGCTGTCATTTCTTTGTTTTGATAACCAATAATGTCACAATACTTCTGATTGATTTTAAAAAATCTTCCAGTTAATGTTTCGATTTGTGCAACACCCACTGCTGCTTGTTCAAATATAGCTCGAAATCTTTTTTCACTTTCTTTTAGTGTTTCTTCCATTCGAATAATATTTGTAATATCCTTGGTATGCACAATTGCTCCAGTTATCACATTGTCTTGGGTGTAGGGGTGGTATGCCACACTCATATATCGATCTTTTCCTTTTAGATTAACCCATTTTTGGGCATGAACCGTTTCACCAGCAAATGCCTTATCCAAAGCAGGTTTGGTGAATTGTTCAAATAGCTCTTTACCTTGCATTTCCATGACAGAATGTCCTTTGATTTGATCAATGGTTTTGTTCCAAAACCTTAAATAGGATTCATTGATTGACTGATAAACATAGTTTTTATCAACAAATGCTAAATACTCATTTCCCTGGAAAGCAACATATTGAAAGATTTCAGGAATATTATTTGTGAGTTTTAAATTTTCAATTTTGGTTAATAATGCTTTATTCTGATGTTGTAAGTCTGCAACATGCTGTCGAAGTTCTTTCAATTCAGCAGTCAAAGATTCTTTTGTGGTATTGACCTCTTGCACGGTTCCTCCAAATTACTATCAGAGAGATGTAAATAAGATTGATTGTGGTATATCAGATTCGAGGAAGAAATACTATGACGAAGAGGTTCAGGGATAAACGGGTCAAAAGAAAAAGCTCCCAGACTTTTTATGGAGATGTCCTATGCACCTGAAACAAATTCATTGGCTTGCCCAACACAATAAAATATTACTATTTTTGCTAGAAAAACGCTTTTTGAATCCACAAATTCCAGATCAGATGGAACAATTGAAAGTGGCTGGTTTTATGGAAGATCCGATAATTCAAGAAGTGGTCCAACAACACTTGCCCTCAGTTATCGACCAACTACCCGATGGGATGTACTTTCCATCTCCAATCGCTAAAGCATTGAAGAGTGGATCTCTTTTTTCAGTGGCTCTTGCATGCCAATTTCATTACGATTTTATTAAGGTAGATCGTCAGCAGAACTGGTTTTTAAAAGAGAAGCTAATTGAAGGAAAAATCAAGAAACTTTTTTTAGAACATCTAAGGTATGAAGTAGTGATTGATCGCTATTTTGTGGAATATGAAGTCGATCAACGATTGGATAAATGCTATCTTGACTGTGAAATCACGCCTATGGTTGGGAAGAAGGTTGAGATTCATGATACCAATCGACTCCAAGTATTGCTCAATAATGGACAAAGTGACTGGATTTCCAAAACACACTTCAAAATTGATGCTCAAGAACAGTGTTTTTGTGAGACAAGGAAACATGGTAACGTGCTTCTGGCAGATCAACCACGTTTCATGATTCTTCAACAAATCCAAGAGGATGGGCAGACTCTGCAATTTGGTAATCGAATCTATCAATTAGTTGAAATCGATTAGACATGCCTAGTTGATGTTCATTTTCTGAAAAAATGAAATCTTTACAAAGATCATATTTACTTTATTACACATGAGTAGTATAGCATGATTTGCTGTGTTTCGTTTAAAGAGGCATTATTTCGCAAAACATCTTTTCTGTTTGATGCATATGTAAGATAGAGAGCTAAACGATATTCAAACTCGTAAAATGCTGCATCAATTAGTCAGGAGGAAGCTGAGTAATTTTGGAGTACTCAGTTTTGAACATCAAACCTATGGGGAAATTGCAGAAAGGCTTTCCGTTTGTAAACCGGAACTTTCACAGTGGTTACACCAAGTAGAAAAGAGATGGCATGAATTAGCTGAGTAAAAAAAATTGCCAACTGAGGGGAGGAGCGATGGCATTAAGGACATTGTATAATGAAGAAATACAAAAGATTTTGCAACAGCATCTGGTATGGATCGAATCTGACGGAAAAACAGGGCAACGAGCAGATCTCAGTGAAGTTGATGTGAGCCTACTCAATTTTCAAAAAGTGAAATTTTGTAAAGCAAAGTTGAGTGAGGCCAGTCTATGTGGGGCTAATTTGAGTGAAGCTGATCTGAGTGATACCAATCTTTGGAATACGAATTTGAGCAATGCGAATCTGAGCAATGCTTGTTTTCAAAGTGCTTATCTTAGTGGTGCCAATCTGAGTGGGTCCAATATCCGTGGTGCCAATTTCAGCATGGCTGATCTTAGTAGAGTGGATTTTAGTGGGTCGGATCTCAGCGGGGTGGACTTCAGTGGAGCCAATCTAAAAGATGTCTTGTGGGGAGATGCTGTTTTAGAAGGCATTATTGTGAATGAGCAAACAAAGGTCAGTTTTCCCGAACAACTCATGAAAAAATATAAAGAGACTATCAAAGGGGTTGATAATTTATCTGTTTGATTTTGGATTTTTATGTAGCTGCCAGTGCTTCTGTTTCAGTCTGATAGATGTTTAGAAGCTTGTCAAAACCAGTCAGTGTAAAAGTTTCCCGCACATTTATGTTCAATTCACAGAGTATAAGCTTCATGCCATCTTGTGCCAATTCTTTATAAAGCTTCATGATATTGCCAATACCATAGGACGAAATGTCATTCACACCACTAAAATTTAGAATAACGGTGGTGATTGCGGTTTCTTTGGTAATCGAACAAATGTTATCAGCAAGATCAAATGCGGATAAAGGCATGATGCTCAAATCTCCTGTGATTGAAATAATACAGACCTGATTTTCAGTACGGGTTGTTAGCTGCATATTTGTATTTTCTCCTATAAAACTCTCTACGGTCTTTTTCTTTAGCACAATCAGTTAATATTTTGTAGGGATCAATATACTGAAGCCCTTTTTATATGGCAAGAAAGAGGTTTCATTTGCTTAAGATTTTAGGATGGTGGATGATCAATCAAGATAACATCATTATAAAAACTACAGAGTTTGTAAAAGAAAAATTGGCTTCCGATAGCTCTGGGCACGACTGGTGGCATGTTCACCGTGTTTGGAAAACTGCTGTCTATATTGGGGAGAAAGAAGAGGTTGATTTAGCGATTGTACAACTGGCAGCATTGCTACATGACATTGCAGATTGGAAATTTTATAATGGAGATACTACTGTTGGGCCCCAAATGGCAGCAGAGTGGCTGGGATCATTGCACGTAGAAGTACCGATTATTGAGCACGTGTGTGAAATCATTCAAGATGTATCATTCAAAGGGGCCGGTGTGCCAACTGCGATGAAAACAAAAGAAGGTATGGTTGTGCAAGATGCTGATCGTTTGGATGCAATTGGGGCCATTGGAATTGCCAGAACTTTTGCTTACGGAGGAACAAAAGGACACCCAATCCATACCCCATTGATCGGTCCTGAACTGCATCAGTCTTTTGAAGATTATCAATCCAGTGAAGGTTCGGTGATCAACCACTTTTATGAAAAACTCTTGTTGCTCAAAGGGCGAATGAATACGGAAACTGCTAAAAAATTGGCAGATTCACGCCATCGGTATATGGAATTATTTTTAGAACAATTTTTCCATGAATGGAATTTTTGTTCAGCTGGGCATCATAGTGAATTGCCGATTTCTCCTGCAAAGTGACATGCTACGAGATGTTCTCCATCTGAGGAATGATTGGTCAGTGCTGGAATTTCATTTTTGCAAATTTCTTGAACATAAGGACATCTCGTATGAAAACGGCAACCTGAAGGAGGGTGAATGGGGGATGGAACATCTCCCTGCAAAATGATCTTTTTCTTTTTGATTGTTGGATCTGGAATAGGAATGGCAGAGACTAGTGCCTGGGTATAGGGATGTAATGGGTTCTGATTGATTATTTTAGCTTCAATGAATTCGACCACATGTCCAAGGTACATCACAATAACATGATCAGAAATGTGTTTGACAACCGATAAATCATGGGCGATGAAGATATAAGTCAATCCCATGGATTGCTGTAAATCCAACAATAAATTTAATATTTGGGACTGGATAGAAACATCCAACGCTGATACAGGCTCATCACAAACAATCAACTTAGGCTCCAAAGCAATAGCCCGTGCAATGCCAATTCTTTGTCGCTGTCCTCCTGAAAATTCATGAGGGTATCGATCTTTTGCACTGCTTGGAAGCTCAACTCGTTCTAAAAGTTCATCAATCTTTTTTTCTCTTTCTTTATGTGTTCCGATTTTATGAATAATGAAAGGTTCTTCTAAAATACTTCTCACCGTGTGACGTGAATTGAGAGATTCAAAGGGATCTTGAAAAATCATTTGCATCTCCCGACGCATGCTCTGCATTTTTTTTTGGGGAAGCTGTGTAATATTGACATTCTGAAAGTAAATTTCTCCTTCGGTGGGATCATAAAGACGCAGGATGGTACGTCCAAGCGTTGTTTTGCCGCAGCCCGATTCTCCAACCAATCCTATTGTTTCTCCTTTTTTGATGCCAAAAGAGACTCCATCTAGTGCAAAAACAGAAGCAATCTGACGCAAGAAGACACCACCATAAATGGGAAAATGTTTTTTGAGGTTTTTGACTTCTAAAAAATACTCAGACATTCAGCTATATTTCTTTCCAGCGATGACAGCTCACAAAATGAGTAGAATTCACTTTTTCTAATAGAGGAGATTGGGATTGACAAGGTGCTTCCATGTAAGAACATCGGTTTTGAAAACGACATCCTGCTGGAAGATTCATTAAATCGGGAACAGTTCCTTCAATCGTTTGTAGTTTTTGTTTGGGGGGATTTTCCAGTTTGGGAATGGCAGACAGTAATCCTTGGGTGTAAGGGTGTTTGGGCGATTGGAACAGGTCACAAACTGGAGCTTTTTCGGCAATTTTTCCCGCATACATCACTACCACTTCATCGCAGACTTCTGCAATCACACCGAGATCATGAGTGATAAAAATAATGGCCATGCCTGATGCTGTTTGCAAAGATTTCATCAATTCAAGAATTTGAGCTTGAATGGTGACATCCAGTGCTGTGGTTGGTTCATCTGCGATCAGAATGTCAGGTTTGCAGGCCAGTGCAATGGCAATCATGACACGCTGTCGCATTCCTCCAGAAAGCTGGTGAGGGTATTCTTGAACCCGTTGTTCGGGAGCTGGAATTCCGACTTGACGCAACATCTCAATGGATTCTTTGTAAATCGTACGTTCATCCATCTCAGGTTGATGGAGCATGAAGGCTTCTCCAATTTGTTTACCAATACGATGGACAGGATTCAAAGCAGTCATCGGTTCCTGGAAAATCATGGAAATCCGATTCCCCCGGATATGTTGCATTTCGTTTGCTGGGAGTTTCAACAAGTCCTGATTGTCCAGTAAAACTTCTCCTGACTCAATACGTCCAAAGGGCTTAGGCAACAGTCTCATGATAGAAAGAGAAGTGACGCTTTTGCCACAGCCTGATTCTCCTACAAGCCCAATAGTTTGGCCTTTTTTTACACTGAAACTGACATCTTCCACCGCACGTATTGTTCCTGCTTCTGTTTGAAAAGCTGTAACCAGATTTTTTATTTCTAAAAGAGTTTCTTCTGCCAAGAGGTTCCTTTATTTCCAAATTAATGCTCAATCTACTTTAAACGTCTTATTCATGATTGTTTCTGGTTTAAAGGTTTTGCCTGTTTTCATGGCCAACTCTGTTTCTTTTTTAATATCCTCATCAATCCAAGAAATTCCAATACCTAAAGGATCTAGTAAAGAACTCTTAGTACCTGGCACTTCAGGAAATTGAATCCATCGCCAGTAGGCTGCTCTGATATAACCCACCTTGTAATGTGGAACATAAGCTCCAATTTCATGGATCTTTTCTTGAATTTTATGAGACAGTTCAATCCGTTCATTGGTTTCAGTGGAGTTTCGGTATACATCAATCAGTTTGTCTAATTCCGGGTCATTGGTATTCGTAATGTTGTTGGTTTGTGGTTTGTGAGCATTGACTGAATGGAATAGTCCCCAGTATTGTGGCCTGAAGCTGGTAGACCAGCCCATCCAGGCCACATCATGCTTTTTTTCTATGTAAGACTTGAAGGCCGCACTACCGTCCAAACGTTGCAGGCGTAATTCAATCCCTGCTTTCTTGGCTTCTTCTTTCAAAAGAACCAAACGCGTGGTGTGGTGGTCCTGAGAATAAGTGACTCTGACTGAATATCTCATCTTACCTTTCTCCCAAATGCCATCATCCCCCCGTTTCCAGCCTGAAGCTGTCATCAACTCTTCAACTTTTTTAATGTCGAATTTTCGAGCACGTATTTTGGGATTGGTGTAAGCTCCATACCCAGTGTTATAGTTGTGGAGACGGCTATAGTCACCACGCAGCAAGCCGTTGAGAACTTTATCCATATTAATGGCATGGGCAAATGCATAGCGGACATTGCGATCTTTGAAAATTTCTTTATCCTGATTCAGCCAAAATCCTCCTGGAGATTCTCGATCATTGGTATATGCCCAGATTTTTTTCACATAGCCTTTTTCATAAAGTTCCATGTTCTTGGCTTTTTCATGCCAGTAATCAGGAAGAATGAGACTAAATGATTCTAATCTTTGTTTTTTAAAGTATTCGAAACTGGTGTTGAGATCGCGTACGATGATATATGAGATTTTATCAATATTGTAACGTCCTTTATAATATTTTAGATCTTTTGCCCACCAATTCTTCTGCCGTTTTAAAGTGATACTTTTCCCTTTTTTGATTTTATCAATTTGATACGGTCCAGTGTTTGGAACAATTTTCCAGTTATATTTTTTCACAAAATCTTTGGACAGTTTCCCATAAAAATGTTTTGGAACCGGAGTTTGATTGACACGAAAAAGTATGTCGGGCTGAACCTTGGTCAAAGAAACGGAAATGGTGTGGTCATCGTACTTGACAATCCGGTCAATATTTTCCGTATAGTGATTATTCGACCAGGGGTCTACGATATGTGGAGAACGCATGAATTCCAATTTGTAAACAAAGTCATCAGCGGTAACCGGATGGCCATCAGACCAACGGGCGCGTTTGTCTAATTTGAAATAAACGGTTTTTTTATCATCACCCAACGCCCAATGTGTGGCCAGGCTGGGAAGGAATTCCTCTGTATTCGGTTGCAAGTCTAGTAGCGCCATCTTGATAGAACGAAGTACTCCAGCAAAACTTCCATTGGAATCTGGCCCTACTGTTCGTAAGGTTAAAGGGAAAGAAGTCAATGAAGAGTGATAAGTTCCTCCTTTTTTGGCATGAGGAGAAGCAAAAATTGGAGCGGTATCATTGGTTTCCCATTTTAGGTTTTCAGGTAGTTTTTCTGTGGCATGAACAGCTCCAAAAAAACTGAACAAACAAATAACCACCAATAATTGATGAAAGATTTTTATCCACATGTTTTTCTCCTGTATGTTTTAATTGGCTTTAAACGTGTTGTCAATGAGGGTCTTAGAGTCAAAACGCTTTCCTGTTTTCATTGCTTGCTGTGTTTCTTTTTTGATTTCTGGATCTAGCCAAAACAGTCCCCCTGTTCCATAATCATCTGCAAAGAGGTCGAAAAATGATTCTGAAGATCGAGTTGCCGGTACTCTAGGCAATTGCCACCATCGCCAATAAATGGCCCGGAAATAGCCGACTTTGTAAGCTGGAACAAAACTTCCTATCTCATGAACTTTTTCTTGAATGGCATGAGCTAGTTTGATGCGTTCACTGGTTTGCGAAGCTTTGCGATAGGAATCGATCAGTTGATCCATTTCTGGATCATCAGTATTGGTGATGTTATTGGTCTGTGGTTTATGGGCATTGACAGAATGAAACGACCCCCAATACTGTGGCCTAAAACCAGTAGACCAGCCCATCCAGGCGACATCATGTTTTTTTTCCAGAAAGGATTTAAAAGCAGCACTGCCATCCAAACGTTGTAAATTCAATTCAACTCCTGCTTTTTTCGCTTCTTCTTTTAAAAAGGCCAAACGGGCTGTATGCGTGTCAGAAGTGTAGGTCACTCTGACTGAGTATCGCATTTTGCCTTTGATCCAAATTCCATCATTTCCGCGCTTCCACCCTGATTGAGTCATTAATGCCTCAACTTTTGGGATATCAAAATTTCGTGCTCTGATCTGAGGATTGGTATATTTTCCAAAACCTGTTGTGACATTGTGAAGGCGTGCATAGTCTCCTCTCAGGAGTGTTTTTAATAGTTTTTCTACATTCATGGCATGGGCAAAAGCATGACGAACATTGCGGTCCTTGAAAACCTCTTTATCCTCATTCAACCAAAAACCAATCGGAGGTTCACGGGAATTGGTATAAAACCAATGTTTTTTGGCATATCCCTTTTGATGGATGTCCAGGTTTTTGGCCTTTTCATGCCAATACGAAGGAAGGGTTAAACTAAAATAATCGACTTTGTTCTTTTTAAAATACTCAAAGACGGTGGATTGGTCGCGCACCACAGTAAATATGATTTTGTCTACATTAAACCGTCCTTTAAAGTACTTGAGATCTTTAGCCCACCAGTCCTTTTTTCGTTTCAAGGTGATACTTTTTCCTTTTTTGATTTTATCAATGAAATAAGGACCCGTATTGGGTTTAATGGTCCAATTGTATTTTCGGACAAAATCTTTGGTCAATTCTCCATAGAAATGTTTCGGTTGAGGTAAAAGGTCTTTGACCAATTCCGGTAAATCGGGATCGGGTTTGGTGGCAACAATGGCAATGGTATGGTCATCGTATTTGACCAGTTTCTCAATTTCTTTGGTATAGAAGTTATTATACCATGGTGAAACAATGTGTTTGGAACGCATGAATTCAAGTCCAAACACAAAATCGTCGGCAGTTACTAGTGGTCCATCAGACCAGCGAGCACGTTTATCGAGTTTGAAATACATGGTTTTTCGATCATCATCAAAAGCCCAGTGAGTTGCCAGTTGAGGTAAGATTTCTTCTGTGTCAGGATGATAGCTGATCAACCTCAATTGATTTCTTCGTAATACACGAGCGAAGGAACCATTGGAGTCAGGGCCGAACATGCGTATTGTCAGAGGGAATGTTGGAATAGTATCACGAAATGTCCCGCCTTTTTTAGCGTTGGGATCAGCCCAAACCGGAGCGGTGTCATTAGTTTCCCACTTAATATGGTTGGGTAGTTTTTCCGCGGCATCAATGGATGTCGTGAAACACAACAACCAACCCATGATCCAATAGGACAACAATTTTTTGACAGACATGATTTTTCCTTATGATTATTCAAATGTACTGTGTAATTTGGGGTCGAATCCTTCTCGAACCGCTTCTCCGATGAATGTAATACTAACCATCACCACAACCAGGGCTGTGACGGTTGAGGCAACAATCCAGACGGCATGGAGATTATTTGTTCCTTGTTGTAACAACTCTCCCCAACTGGGTGTGGGAGGTGGTAAACCAAATCCTAAATAATCCAAGGCGGTCAGGCCTGATATGCCTCCTGCCACTGAAAATGGAACGAAGGTTACAATCAATGATACCGCATTTGGCAAGATATGATGAAAAATAATTCTTGTGTTGGAAGCTCCTAAGGCTTTTGCTGCCATGACATAATCTCGTGCTTTTTCTTTATATGTTGTTGTACGCATGTACCAGGTCATCCCCATCCAGCCAAACACCACATAAATCAATACTAAAATCGTCAGACTAGGCACCACAATGGATGCAATGATCATGATGATGTAGAGAAATGGAACAGAAGACCAAATTTCAATCAGTCGTTGAAAGAACAAATCAAATTTTCCTCCCCAATATCCCATCAAGCATCCCAGGGCAATTCCGATGGCAAAAGTCACCACTAATAAGAGCAAAGAAAAAATAATGCATATTCGAAAACCGTAAACTAAACGTGCCACCATATCTCGACCAATCGTATCGGTTCCTAGATAATGACGATCTTTCCAGGAAGGAGGGAATGGGGGAAATTCGGTTTCGCGCAAGTCCATTTCAAAAGCATTGTAAGGGACAAGAGGCATGATCACAAAATTGTCACCTGCTTCTTGCTGAAACTTCTTTTGTAGATCTCGATAATTGGTTTCATACGCATATTCCAATCCAAAGGTGTTGCCTGGCATCATGGTACCATAAGTTGGAAAATAGATTTGCCCTTCGTAATAAACCAGTAAAGCACGATTATTGATCCACAATTCTGCAAAAAATGCCAACAGCAGCATTAATCCAAAAAGTAACCACGAATAGTAACCCCGTTTGATAGAACGGAATCGCCTGATTTTTTTTAAAGTAAGGGGATCTAATCTCATGGTATTGATATTAATCAAATTTAACACGTGGATCCACCAGAGCGACACAAAAGTCGGATAAAATATTACCTAACAGCCCCAAGATAGAAGTAATCACCAAGACACCCAAGACAATGGGATAGTCTCTCTCTACTAAAGATTCAAAACCCAGCAGCCCTAATCCATCAATATTGAATACTTTTTCAATAAGAAACGAACCTGCAAGGAACAAGCTGATATTGTTTCCAAAATGAGTTGCCAAGGGAATGAGACTATTACGAAAGGCATGTTTAAAAACAGCACTGCGGAAAGACAGTCCTTTGGCAATCGCAGTACGAATATAATCAGATGCTAGATGATCCATCAATGTATTTTTCATTAAGAAGGTCATGGTGGCAAAACCACCAATCATATAAGCAATGAGTGGCAGGACAGAATGATGGATCACATCCCAGATTTGTTCTGCCAAGGTCAAATCTTCGAAATCTTCACTGATAAAACCGCCTAATGGAAACCAATCCCATTGGGCGGCTGGCCAGACAAAAAGAATGATAGCGACAATGAATCCAGGTAAAGCATATCCGATCAAAACAATAATAGAAGAAGTGCTGTCAATGAACGATTTATGTTTGATGGCTTTGAGCACCCCAAGCGGAATGCAAACGAGATAGGTCAGAATGGTTGTCACAATTCCATAATAAGCAGAAACAGGCAGTTTGTCTTTGATGATTTCCCAAACCGGATCATAATAACGTGTGGAGACTCCCAAATCGAGGACAAGGATTTTGCCAAGCCAGTCGAGGTAGCTGATGAGAATTGGTTTATCAAAACCATAAAATTTTTTTAGCTCCTCAATTTGATCTGGTGAGAGTGGTGAATCGTCTTGCAGGGAAGAGCCGCCTGACGTGTTTCCTTCACTCATATTCATCTGACGAGCTTGTGCAATGATTCTTTCAATGGGGCCGCCCGGCACTAACCGGGTGATGGTAAAAACGACGAGGGTGATTCCTAAAAAAGTAGGGATGACAAGTAAGAGGCGGCGAATGAAATAGCTGGTCATTCAACAAAATTGAAAAGAAGTGAAATTTGAGGGGTTGTCTCTGGAACGATTTTTTAGAAAGCTTATTTTGTAGACTAGAAGATTGCATGACAAAATCAAGGAAAAAACTTGCTGCTAGTGCCAGTAAGCAGTATTTAGTAAGCCTTTATTATGACTATTAATTTTTTCAATTAAGACAAGGGAGTGGTTGTTATGTATCGTGTGTTAGTCACTGGGGCTATTCATGAAAAAGGAATTGAACAATTAGAACAAGAA
>JANQHV010000479.1 GCA_028282505.1 SAR324 cluster bacterium | reverse complement strand
TCTCCTAGTGAAGCAAGCAGTTCACGGGCAGAGTGGAGCAGTTCCTCCCTTTTGACATACCCCGATGCGAGCAGTGAATTGATGCTTTCTAAGATTTCGGTGGCAGTGTCGATCCGTTCCTCGATAAACGAATTGGCCACTTCGAGATCCAGCCCAATCTTCACAAAATTTTCGTTCAGCAGATACAACTTCTTTTTTAACTGTTGCAATGATTTTCGATAATCCTGATGCTTGGCAAACTGTGTGTACACACCGGGCTTTTTGTTTTTTTTATGTTCCAACAGGTCGTTGGTAATTCCACCATAGGCAGAAACCACATATATCCGATTATAGATGTCTTTTTCGTTTTGAAGAATGATATTAGGCATGATCTCTTCAAAATTTGACATGGAAGTTCCACCGATCTTTTCCACACGTAATTTTTTTTTACTCATTGAACGATCCTTGTTTTGAAATTTTTAAAGGTGAAAATAATGCTCTCCATCGAAAATTGTTAACCGATCAGGACTTCCATTGCCTTTCTCAGTAATTTGACAGTAAGTAGAAATGTTAATCAGCAAAAATTAGCATGAACTCTCACCCATACATTCGTGATCTTTTCATAATAAGTTTCCCATTTTCAGAGTAGATGTAGAGAGTATTGTTGAAGGCTTACTATAACTTCATTCTGGTTAAAGGACAAATGCTTTACTAACAGATTAAAATAGAAAAAGATGTCTGAACAGTTTCGATTTGACAAATTTTGTAATGCGAATTATATTTTTTCGCTAATACGAATTAATAAATTTTTCGTATGAAAAAATAACTTATATTGTAAATCATTCAAACTCGGAGGAAAAATTATGGCACAGATCGGCTTATTTTTTGGCACCCAAACCGGTAACACAGAAAACGCTGCAGATAAAATTCAGAAAGAATTTGGTGGAGATAGTGTTGTTGAACTCTATGACGTTGCCACTATGGAACTGAGTGACTTTGGAAAATTTGACTGCCTTCTCATTGGTTGCCCTACCTGGGACATTGGTGAGTTGCAATCTGATTGGCAAGACGTGTATGACAAGCTAGATGGCGTTGATTTTAGTGGTAAAAAAGTAGCGTATTTTGGTGCTGGCGATCAGGAAGGTTATCCCGAAAATTTCCAGGATGCGCTGGGAATTTTAGAGGAAAAAATCTCTGATCTAGGCGGTGAAACCTTCGGATATTGGCCAACAGATGGCTATGAATTTGAAGAGTCTAAGGCCGTGAAAGATGGTAAGTTTGTTGGTCTTGCGATCGATGACGACAACCAGGATGATTTAACGGATGAACGCATCAAAACCTGGGTTGCCCAACTGAAAAGCGAGTTAGGCATGTAATCAAGTGAGGGAGTGGCAAAGTATTGAGGCCTTTTGATCTCCCTCTTCATTTTCCACCTGAGAAATCAATGATTATCTAGCACTCACCTGATCGCGTTGTGCCCAATGCGTCATCTTTCCTTCCAACCTCGCAAAGATTTCATACATCCCAATTCCCATTACAGCAATCACCACTAAACCTGCAAAAACCAAAGGAGTATCAAAGTTGGAGCTAGCAGAAATCATTAGGTATCCGACACCTTTATTCGAGGCAACCGTTTCAGATATGACAGAACCAACAAAAGCCAACGTCACTGCAATTTTTAAAGAAGCAAAGAAATAAGGCAAGGAACGGGGAATCCCAACCTTGATCAAAACATCCCGTTCCGTAGCTCCCAGAGAACGCAAAACGTCTTTCAATTCCGGTTCAATTGTTGCTAAACCTGTTGCCACGTTTACCACGATGGGAAAAAAGGAAATAATGAAAGCTGTGATCACTGCAGGGAGGGTGCCACTTCCAAACCATATAATCAAAATCGGTACTAATGCGACTTTCGGAACAGAATTGAAACCGACCAAGATAGGGTACAAAGCTCTATAAATCAAAGGGGATGTACCAATAACCACCCCCAGCCACATGCCAAATATTACTGCAATCGCAAACCCGATTATCGTCGTATAAAGGGTTTGCAAGGCATGTTCAAAAATTGGTTGATGGAATTCAATCAAGGATTCGCAAATCTTCAGTGGTGAAGGGAAGATATAATCTGGAATTTGAAAAACAGTACAAACCAATTGCCATAGGATGAGTCCTCCAATGACAACAAGCAATGAGGAATATCGATTCAGGAAGTTTTTTAAATTCATCAGTGGGTCGTCGATACAAGTAGAAACACAAATCTCCAGGTAGAAACCTTAGAACCTGTTTGGAAAAGATGGTTCGTTGCGAAAAATCGATCTCATTGAGCGGATTTTTGAAAAAATTTAAGGCGAATAGCGAGCCTATTTAACGCAAATTTTCTCAAAACAGACGCCAATGAGGCGGTTTTGTAGCAGAATCAGGTTTTTCAAACAAGTTCTTACGTTCCTTGTCGAGCAATACTAATATGCTCGCGCAGCTCATGAACAATCGCAACAAACGATTCTTCAAAAATATGCTCCAATGTCCTGGGGCGAGGTAAATCCACAGCTTTTGTAAATAAGATTCTTCCAGGGCGGGCGCTCATCACATAGACGGTATCTGCTAAAAAGACAGATTCTTGAAGATCGTGAGTTACGAGGACCACTGTAAATTTTTGAAGCTGCCACAGATCGCGTAAGACCCCCCAGAGTTCTTCTCTGGTAAACGCATCTAAAGCACCAAAAGGTTCGTCCAGCAATAATAACTTTGGTTCATGGATCAGTGCCCGGCACAAATTCGCCCGCTGCTGCATTCCCCCGGAAAGTTCCCAAGGAAATTTTTCTTCTGCACCAGAAAGTCCCACCCTATTGAGCAACGCTTTTGCTTTTTTGATGTATTCCTGTTTTTTCGCTTTGAACTGAAATCGGTGCGGTTCGACAACTTCCAAAGGAAGCAAAACATTATCAAGAGTGGTCCTCCAAGGCAGCAAAGTAGGGTTTTGGAAAGCTAGTCCAACAATCTTCACAGCACCTTTGACTGCTTTTCCTTCCACAAGCACATCTCCTGTCTGGGAAGAAATTAATCCAGAAATCAATTTGAGTATGGTTGATTTACCACATCCAGAGGGGCCTACGATCGCGACAAATTCACCTTCTTGAATTCTGAGTGATGTTTCTGCCAAAACCAAAGAATCCTCTGGTGTATAGGACAAGGACACTTTGTCTAAATCAACCAATGTCTGCATAGTTACCTGGCTTTCTTACGTTACATTTCTTTCAAACAAGGAACTACGGCAACATCCGATCTGATTTAGCAGGAAGGAAGGAACCATTGAAAACTTCAGAAACAGCAGGAACTCTCGGTGATTTCAGGGACATCACTACTTCCTGAATTGATTGGGCCAGACGATTTTCATTAATATCCCCCAAACCATTGGTTTTAACATCATCTGTTAAGACATTGGACTTGATGGCTAACAGAAGGCGGCTCTTCTCGACATCACTTTTGATCAATGCATCCTTTTTCTTCAGAAAAGCAATGGCTTCGTCTGGATTAGCCAAGGTGTCTTTCCAGCCTTTCACAACAGCACCCAAAAACCCTTTCACTTTTTCTGAGTTTTTTTCTAAAAAAGCGTCGGTTGCGATGATGGCGTTGCCATAGAGATGAACGCCATAATCGGAATATAAAAATGATACAATATCTTCATCTTTGGCACCGGCGGCTTTCAAATTCAAATAGCTGGTAAAATAAAACCCTGTAATTGCATCATAACTCCCACCTCTCACAAGCAATGTTTCCCGGAGTGCTGGTTTGACACTTTCCCAGCTTACTGAATTGACATCAATGCTATTCGCTTTTGCAAAAGCAGGCCAGAGTTTCCGTCCAGAATCAAAGACGGGTGCTCCCAATTTTTTCCCAACCAAATCCTGAGGTTTCTTGATTCCACTTTTTTTCAATGTCATCGCCGCAAAAGGAGGAGCATCATAAACAATAAAAATAGCTTTCAGTTTTTGATCTGGATTTTTTGCCACAAAATCAATCAAGGAGTTGATATCAGCAAATCCTATATCATAAGCTCCTCCAGCAACACGGGTAACGCTCCCAGAAGAACCATTTCCTGCATCAATCGTAATGTCGATGCCTGCTTCTTTAAAATATCCTTTCGCTTCTGCAACCAAATAAGCAGCCTGAGGTCCCTGGAATTTCCAGTCTAATGTAAATTTTATCGGCAAATCTGCGGCATAAACAATAGATGCCATACAAAGGTAGGTGCCTGTAAGCAACCATTTCTTCAAATGAACTATTACTTTATTCATTATATTTTCTCCGAAAATTGTTTATAGTTTCCCCCTTACTTTGGACAAAAAACGGGGTTAAATTGATATTGTTCTTGCTTCGTATTAATCCAGTTTCCAAGCATAAAAACCAGCCTGCATCAAAAACACTAAACTTGCACAAAGGGCAACCCATAAAATGTCTATTAAGTTTTGATTCATGTTTACAAAAGGAAGTGAGGCTCATATTGGAAATTAGGTGAAACGATCATTTCAATCCTTGAAATTCAACAGGTAAAAATTCATTTTCACCTGTTTCTCTATATAAGCCGAAAAAAGGAAGTTAGAGCCTGTTTGGAAAAGATGGTTTGTCGCGAAAAATCGATCTCGTTGAGCAGATTTTTGAGAAAATTTAAGGCGAATAGCCGGCCTATTTAACGAAAATTTTCTCAAAACAGATGCCAATGAGGCGATTTTGCAGCAGAATCAGGTTTTCAAACAGGTTCTTAGGTTATAGATAGATACCTAGAATAATGAAAAAACAAGT
>JANQHV010000458.1 GCA_028282505.1 SAR324 cluster bacterium | reverse complement strand
ATATAAATGGAGTTCAAGCGTGCTAATAAATCATTTGTAGTCGTTTCATCAAAATGAAAAGAATCCAGTAAAATTAATGATTCTGTTCCAGAAAGATAACGGTGTATTTTCTGCTCCAGTTCATATAATTCTTGTAATATTTGTTCAGGTTTGTTGATGGTTAATGTTTCCAGTATCTTCTTTGACGCATTGCGATTGAACAGGTGTTTTTCAATGTTTGCCTGAAATTTTTTTACATACTTAAAATATCGATTAACAATTTTTAATTCTTCCAAAGATAAACGCACAATCAATCCATCAGATTTCTTCAATCTCAAGACTGCATCTGCCTGGGGAGCAATCACCTCATGCAGCTCTTTTACCTCTTTTCGAAACTGATCATTGTGCAAAAGCGTAAAAGATAAATAAGCACCTCCTTTCAAATCCGTGAATCTTCCACAAATCTCTTGAATCCGCTGCCAGGATAATTTTACCGATTCATACAACCCCAGTCCTCGCGGCTCCACCTCATAAAACCCATTCTCAATGGCCAAATTGACACAAAATGCTAAGTCCCCGATGGCATCTCTCATTTGAAGAAATTGTTCTTTGTAGAGTTGAAAATGCTCCCCACTTCGACAATTCTGATGTAGTGTTGTGAACATTCGATTGATTTCTGCTAAGCCTTGTACTACATGCACTTGAACTTCATTAGATAAAACCACTTCATTTTCTTTTTTTAAAAAATTTTTTACAAATTGGTTGATATGCTGCACCTCTTTATGTGCTTCCATTACTGGTTCAGGCAGACGCTTACTAGTTCTAACATCCGATTGAAGCCGCTTCAATCGACTAATAATTTCTTCAGACAAGGTTTACCTCTTTATCAAAAAGGTGTATAAATGATGTTTTAACACTTTTATGACACTCACTACATTGAGTCAAAAGTTTTTAAACATTAAAATTCTTCTCCTCCAGGGAGTGGATCGCTGCCCAGAGACTAGGTGAGAAAATATAAAAAATGATAAAAAACTTTTGATTCAATGTACTCACCCACTATCATAATTTTGTAATGGTCAAAAGTATATTAAACTCTATTGTTAATCCATATGATATCCATCATCTCACTCTTGAAGAATTAATACAACTAGCACAAGAATGTCGAGAGCGAATTATAGAAGTTACCAGTCAAACCGGCGGCCATCTTGCTTCTTCTTTAGGTTCAATTGAAATTACAATTGCTTTGTTCAAATTATTTGATTTTCGTACCGATCGCATCATATGGGATGTGGGACATCAAGCCTACGCTCACAAACTCTTAACTGGACGAAATAGCCAGTTCGAGACATTAACCCAAAAGGGTGGCATCAAAAAGTTTTTATCTCCTCAAGAAAGTCCCTACGATCACTTTGGAGCAGGCCATGCCTCCACTTCACTTTCTGCCGCACTGGGGATGGCAGTCAGCCGTGATCACAATGAACAAAACCAGCATGTTATTGCTGTCATCGGAGACGGCTCACTCACAGGAGGACTCGCTTTCGAAGCCCTCAATCATAATGGCTATCTCGGCAAAAACATGATCATGATTTTAAGCGACAATGGGATGAGCATTGACCCCAATGTTGGTGCCCTCTCCAAGCTCATCACCCGTGTTACCTCTTCTAAACCATACAATCGTTTACGTGACGAAGCATGGGATCTAGCAGGTAAAATACCATTTTCTGAAGTCATTCGTGCAGGAATGTATCGACTCAATGCCTCCATCAAGACCTTCATCATGCCCGGTATGTTATTTGAGCAACTGGGCTGGCGTTATTTTGGTCCTGTCGATGGGCATAGTATTCCCGATCTACTGGACATCCTAAGCCATGTGAAAGATTTAAAAGGTCCTATCGTTATTCATGCCTTAACTCAAAAAGGCAAGGGTTATTCCTTCGCAGAAAATGATTCTAATAAATACCACGGAGTTGCTCCATTCGTTCCAGAAAGTGGTGAGTTTATAAAAAAACAGAACACCAATCCGAACGAAAAAAGTTATACACAAATTTTTGGGGATAAGCTTGAGGAATTGATGGATCAAGATCCTAATGTTATCGGTATTAGCCCTGCTATGTTGAGCGGCTCAGGAATATTCCACTTATTTGAAAAATATCCTGATCGAATTTTTGATGTTGGCATTGCTGAAGGCCATTGTGTCACATTTGCCGCCGGGATGGCAACAACCAACCTCAAGCCCTTTGCGGCAATATATTCCACCTTTTTACAACGGGCAATTGATCATGTACTACACGACGTCGCCATTCAAAATCTGCCTGTTCGTTTTATGATTGATCGTGCAGGATTGGTTGGTGCAGATGGCCCAACTCATCAAGGGGTTTTTGATTTAACGTACTTACGAATGATTCCCAATATGACCATCATGGTTCCTAAAGATGGGGCGGAATTACGAGCTATGATTGACTTTGCTTATCATTATGAAGATGGACCTTCTGCTGTTCGATATCCAAGAGGCAACACAGATCAATTTAATGAATCCCTGATTTCCCCTATTGAATTGGGCAAAGCCGATGTACTGGAAGATGGCAAAGACATTGCCCTTTTTGCTGTGGGAACTATGGTGAAAACAGCATGGGAAGTTGCGAAAATATTAAACGAACGGGGATACTCAGTGGCTGTCATCAACGCTCGTTTTGTTAAGCCCTTGGATATAGACATCATTTGTAAATACGGTCAAATGGTAAAACTTCTTGTCACATTAGAAGAAAACGTCATCCAGGGAGGTTTTGGCAGTGGTGTTCTGGAAACATTGAGTGAACATGCACTTCGTCCACTGACCTTAACATTAGGAGTTCCTGATTTTTTTATTGCTCAAGGCTCTCCCGACCAACAGCGTGAAGATGCTGGATTATCTGTCACATTGGCTTTGGACTCGATCTTAAAAAAATGGGAGCTTCTTCCAAAAAATGTCAAAAAAATCTCGCATCCCAAACGAAAAAGAATTGCTAGCTGATACATTTACAAGCGAAATAATGACAAACTTGTTTACTTTTTCCGTAAATATTGCTAATCCATGAATTTCTATCATTCATCATTTATCAATCTTAACATTGAAATCATAAGGAAATGATCTATGTCTGAAGATTTACTCAAAAAACTGGAAGAAAAAGTTGAAAATGCTGTTGAAATGATTGAGCTCCTCAAAGAAGAGATCTTAGAATTAACAGCAGAAAATGATGCCTTAAAAGAGGCACGTGCACAATGGGAAGAAAAATTAACCAATTTGATTGGTAAATTTGAAGAACTGGAAGACGATTCAGATGATTCAGAAGAGAATATTGAAGCACATTCCACCACTACAGAATATGGTCCCAGTGAGCAAAGCTTCTCTGCGTAACATCAATCGTTTTTATTTTATCATGACTTGTTAGGAGGCCCTCGTCGATTTATGACTGCATTTCGACGGTATATATCGGCATTTTGTGTGGGCTTCTTTTGCTTAGGCTGTTTTTTTCCGTGCTTTGGTAATTCTCGACCAGTCTTAGGCATTCTCCCACTCCAATTCGATTATCCAGTAAAACAACTCGACTGGGCTGGTGTTTTTCTTCAAGAGGAATTGACACACCAACTTATTTTGTCTCATAAGGCATCTGTTCGCCCAGCCAAAGTGATGCAACTTTGGTCCAAACAGTTGGACTTAACAACTAGACACTCAGTAGATGCATCCCTACTGAACCGTATGCACCTCCATCAAGTGCTACGCGTAAATGTTCAAAAAGTATTAAATCATGCTTCTATCACAGGCATTGTTTTTTATATTGATGAAAACATATCTCTTCAACAAACCAGTTTTCAGGGCAAACTATCTTGGAAAACACCCGATAGTGCAACTTTTGATCTCATTAGAATTCTATCAGAGCCACTTCCCCACCTTGCCAATATCACACCATATCCACAAAATTATACCTGGGAAAGCCTTGCAGCATTCTATTCCTGGAAATTACAACCCTATAAACCATTTGGCACAGAAGAGTGGCAACAATATAAAGAGGAATTAGAAGCATTATTGAGCCACTATCCAGAAATTGCACGTCTCATCTACCCCGAGCTGGCAGCCTTATTGTTATTTGAATGGACACAGCAACAAACCAATAAATCACTTTTGCAACAAGCAGAATTAACCATCAAAGAAGCCCTACAACTGGATCCTCAAAACGACCAGCACCATGCTTTACTCGCACATATTTATTACTTTCAAGATGATCAAGTCAGTGCCAAAACGGAATCTGTTATCGCACATGCCAATAACTCTCAAAATTCCATCGCCAAAATTTTATATGGACTGACAATTGGACAAAATGCTGAAGAGCAAAAAAAACACATCCTCAAAGGCCTGGAAGATAATCCTTTTTTGAGAAATTATCCCACTTTCGCTAATAGGAATTTCTTTTCCTATGCCGCTTTGCTTCCTATCTTACCCAAATGGTCTGATCAACCAGTACTACTATCTGAAACCCCTTCAGAAACTTCTATCAAGAACATTTATCAATTATCACTAGAAGCAGGGCAAAACTACTTTCGGCAAAAACAATGGCAACCAGCCCAAGAAAGTTTTGAAATGGCTCTTTCTCAAAATCCTGACGAACTTCAGCCTAAACTCTATCTTGCCCGTATTTTGTTAGCTCAAAAGAAATATGACCAAGCTTTACAATCCTTGAACCTGCTCATCGAACAATTCCCTGAAAATGAACAAGTGTTGCTATACACGGGTTTAGCTCATGAACATCAAAAATCCTATCAATCAGCAGAACAATATTATCGACAAGCACTGCTGTTAAACCCTAAACACCCACTGGCTTTACTCCGACTAGGCACTGTTCTCATTAAATTGAAGCAATACAAGGAAGCACAAAACTTTTTAGAAACCTTAACCCGTCAACATCCCAAATATGCGACGGCATGGTGGAATTTAGGTCTGCTTTACTGGCAACAAAAAGATCTGAAAAATGCTCAAATTATGCTTAAAGAAGCTTTGCGATTAGAACCCAATAATCCCAAGTTTAAAAAATTTCTTGAAAAAATTACTAAGAACACTGAACCCAAAACCACATCCTCTTCCCTTAAATAGATAATCAGACAAATCTTTCTAATATTTGAATCATGCTACCTACTTCAAAACAAAAACTTTCTCGCACACCAAAGCCTCCATGGCTCAAAGTCTCCATGCCTCATGGAGAAAATTATAATTGGCTAAAAGAAAGAAGTTCCACTCTTCACCTCAACACTGTTTGTCAAGAAGCCCGTTGTCCTAACATCGGAGAATGCTGGAATGGAAGAACTGCAACATTTATGTTGATGGGAAAAACTTGTACTCGTGGTTGTCGTTTTTGTTCGGTTCGGACAACCCGTACCCCCCCTGCTTTGGATACAGAAGAACCCCGTAAACTGGCAAACACCATTTTTAGCATGAACTTAAAGTATGTAGTTATTACTTGTGTCAATCGAGATGATTTAGCCGATCAGGGATCCTCTCATATTGCTGCATCGATCAGAGCGGTAAAACAAAAAAATCCAGGCTTATTAATAGAAATGTTAATTCCAGATTTTTGTGGTATTACGCGCCTTGTCCAGCACGTTATTGACGAAACACCCCATGTGCTTAGCCATAATGTTGAAACCGTCGAACGTTTAACACATCTGGTCCGAGACCCACGGGCAGGATATCAACAATCATTGAATGTTTTGCAATATATTAAACAGCAAAAAAAGAGCATTTATACCAAATCATCCTTGATGCTGGGATTGGGAGAAGCTCACCATGAAATAATCAAAACCATGGAAGACTTACGTAAAATGGATGTAGATTTTTTGACATTAGGGCAGTATCTACAACCAGATCCTACCAAGTTAAAAGTTTGCCGCTTTGTACATCCAGATGAATTTAACGAACTGGCTGATATTGGCTATCAAATGGGTTTTGAATATGTAGCCTCTGGACCTTTGGTCCGCAGTTCTTATCGGGCTGCTGAATATTTTTTTGAAAAAAAATTAAAAACCTCCTCTACAATAGCAACAATCCACAAAGAATAAATACAGCAATCTAAATAATTGAAATTAAAGAATAATTTTAAAAACTTGTTTTCAACCCTTTTCTCATGTAAAAATAGGTATTCTACAGCTAAATATGGAAATATTAATCTAAGGAGTGATTATGGCTGCTGATAAAGTGATTCACTTGACAGATGCAAATTTTGATGAAGAGATAAAGTCCGGGTTAGCATTGGTTGACTTCTGGGCAGAATGGTGTGGTCCTTGTCTGGCATTAGGCCCTACTATTGATGAAATGGCAACAACATACGATGGACAAGTTAAAGTCTGTAAAGTCAATGTAGACAATAATCAGGCAATTTCTGCACGCTATGGAATCCGTGGTATCCCCACTGTAATGCTGTTTAAAAATGGTGAGCAAGCAGACATGTTCACAGGAAACAGTCCCCAGAAAATCAAAGAAATGGTGGATCGAGCAATTGCCAACTGATCCTGCATAGTTAACTTCTTTGGAACACACATCCCATTTGAGTAATTGGCTTTTGCTTTTGTCATATGATGGCTTCAACTATCATGGTTGGCAAGTGCAAAAGCATCACAATACGATAGAAGCTGAACTTGAAAACGCGATTGCAACTGTCATAGGAAAAGTTGTGAGGGTGTTTGGGGCTGGACGTACTGACGCAAAAGTTCATGCGTTGAACCAAACAGCAAGCTTTTTTTCTGATATTAATTTCTCACCAGAAAAATGGCGTTTGGCTCTCAATGCAGTCCTGCCTACTAGTATCGTTATTAAGTGTGTGCAGGAAGTTCCTTCTGACTTTCATGCTCGTCACAGCTCTACAGCAAAGCTTTATCGCTACCTTATTTATAATAAGCCTTACCCAACGCCATTTGCAACTCATTATAGCTGGTGGATTCGCAAACCCCTTGATTTGGTAGCCATGCAGCAGGCTGCGCAAAGTTTTATTGGTGAACATGATTTTTCGGCATTTCGTTCTTCCCAGTGCTCTTCGCCGTCTCCTGTGAAATCAATCCACCAGTTGACTATTTATCCATTAAACACTTCTGCCGCATCTCTCTGTATCGAAATCAAAGCGAACTCCTTTTTACAGCACATGGTACGTATCATTGTAGGCACTCTTGTTGCTGTTGGTGAACATCGTTTTCACCCAGATTCCATCCTCAGCATTCTCACCAGTAAAGACCGCCGCCAAAGTGGAAAAACAGCTCCTCCTTATGGATTGTATGTGCTACAAGTGGAATATGATAATCATGACATCCAATGGCCTCCTGACGTTTTAGATCTATGAACCACTCTTTCACACCTTTCTCCATCATGACATCTCATGCCTCAATTTGAACTGAAAGCAGATTTTAAACCTACTGGCGATCAGCCACAAGCCATTGAAGCTTTAGTGGATGGTCTGCAACAAAACAAAAAACACCAGGTTCTGTTAGGTATCACTGGCTCCGGCAAAACTTTTACGATGGCCAATATAATCCAGAAAATGCAGCGACCTACTTTAATTATTGCTCATAATAAAACTCTGGCTGCTCAGTTATTTAATGAATTTAAAGACTTTTTTCCCAGTAATGCGGTTGAATATTTTGTTAGTTTTTATGACTATTATCAACCAGAAGCATATGTCCCAAAGCGGGATTTATACATTGAAAAGGATACTTCCATTAATGACGAATTAGATCGCTTGCGTCTATCAGCAACTCGATCTCTCCTTGAGCGCGAAGATGTTATTATTGTCAGCAGTGTTTCATGTATCTATGGTCTGGGCTCTCCCGAAGAATACGGAGAAATGATGCTATTTTTTAAAGAAGGAGATAATATTCCCCGAGCCACTATACTTGAACGATTGATTGAACTTCGGTACGAACGAAACGACTTTGATTTCCATCGAGGTGCATTTCGTGTTCGTGGTGATGTGATTGAAATATTCATGGCAGAATCGGACTATGCCATTCGCATCGAATTGTTTGGGGATGAGGTTGAACAATTGACTAAATTCGATCCCTTGACTGGTAAAAAACAAGACCATTTGTCCCGAATTGCAATTTATCCTAATTCTCATTATGTCACTCCTGCAGAGAGAATGCCTACCACGCTAAAAATGATACGCAAAGAATTGAAAGAACAGTTGGCTAAGTTTGATCAAGAAAATAAAATGGTTGAGTATCAGCGACTCAAGCAACGCACAGAGTACGATCTTGAAATGCTCGAACAAACAGGTTTTTGTAAAGGTATTGAGAATTACAGCAGAATATTACAGCGCCGAAACCCAGGATCAGCACCACCAACACTGGTTGATTATTTTCCACGGGATGCCTTAATTTTTATTGACGAAAGCCATGTCACGATTCCACAAATTCGAGGTATGTATGCCGGAGATTGTTCACGAAAAACAACATTGGTTGACTATGGATTTCGCTTGCCATCAGCAGTGGATAATCGCCCTTACAAATTTGAAGAATTTGAGCAAACACGACAAAAACGAATCTATGTTTCTGCAACCCCTGGTCTATATGAATTGAGCCATAAAGACAACGCTGTAGTCGAGCAGGTGATACGGCCTACAGGCTTACTAGATCCAATCGTAGAAGTGCGTCCTATGATGGGACAGGTAGATAACATGCTCGATGAAATCCACACACGTGTTGAATCAAATGAACGTGTTCTGATTACTACATTGACAAAACGAATGGCTGAAGATTTGACAGAATACTACGAGGATCTAGGAATTGCTGTACGTTACATGCATTCTGATATTGATGCCATTGAACGTACTCAAATAATCCATGATCTTCGTGCAGGTGAATTTAACGTTTTAATTGGTATCAATTTACTCAGAGAAGGTCTGGATTTACCCGAAGTTTCTTTGGTTGGAATTTTTGATGCCGATAAAGAAGGATTTTTACGATCAACAACTTCACTGATACAAACTATTGGGCGTGCTGCCCGCAACGCCAACGGTATGGTCATCATGTACGCTGATCGAATTACTGATTCCATGAAGACTGCCATTAAAATTACGGACCAACGAAGAATCCGACAGATGGAATATAATCAACACCACTGTATCATCCCTAAAACCATTTACAAGCGTCTTCAAGATTCACTGGTATCTGCAGAACAAGCTGCAATGGTTGCTGAGGTAGAAGCAACCTACCATACAACTGCCCAACTAGAATCACAGATTAAAGCACTCGAAAAAGAAATGTTTGAAGCTGCTGCTGCACTTAATTTTGAACATGCCGCTGATTTGAGAGACAAACTTCAGATCCTCAAAAATCGCTTGATCGGCCTGGAAGAATAAATCGATTATGATTATCGAAGTAGCCCTGAATTTACCACTTCGTCAGAATTTTGATTACGAATGGCCATCCACACTACTTCATACTCCTCAAATCGGCATTCGAGTGCTCGTTCCTTTTGGACCACACAAAAAAATTGGTGTCGTTGTAAAAATCAAATCATCTTCTGAATTTGCTAACCTTAAGCAAGTTGAATCACCTCTGGATGAAGAACCAGTATTTTCTCAACAGCTTCTGGAGTTGACCCATTGGGTAGCTGAATATTATTTCTGTAGCTGGGGAGAAGTGTTGAGTGGTGCTATTCCTGGAGGATTGAATATTCAAGTCAATACCACTTACCATCGCAATATTCCCGGAAACCAGCTTAGTGGCCTGGAAAATCTTAACTCTCCTCTTCAGCAGTTGGTTATAAGTCAGCCCTCCTGGACTATTCATGATTGGCGGCATGCTTCACCATCTAAAGCCGATCAAAAACAGTTGGCACTGTGGCTGGAAAATAAAGAAATTGTATCTAATAAAACGTTAGTTAATAAGAAAAATAAACCGAAAATGGAACGCTGGGCGCGTCTAATCAATCCCCCTCTTTTAACTAAAAAACACACTCGCCGTCAGCAAACTAAGCGAGAAAAAATTTTGCTATTGCTGCAAGAACATCAGGAAATTTCTTTATCTCAGTTAAAAGATCTTATTCCAAAGCCCGCACAAGTCATTAGACAATTGAAAGAAGAAAGCGTTATTGAAATTTTCGAAAAGCGTGTTTATCGGCAATTTTTACAAAATGGGTTACCTCCCATTCAACCTTTTCAAAAACTTAACACCGATCAAGAACAGGCTTATCATGTAATAAAAGATTCAATTGAGCATGAGAAATACAACACTTTTTTACTACATGGAGTAACTGGTAGTGGAAAAACTGAAATTTACCTCCACTCTGTCCGAATTGCTTTAATTAAAGAGAAACAATGCTTGATTTTAGTTCCAGAAATCTCGCTCACTCCTCAATTAGTAGACGGCTTTCGTTCGCGTTTTGGAGATAAAATTGCTGTTTTGCACAGTGGAATGAGTGATGGAGAACGTTTTGACGAATGGTCCAGAGTCGTACAGAAGAAGGCCCCTATCGTGATCGGAGCCCGGAGTGCGATATTTGCCCCCCTGGATAATGTAGGATTAATCGTTGTAGATGAAGAGCATGATTCATCTTACAAACAAGAAGAAACTCCTCGGTACAATGCACGAGATGTTGCTGTTTATAGAGGATATCGCATTCAGGCAACTGTTATTTTAGGCTCTGCAACCCCTTCTCTAGAATCTTGTTACAATACACTGATTGACAAATTTCATCTATTGACCCTTCCCACCCGCATTCATCAATCTCCAATGCCAGAAGTGTCATTGATCAATCTTAAAAATTGCCTCCGGCAAAAAGGATGTTACTTTTTCTCAGTCCAACTCGTTGAAGCAATTCGTCAACGGTTACAACGGAATGAACAAACTCTTTTGTTTTTAAATCGACGTGGTTATGCATCTTTAGTTCAATGTGAAATATGTCAAGAAGCCATAACCTGCCCAAACTGTAGCCTCAGCTTGGTTTATCATCAAAATGTTGGATTGTTGAACTGTCATCAATGCAATCATACGAATCCAGTCCCTAAACACTGTCCAAGCTGCCATGCTGATCAACTAAAAATATTAGGGATAGGAACAGAACAAATCGAATCTGAACTGCGTGTGATGTTTCCTGAGGCTCGTGTTTTACGATTGGATCGTGATACGTTGCATAGCAAATTTAGTTTAGGGCAGATGCTGAATCAAATTCGCAATCATGACGTGGATATTATCGTTGGCACACAGCTTGTTACAAAAGGACATGACTTTCCAAAAATCACTTTAGTAGGAGTTATTTTAGCAGATTTGTCTTTGAATTTTCCTGATGTTCGTTCAGCTGAACGAACGTTTCAAATCCTGACTCAAGTTGGAGGACGGGCTGGTCGTGGTGACCTACCTGGTGAAGTATTCATCCAAACTTACAATCCTCAGCATCATAGTTTATATTATACCAAAGCGTATGATTTTGAACAATTCAAGATCAAAGAACTGAACATAAGGAAACACTTAGATGCTCCTCCCTATTGCAATTTAGCAATTGTCCTCTTTAGCAGTCCAAAAGAAAATCGTGCTCAAGCTATCGCTTATCAATTCCATGATAAACTATCCACACTTCAACATATTGATTTCCATTATACGCCTCCTTTTGAAGCACCAATCAAAAAAATCAATAAACGCTTTCGTTGGATGATTATTTTAAAAGCGTCTCACATCAAAAAAATTCATCGTGCTTTCCAGATGGTTTTCAATCAATCAATTTCTTTTTCCTCCCATCCTGAAGATCGTGTAACTATTGACATCAATCCTTATAATTTTCTTTAAAATTATAAACTAGGCATAAATTTGAACGCATTAAACTGTAATAACAGTCTATTTGGGCCTATGTTCCATGTTTTTTTGACAAATACTAAACCATGCATATCTATCAAAACATGCACCTGTGCTTGTTTTACAAGCTCTTTTTTTTCAAAATTCTGAGAAATTTTTTAAAGA
>JANQHV010000444.1 GCA_028282505.1 SAR324 cluster bacterium | reverse complement strand
AGTTCTTCGTGACTACACCGAAGACAATGCCCAACTGGAAGCAAGACGTTGTCTTTCTTGCGGAAATTGTTTTGAATGTGATAATTGCTATGCGGTTTGTCCGGACAATGCAATCATCAAGCTTGGACCTGGTAAACGCTTTGAATTCAATTATGATTACTGCAAGGGTTGTGGCATGTGTGTGAGTGAATGCCCTTGTGGCGAAATTAGAATGGAGCCAGAAGCTATTTAATTTTGCATTAGTAAAAGTGTATCTTTTTTGTGAACTTTTGATTGAAAGGGTTAATACAAACATCAAAGTCGAATTGAATAACCCCATGAAAAATATTCTATTTCAAGAAATAAAAAGTAACTTCAAAAGTGTGTTTGTTCGCCCAGAGTGGCAAACCCCGCAACTGGACGGATTTCGGGCAATTTCTATCATGCTTGTGATTGTTTTCCATTGTTTTTATGCATTATTCTCTCTCTTTAAAAATAGGGAAGAACAACTCATTGACTTTATCGATGAAATTCCCTTTGTCTTCAACTGGATATGGCAAGGGGATAAAGGTGTGGACATCTTTTTCCTTCTCTCAGGCTTTTTGATCAGCAGCAAACTATTCGATGAATATGACCAGTGGAACACTATCCGAAAGGGTCGCTTCTATTTCCAGCGTTTTCTGAGAATAATGCCGACATATTTCATTCTCCTGGTTGTCACCCTCATTATCAGCAAAAAAGATCCGATCTATATTCTGGCACATCTCCTTTTTATTGATAACTTCCTGCCTCTGGACAAAATGATACTGCAATACACCTGGACGATAACCGTTGAGATGCAGTTCTATTTAATAATGCCGTTTTTTATCCTCTACGCTTTCAATCGAATCAAACATAAAATTACATTTCTGATTGGGCTGTTTCTGGTGTCATCGTTGATACGAATGCTGGTGTTTTTATCTGAACCTGTTTTGTATCAAACCCGTCTTTGCGATCTTGCTCTTTATAAAGGTCCAATTGTGGCACGATTTGCGGAAGCTATTTACGGAAACCTGTATACTCGCTTTGGACCATTTATTCTGGGAATTTTAGCCGCTTATTTAAGAAAATATCACCATAAAAAAATTACTGATTTAATAAAAAAGAACCCAATGGGTTTCAATCTGGCACTGCTTGTATCCATCAGTATCATTATACTAAGTGCTTCTGTCCCCTACCATAACATCAACTCGCAGTACAATATAGATTTCAATGAAAACCTGAATCTGATTTACTTATCCATCAACAGAAATGTTTTCAGTGGTGGTGTCGCGTTCCTGCTGCTTGCGTCGTTATTTCCCATTGGTTTATCCAAACCATGTGCTCGTTTTTTCTCTTCAGCTTTGCTCTATCCAGTGGCTCGTGTTTCTTATTCAATGTACTTGTTTCAATTCCCATTTATCTTTCTGGCAACAGCAATTGTCCAGAAAGATGTTAAACTGTTGGGATTGATAGAATCCATTACACTTGGAAAAATGTGGTTGATATCCTGCTTGAGTATCGGTTTGACATTCCTTTTCAGCGTCATTACGTATTCAATAATAGAAGCTCCATTTATTAATCTTTATAAAAAGAAAAAGAAGGTAGTGCTCAACAGGTAACTTTACACTGACTTTGTGATCTTTTGCTATTTTCAAGTTGTTTGAAATACTTCTAAATCCATCTGCCTAATTGTCGCTATTGGTAAAAATAATTCCAATGGGTGTTCAGGTAAAGGAATGAAACCAAATTTTTGATAATACTCTTTCACACTCACATTCTTTGCATCTACAAAAAATCCCATTATTCCTGCATTCTCAGAAATAGTGATAACTTTTTTTATAGCATTGATGATCATATGCTTGCCTAAGCCATGATTTTGTTTACCTATAGCGACTGCAAGTCTTGCTAATTTTACAGCTGGCAGTTGCCCTTTATATTTTTTAGAAAATTTTGCTGGTAATTTTCTGGCTGTAACCTCAAAAATACTGAGCGTGTAAAATCCTAATATCTCTTCAGGTATTTTTTCATCCACTAGTACAAATGTCCGAGACAATCCTTTTTGCAGGTTCTGACGGGCGAGATTCTTGAGAAAAGAATTTAAGTCATTTTCTCCGCAATCGAATCCTTCACGGTTGTGAGAACGATCCAGTTCCTCAAACCTCATCACCAAACTCCTTTTTATATTCTTGTGCTGCTTTTATTAAAGTTTCGTTCGGTTGTGGCGGATTCTCAAGTGCTTCAAAAAATACCTCTGCGTCTTTTAAAGTTAACCGTAATATTCTCTCTTGTTCTAGTGTTGCATTAGCTTTTTCTAATGCTGATTGGATAATAAATTGATTTAACGTTGATCCCAATATCTCTGCTGCTTCTGTTAATTTTTCATGGACATGATAAGGCATTCTTGTTTGAAATCTCTTCTCGACTGATGACATGATAACCTCCTTAATTCAAAATTAGTCATTTATAAGTGCTAGAATATAACACTTGTGCCAAAATGACAATATAGAAACATTAAAATGAATGATTACTTGAATGGGAAATGAATATTTGGAAATGCATGTTTGAGAAGCGATTAGCTTACCGTATAATTCCCCTATTGACCGCTTACTGATTGAATCCTACCGCTCACCGGCCTTTCTATTTACAACCTTCTGAAATGTTATACAGTGAGATCAACTTCAGTTATTTTTTACGAATTGGATCAAATAAGACGATCCGATCCGAAAAAGTAAATTGAAGTATTTTCAATCTGTTTAAAAAATTCAGGAAAGTTCTGATTTCAATTCAAACATAAACATAGGAGACAAAATGAGATCGTTAAGTCTGGTTTGGCGTAAATTAGTGACAGTCATCGCTGTTTGTGCTTTTGTACTGCCTGTTATCACAGCAAATGCAGCAGAAAAAACCGTAAGATGGAAACTAGCCATGACCTGGGGAACCAATCTTCCTCCCTTCACAGACGCCCCTAAGCAAATGGCCGAGATGGTTGAAAAAATGAGCGGTGGCAAGTTTTTAATTCGCATTGATTCCTCTAATAAACACAAATCACCATTTGGTGTTTTGGATATGGTCAAATTGGGGCAATACGATATGGCTCATTCTGCTTCATATTACTGGAAAGGCAAGGACATTGCGTTATTGTCACTCACCACAATGCCGTTCGGTATGACAACCAATGAACAATATTCCTGGTTTTACTATGGTGGTGGCATGGAGTTGATGCAGAAAGCCTATGAGAAACATAAAGTTCTTTCGTTTCCTGGAGGAAATACCGGTGCTCAAATGGGAGGATGGTTCGCCAAGGAAATCAATACATTGGACGATTTGAAAGGTTTGAAAATGCGAATTCCAGGATTTGCCGGTGAGGTAATGGCTAAATTAGGATTAACAGTGACCAATATTGCGGTTGGTGAACTGTATATGTCCCTGGAACGAGGAACCATTGATGCACTGGAATGGGTTGGCCCGGGCATGGACATCGCCATGGGATTTCATAAAATTGCACCTTATTATTACACAGGATGGCACGAACCTGCCACAGAACTTCAGTTTTTGGTAAATAAACGAAAATTCGATAAACTTTCAGATAAAAATAAAGAAATCTTAACAGTAGCCATGAAGCTTTCTGCTTATGATATGTATATCCAAAACTATCACATGAGTAGTGAAGCCTGGGCAAAGATCAAAACCGATTATCCCAATATCAAAGTCAGAACGTTTCCTGCTGAAATCATGAAAGCAATGAGGGAGGCCAATGAAGAACTCCTGGCAGAAAAAACAGCCAAAAGTCCCATGCTTAAGGAAATATTGGATTCTCAAAAAGCTTATATGCAAAAAGCCAGGAGCTGGACACAGATTTCTGATTTTGCCTACTTGAAAGACAATCTCTAAAAGGGGCTCTCCTCAAGTTTCTCGTCACCCTCACTCTATCCACCAAGTACTCGCCCTGGGGATGACGAGAAATGTTATTTTCCATATAGACTCACTGTAATTGCAATGTATTCAACGTCCTGGTCACATCTACAATTTGGGCTAAATGCATTGAAGGAAGGATAAAAATGTTGTTGAAACTAGAAGACTTTTTTGATCGCTTTGCCGACCAAATTGGCAAAGTCACCGCCTGGACCATGATTTTGATGTTATTCAACGTATTTTACGATGTGATTATGCGATATTTTTTTAAAAGTGGCTCGATTGCTTTGCAGGAATTAGAGTGGCATCTTTTCTCTATCGTGTTTTTATTGGGAATTTCGTACTCGCTCAAGGAAGACGGTCATGTTCGTGTGGACGTGATTTATGACAACCTCAGTGTTAAAAAACAAGCATTGATCAATATCATCGGATCTCTCGTTTTTTTGATTCCATTTTCTTTGCTCATTGCATTCGGTTCCATCGATTTTGTGATGGAAGCCTATGAGACAGGAGAAATTAGTGGTGACCCAGGGGGACTGACTCACCGATGGATCATCAAGGCGTTGTTGCCTTTTTCTTTTTTCCTGCTGGTTTGGGTGACTGTGGGTGTGGTGATTAAAAACATTAACCGCTTTCGTGGTATTTCTGAGAACCTGATACAACAAGAAGGGAGGGGGAGATGATTGGAATTATCATGTTTTTCGTTGCGTTGTTCATGCTGCTCTTCGGTTTTCCGGTGGCTTTTACCTTTGGAGCAGTCTCCGTTATTTTTGGTTTGATTGCTGGGGTTGTTGAAATTGCCGGAGAAGGTTCCGTATGGGAAGGCTTATTGTTGGGAAAAGACATGTTTGCCTTCATGCCACATCGCATCTGGTCGATTATGAACAATACCATTCTGATGGCCATTCCTCTGTTTATCTATATGGGGATTGTGCTGCAAAAAACCAGACTGGCGGAGCGTCTGTTGGAATCGATGGCCTTCCTTTTTGGTGAGATCAAAGGCGGATTGGCAATCAGTACGATTCTGGTGGGGGCCTTGTTGGCGGCATCAACAGGTGTGGTGGGTGCCAGTGTTGTGGCAATGGGAGTGATCTCCCTTCCGGTGATGCTCAAATATAAATATGACAAGGCATTATCTACGGGTACGATCTGTGCGGCAGGTACTCTTGGTCAGATCATCCCCCCCTCCATTGTGTTGATTATCCTGGGAGATGTATTCCAGGTCCCTGTTGGTGATCTGTTCAAAGCAGCCTTTTGGCCAGGACTTACCCTGGTGGGCGCCTACATCATTTACATTGTTTTGTATGCTTACATTAAGAAAGATTCTGCGCCTTCTATTGTGCTTGAAGACTCTGCCGGATCAAAGGGGCAGCAAGTCATCACAGCCCTCAAAGCCATTATTCCTCCGCTGGTGTTGATCATTTTGGTACTGGGTTCCATCTTCGGAGGGATTGCCACACCAACCGAATCTGCTGCCGTTGGGGGCGTTGGTGCGATACTTTTGGCCTGGATGTATCGTTCCTTTTCACTGAAGATGCTACAGGACAGTGCCCTGGAGACGGTCAAAATCACAGCAATGGTGTTTGGTATTTTGATTGGAGCGACCGCATTTTCAATGGTCTTCACTTATACTGGAGGAGATGCCATCGTGGAAGAATTCATGCTCGAACTTCCTGGTGAGAAATGGGGTTTCATCATTCTGTCGATGCTGGCTATTCTGATTTTAGGCTTTTTCATCGATTTTATCGAAATTTCCTACATCATTGTCCCCATTTTGGTTCCTATTTCTGAAGCCATCGGTATCAATCCAGTCTGGTTTGCCATCTTAATTGCTCTCAATCTGCAAACCTCTTTTTTAACCCCTCCTTTTGGATTCAGTTTGTTTTACCTGAAAGGAGTGGCTCCCCCCGATGTGAAGACCACTCATATCTACAAGGGGGCCGTTGCTTTTATTGCCATTCAGGTGGTGATCCTGATCTTGTTGACGGTCTACCCAGAAACTTTTGGCATCAGTGCCGTGATCTAGGAATTGCTGGAATTGAAAACATCTCCTCTCTCTTTTTCCGGGAGAGGATTAAGGTGAGCAAGATAAAATCAGTTGTCACTTTTTAAAGGCAACTGGGTATTACCAAAACTTCCGATCCAAAATTTCTCTCCATTTAAGTCTCTTTGCGACTTGTCTCCACAAAGCATATCGAAGTTTTTGAAATGATAAAATTCTGGCCCAATCAAGAACGTGAAGTAAGGTGATTTACAAACGAAAATTTATGAAAACCACCCACAATCTAGACAAGATCACCAGTCTTAAAGAATTATGGACTGTTACAAAGGGAGACAGAGAAATTTGTATCGCTGTTTTAGATGGTCCCGTTGATTTGAAACATACGTCCTTGAAAGATGCGAAACTGAGAAAAATTGATCAACTCAATTTAAGTAAAAAAATAAGATCGCATCATGGAACCGCTATAACCAGTATCATTTTTGGAAACCCTGATGGACCAATTACTGGAATTTCCCCTAATTGCCAAGGATTAATTCTTCCAATATATCAAGAGTCAGAGAACGGGAAATTACGTAGTTGTACTCAAGAAGAATTGGCACGTGCAATCGAATTAGCTCTATCCTATGGAGCACATATCATTAATTGTAGTGGGGGAGAACGGGGTCTACGAGAGAACATTCATCCATCTCTGCACAAAGCGGTTAAAGCTTGTGAGGAGAAGGGGTGCCTCATTATTGCTCCTACAGGAAATGATGGCCAAGAACTATCCTATATTCCCGCTGTTTTACCCACTGTGTTAGCAGTAGGCTCCATGGATTCAAAAGGAACAGCTTCAAAATTCAGCAACTGGGGAGCCGTTTATAAAAAAAATGGCATTTTAGTTCCTGGTGAGGATATTTTAGGTGCTACAGTCACAATGAACCCTTCGACTGTATCTTATTTTTCAGCCACAAGCTTTACAACACCTATTCTTTCTGGTATTTCAGCCCTTCTTGCAACTGTACAAAAACAACATTATGGTTGGTTTGATTTGTTGATGATCCGTGACATCTTATTGAAAACTGCTCTTTCTGCTATACCAAATAACTCGATAACTAAAGAAAAAGCGTTAGAAGGTAGATTGAAATTGAATCACGTGATGGAAATATTAATTTCTTAGTACAAGTATTTTGCTATTTGTCTGATAGTTAATTTCTCATTTCCATGACATTGCATAAGTTGCTTTTCAAGAAATATGTCTACACGATTTCTGGGGAATGACTCAATTTTTTGATGGAATGAGAGAAAATCCACAATGATGATGTTATCCGACGACACATTGATCAGAACAATTGATCAAAATTTTGAAAAAGAACTGGTGAGCGAGGGAGCGTTGGCACCACTCAATCAACTCAGGCAAACCTCACCGGTTGTTTGGAACCATGTGGAACTGGAATGTCGCCTGAAATCTGACGATGAATGCGTGGATTGGATTGCTGAAGTAACTCCGTGCAACGGAGGGAGAGCTCGATTGGCTGGATGGGAAAAGGACCCTTGGCTGAACCATGCTTGCGAGGTTTCTGCTGTTTGGCAACAGATTCGCCGCCTGGCACAGCAGTGGGGAGACCCTGCCAGTCCTTTAGCTCGTTGGGTGCCTTCGTTGTATCTGGAATTCGATGCTGATGCATTGATTAATCCAATTCCAGAG
>JANQHV010000427.1 GCA_028282505.1 SAR324 cluster bacterium | reverse complement strand
CTCTAACAATTTTGTACAAAATATAGTGATGTTGATTTTTTTGGCAGGGTCTATGATTTTGGCAGTCATTGGCCTATCGAACCAATCTATCATCAATTTGATGGCCATCATCACTTTAGCGGGCAGCGCCTATGCCATATCCAAACTTCCTCTGGACTTTTTGCGTTATCTGGTGCGGGGATTGTTTTCTTTCCGATACAGGATACAGGTGAACGGATTAGAAAGCATTCCTTCTTCTGGTGGTGTTCTACTACTCGGCAATCATGTCAGTTGGCTCGATTGGGCCATTTTACAGATTGCCTGTCCACGCCCCATTCGTTTTGTGATGCTGCGCTCCATTTATGAAAAGTGGTATTTACGCTGGTTCTTGAACTCATTCCATGTGATTCCAATCGCCCAAAACGGTAGTCGAAATTCTCTGGAATTGATCAAAACAGCCCTCAATGATGGAGAAGTCGTTGCTCTTTTTCCGGAAGGGCACATCAGTCACAGTGGTCACTTGGGCACGTTTCGGACAGGGTTTGAGAAAGCTGTCAAAGGGACAGAAGCTACTATTGTCCCATTTTATCTGCATGGTTTGTGGGGTAGCTCTTATTCCTATGCTTCCCACAAATACCGAAATGGCTCTATCTCAGGAAGCAAACGCCTGATCACCGTTGAGTTTGGCAAAAGTATTCCGACAGAAAGCAATGCTTCCGATGTTAAGAAATCCGTGCTGGAAACCTCCATTCATGCCTGGAACCAATACATTCAAACCCTTTCTCCTTTACCAGCGACCTGGATACAAACCGCAAAAAAGTGTGGAAGCCAGGTGTGTTTGAAAGAAGGAGACGGTACTACATTCAGCTACAGCAAATTATTAACAGCGACTATGGTTTTCTCCAGAAAGTTGAATACTATTTTAAAAGACGAGCAAAATGTAGGCATCCTGCTTCCTCCATCGGCAGGAGGTGTCATTGCCAACTTATCCACATTGATGTTGGGCAAAACCATTGTCAACCTCAACTACACCTCTTCACTGGAAACGGTGGGAAATTGTCTAAAGCATGGCAATATTCGAACTATTCTGACGTCTCGTCTTTTTATCAAAAAACTGAATGCACGTGGAATCGACCTGGCCCCTCTTCAGGAACAAGCTCATATCGTTTATCTGGAGGACATCAAAAAGGAAATTTCCAAAGCAAGTCTCATCACCACCATGCTTCAGGCCAAACTGTTGCCTGCTTTTGCGCTTCGTTTCTTTTATACCAAGCAAGTCGGAATTCATCAGACTGCGGCCATCCTCTTCAGCAGTGGCAGTGAAGGGATGCCCAAAGGAATCGAACTAACGCATTTGAATATTTTGAGCAATATTAAACAGACATGTGGACTATTGAATCCACAAAAGGATGATGTGGTTTTGAATTCATTACCTCTTTTCCATGCCTTTGGTTTGACCGTCACCACACTTTTACCACTATTGGAAGGAATTCCCTTTGTTTGTCAACCCGATCCAACGGATGTGAAAACGGTGGGAAGCCTGGTTTCACGGCATCAAGTCTCTATCCTTTTTGGTACTTCAACATTTTTAAGGATGTACACCCGTAGCCATAAAGTCCTACCGATGATGTTTCAATCGCTCCGTCTTGTCATTTCTGGTGCTGAGCGCCTGGACCCTGAAGTCAAAAAGGAGTTTAAAATCAAATTTGGCAAAGACATCTATGAAGGATATGGTGCTACCGAAACCACTCCGGTGGTCAGTGTCAATCTACCAGACATTCTGCTCAATCCTTCAGGAGAGGTGCAAATTGGCAGCAAAGCGGGCACTGTGGGCTTGCCCATTCCAGGAAGCCTTGTCAGAATTGTTGATCCTGAAACTCTGGCAGAACTGCCTGTTGGTGAAGCCGGTCTGATCTTGATTGGAGGACCCCAAATCATGAAGGGATATCTGAATGATGAGGAGAAAACTCAGGAGATTATTATCGAAAAAGATGGAATACGCTGGTATAAATCAGGAGACAAAGGAAAAATGGACCAGGACGGTTTTGTCACCATCATCGACCGCTATTCTCGCTTTGCCAAATTAGGTGGCGAAATGATCAGCCTGACGGCAATAGAAACACAAATTTCTCAAATTCTAAAAGAAAAAGAAGCTGATGCGGAAATTGTCACAGTGGCTATACCTGATGAAGTCAAAGGAGAAAAAATAATTTTGTTAGCCTCTGGCAACATTGACCTGGAAACCATCCGTAGCGAAGTTGCTGCCAGTGGGATGAACGCAATCACCAAACCCAAGGGATATTTGAAAGTAGAAACGATTCCCAAACTAGGTTCTGGGAAAAATGATTTTTCGGCTATCAAAAAATTAGCTTTGGCCAGCCAGTAACAGAAAAAAATATCCACCACAGCACAGAAAACACAGAGAAAAAAATATGAGGATGGAATTATGATAAAAACATGGAAAATATGGATCATTGGGATAACTGTTAGTCTCTCATCCTGCCTGGTGCATGAGATGGGAGGTTCTTTTTCACATGAACCCGAAGAGTTGGCAACTCAGGCGTCTCCTGGTGCTCAGCGTTTGATGCAGCAAGCATTTCAAGATATCAAACCGGGGCAATTTATCGATTATCACATTCACGTGCTTGGACTGGGCAACAGTGGGAGTGGAGCCTATGTCCATCCCAAGCTGCAAAGCTGGAAGCATCCACTGAATCAGCTAAAATTTCAAGTATACACCAGTGCAGCAGGAATCAAAAACCTGGAGCATGCGGATCAGGAATATATTCAGCGTTTAGTCCAGTTGGCTCGCGCTATTCCGAATCATGGCAAGTACGGGATTTTGGCATTTGATCAGTTTTACCATCCTGATGGGAGGAATGATCCTGAGCACACAGAATTCTATGTCCCCAATGAATACGTTTTTGCGTTAAGCGAGCAATATCCAGATGTCTTCATGCCCATCATTTCTGTGCATCCCTACCGTCCGGATGCCCTGGAAGAACTGGAAAAATGGGCAAAGCGAGGGGCACGATATATTAAATGGTTGCCCAACGCCACGGGAATTGATCCTTCTGACCCTCGCATTGATCCCTACTATCGCAAAATGAAAGAGTACAACATGGTTCTTCTGAGTCACACCGGTGAAGAACAAGCGGTGGAGGCGGAGCAGTATCAACGGCTGGGCAATCCGTTATTGCTGCGAAAGCCTCTTGAACATGGGGTTCGTGTGATCATGGCTCATTGTGCCAGTCTGGGAAAATGTGAAGACCTGGATCATCCTGACCGAAAAAAAGTTTCCTGTTTTGAATTGTTTCTACGGATGATGGAAGACAAATCATGGGAAGATTTGTTATTTGGAGAAATATCCGCACTTTTCCTCTTCAACCGAGACCCCGAAACCATCGCTACAGTTCTGGAACGCCAGGATCTCCATCCCCGTTTGGTCAATGGGAGTGACTATCCATTACCAGCCATCAACATGGTCATTCATACCCGAAAATTGGCATCAGATGGTTTCATCACAGCAGAAGAGAGAAAATACCTCAATGAAATCTATTCCTACAATCCGCTCTTGTTTGATTATGTGCTGAAAAGAACGGTCAAACACCCGGAAAGTGGGCAACGGCTCTCCAGTTCTATTTTTCAGTTGAATCCCGCTTTAGAAGGCAAGTAACCAAACAGAAATGTTTGCCACAGAGACACAGAGCACATAGAGAAAAAAGGGATGGTGTTTATTCAGCCTCAGTCCGAAACCCCGGTTCTTCTTCAATTTCACGTTTGAGCGTCAACAGTCCGGTTTGATCGGCCAGCTTCCAGGCACGGTTGAGGCAATCCCCAGCATTTTTGGTATCTTGCTGACTGAAAAACAACCGTCCTTTGGCGAGATCGGTTTCTGCAATTCCCTCTCTATCTTCCAATGACTCGAATTGTTTTTCAACCTCATTTAATACGGCCAGTCCTTCGGAATGTTGCCTGCGGTGCCTCAAAATTTCACCATAAATCCGTTGGTCGTAGGCCATGCCCAGTTTATCCTCGACTTCCTGGTGCAGTTGATAGGCTTTCTGATAGGCTTGTTCGGCTTCTGCTAAGCGATCGGTTCTCAAATACAGATCGGCTAAGCCTTGTTGATCGTTTGCCATGCCCAGTTTGGAGTCAACTTCCAGGTGAAGTTGATAAGCTTGTTGATAGGCTTTTTCGGCTTCTACTAAGCGATCGGTTCTCAAATACAGATCGGCTAAGCCGTTTTGGTCGTTTGCCATGCCCAGTTTGGAGTCGACTTCCTGGTGCAGTTGATAGGCTTTCTGATAGGCTTGTTCGGCTTCTGCTAAGCGATCGGTTCTCAAATACAGATCGGCTAAGCCT
>JANQHV010000311.1 GCA_028282505.1 SAR324 cluster bacterium | reverse complement strand
ACGAATCCCCAAAGTCAATAAAACCAATCGTCATTTCACCATTCTGTTGGAATATGTTCAATTGATTCATTATTTTTATAACGTGTGTAAGCACACCTTGGGGATCGAACCAGCCACCCCCTGGATGCAATCTAATTTTAGTAAGGCCATGCAAGCTTTGAAACTTGCGGAAGAATCAGGAAAAACGGAACCTCTCAAAATACAAATCACCAAGGTCATGGAGGAAGAAAAGCTGATTTTGTCCTAATCGAACCGACCCATGAAGGAGAAGAATGATAAGCTCAAAAAATTTTTTTCAGATAATTAGCAATTTGTTACGATTTGTTACAAACCTTTACACTTTTGAAAAGCTTTTTAGAGGAGTTTGCGATAGAAATGAGTGATTGTTTGTTAAAGAAACTAAAATAGATCCATTAGCAAAGGTAGGGATGTTTTTGATTCAAAGTCCAATAAATTTCAGAAAAGATTGGAATCTCCATAGAACAATGTGGGGAGTGTTGGTCATTCTTTTGTTGATTGGCTGTCGTTCGAAAATCCACACAATTCCAGACATTGAAACACAATTGGAACGCAATAAACGTCAGGATTATGTGGTATTGTTGCATGGGATGTGGCGCAATGCACGTGCTATGGAACCGGCGCGAGAGTACTTGTCTGCTAAAGGATATCAGGTCATTAATATCAGTTATCCATCCACTCAATATCCCATTGAAATCCTCGTTCAGCAATATTTACATCCGGTGATTGAGCAGATTCAGCCAAATGGTAAACAGAAAATTCATTTTGTCACTCATTCAATGGGGGGCATTCTGGTGCGATATTATTTGAAACATTATCAAGTTCCTGAGCTGGGACGGGTGGTAATGTTGAGTCCTCCCAATCAAGGAGTAGAACTGACAGATTGGGTTAGCGGGACCGATTGGTTTGAAGAGATGACTGGACCCTCTGGACAGCAGTTAAGAACGGATGAAACCAGCCTGGTCAAACAACTGGGAGCAGTGGATTTTGAACTGGGGGTCATTGCGGGTGATTACAATCCAAACTGGATCACTTCCTGGCTGATTCCTGGGCCTGATGACGGCGTCGTATCCGTAAAAAGTACCAAAGTGGAAGGAATGAAAGATTTCATACTCGTCTCTGAACGGCATTATCGACTGCGCAGACGCAAACCAGTCCTGCAACAGGTGGTTTACTTTTTACAGCATGGACAATTCCTGCATTTTTCAGGATGATTTGAAATGAAACAAAAAGAAGCTTGCTGATCCATCTTGGGATAAAATTGAACAGAAAGGTACTCAAGATTTGTCTAATTTGTTCGAGATTTCCTGAAGGATGCTGCCAATGTTGTTGAAACCACCAGAAATAGCGGTTTTAATCTCTTGCAATTCCCTAGTTTGGCCCTGTTGTTCAGCGTAGACAGTACGCAAGGCTAAAGTATTTTTGTCGACGGTCTCTGTCAGAGTATCTAATTTTTTATTCGTCAAATCCAATTTGTCAGAGATATCATCCAATTTACTAATCATCTCGAATTTTTCCATCAGGATATTGATGTATTTCTCAGTATCAGCAAAGGATTCGATTTTGATATGCTCAGTCATATTTTCCTTTCTATGGAATCTCAGTGGCATCCAACCAAGCATTGATTAGGCAGCGTGAAATAGAGATAATAGAAGGCAGCTTCAAGGTCTTGTTTTGCTTGCCTTCCCAGATTTCTTCACGGGAAAACCAGCGAGCATCCTCCAATTCATTGTCTTTGAGATGAATGGTTGGATCGATGGCCTTGGCATGGAAACCGAGCATGAGGGAAGATGGAAATGGCCAAGGCTGAGATGAATGATAACATATCTCACCAACCAGCACTCCAGTTTCTTCCTGAACTTCACGAACAACCGCACTTTCGATACTTTCCCCTGGCTCCACAAAACCGGCAATGGTCGAATACATCTTTTTGGGCCAGACAGGCTGTCTTCCCAGCAGGCATTTATCTTCATGGGTGACCAACACAATCATGCTGGGATCGGTTCTGGGAAAATGCAATTGCTTGCACTGTTCATTGGTACAATTTCTTTGATGTCCTCCGATGACACTCACTGTTGGAGAACCACAATCTCCGCAAAATTGGTTCCGTTGATGCCAATAGACCATCGCTCTGGCATAAGCATACAACGCTCCTTCACGAGCACCCAGGAACGCCCCAAACATCTTTAATTCAAGAAACTTTCCAATGGAAGCAAAACGTTCGGGAATGGAAGCATCCTGGGGCGGCAACCCAAGAGCAAAATAGTTTTTTCCATCTTCTACGCCTAAAAAAATGATGGAATCAGCCATTTCGACCAAGTTTCCGGCATCCTTCGCTTCTAAAAAAATGGGGTTTCGTTCATCCAAAAAAAGGTTTTGCAGACGCCAGACAGGCATCAGACAGGTTTGTGGAGCAGTCAGCTGTGTTTTCAGCCATTCTTCATTCAATCGCTGATCCGTAGCACGATTGAGGGTATATGCAGAAAATGTATTCTGTAACGAACGTTGATAATGGTCCATGATATATTTTAAATGGAATGTTAATTGTTAGAAGTGACTATCAATAGTGTATTGCCTTTTTTGATCCAGTCAGTCAATTCCTCCCATCAGGGTATACTTGGTTTCAGTGTAATCATCCAGCCCATACTTGGAGCCTTCCCGTCCAAGCCCCGACTCTTTATAACCACCAAATGGGGCAATTTCTGTGGAAACCAATCCTTCGTTAATGCCAACCATTCCATATTCGAGGGCTTCACTAACCCTCCATGCCCGTCCAATGTCGCGGGTATAAAAATAGGCTGCCAGACCAAACTCAGTATCATTGGCCATGGCAATGGCTTCTCCCTCTGTGGTAAATTTGATGACAGCGGCAAGGGGACCAAACGTTTCTTCTTTACAAACCAGCATGGATGGAGTGACATGACTGAGCACCGTTGGCTCAAAGAACGTTCCTCCCAATTCATGACGTTTGCCTCCCTGGACGATCATGGCTCCATTTTGTTGGGCATCCTGAATGTGTCTCTCCACTTTCTCTAAGGCAGTGCTGTTGATTAACGGCCCCTGAGTCACCCCTTCTTCCAATCCGTTTCCTATTTTCAATGCCCCGACCTTCTGGGCGAGCTTTTCGACAAACTGATCATAAATGGCAGTCTGTACATAGAAACGGTTAGCGCAAACACAAGTTTGTCCAGCATTACGAAATTTAGCAATCATGGCTCCTTCTACCGCTTTATCCAAATCGGCATCATCAAACACAATGAAAGGGGCATTGCCTCCCAGTTCCATAGAAACGTTTTTAACGGTACCGGCACATTGCTTCAACAACAATTTACCAACAGCTGTGGAACCAGTGAACGTTAATTTTCGTACAATCGGATTGGAGGTCAATTCGCCTCCTATTGCTTCTGCAGAACCTGTCACCACATTGAAGACACCCGGTGGAACTCCCGCTTGTTCTGCCAAATAAGCTAAGGCGAAGGCTGAAAAAGGAGTTTGTGGATCAGGTTTAAAAACCATAGTACACCCGACTGCTAACGCAGGACCAATTTTTCGAGTAATCATGGCAAGTGGAAAATTCCAGGGAGTGATGGCCGCAACCACCCCAACAGGCTCTTTGGTGACGATGATTCGGGCATCACTTTTGTGAGAAGGAATGGTCTCTCCATAAGCCCGCTTGGCTTCTTCAGCAAACCATTCAATAAAGCTGGCGGCATAAAGCACTTCGCCCATTGCCTCTGCCAGAGGTTTGCCCTGTTCAGCAGTCATGATCATGGCCAGATCCTTTTGATG
>JANQHV010000239.1 GCA_028282505.1 SAR324 cluster bacterium | reverse complement strand
TCAAATGTTCAAAAAAGTGATCCGGGGTGTGCGGATCGATACAGGCAACAAACAAGTTCCCTGGCAAAATGCCTCAATGGAAGGAGATTTTTATTTTACGCCGATACCGTTACCTGAAAAGCAGTTAATTGACTCTTCACAAATCGTTGCTTCTGTAAAAACATCTGGTTCTTCATCTATTCCCCCTCCTCCGCCACCAGTATTAATGAAGGGGCATATTCAGGTCAATGTAAATGCCAGAGCAGCAAAAGTATTTATCAATGACAGTTATGCCGGTTTAGCCTTTCCAGGAAAACCTCTTAATTATTCCAATGTTTCTGTAGGAAAAGCCAGGGTGAGAGTAGAAGCAAAAGACTATCAAACCCAATCTAAGACCATAGAAGTTCAGTCGAACTCCTGGTCACAAATGGTATTTGAACTCTCTTATATGCCACCACCTCCAAAGATTACTGCTCCTAAAGGCTTTGTTCTGATCCAACCAGGCACCTTCAAAATGGGTAGCACTGATGGCGATGGTGATGAGAAACCTGTTCATCCGGTGCGCATCAGCCGATCTTTTTATATTTCCGATCATGAAGTGACGGTGGCGGAATATCGACAGTTTGTGGAGGCAACTGGACATCGAGAACCTAAAGGATGTTATGGTCCATACGATAATTGGGGCAAATCCAATAGAGACAACCATCCAATCAATTGTGTATCATGGAATGATGCTCAAACTTACATAAAATGGTTGAATCACCAGTCATCGGGAGCAGTTTACCGTCTTTGTACGGAAGCGGAATGGGAGTATGTGGCCCGGGCCCGAACCACAACCAAATGGTCTTGTGGCAATAATAAATCCTGTTTGAATGACCATGCCTGGTATTATGGCAATAACACGCCCGATGGAACCAAAGCGTTCAAAACCAAGAAGCCCAATGCCTGGGGAGTCTATGACATGCATGGCAATGTCTGGGAATGGGTGCAAGATACGAAATGTTCTTATGATACACCTCTAAATGAGAATAACGAGCGTGTGTGTTCCGGCTCCGGGCGTGTTTTTCGTGGCGGTAGTTTCTCCGATATCGCCGGGTACGCACGGTCGGCGCTTCGCTACGGCGATGTTCCGTCCGATCGCGGCAGCTACCTTGGATTTCGTCTTTGCAGTTCCTTGTAACACTTTAGCTCTTTTACCCTTTTACCCTTTGCAGGAGGTGCGTCAGCACCTTTTTTGTGTTTTGGTAAATGTTATGGATGCCATCTATGGAACAGTTGCCCTGACAAACTGACCACTACAGCGATAGAGTATTATGAAAAAGCCTTAGCCAGTGATCTGAAAACCTTCGGTGACGAGCACTGGAAAAATAGCCTTTAGGTGGAATAATCTTGGTTTAGCGTGGGATTCCCTAGGTGAGTATGAAAAAGCCATTGAGTGTTATGAGAAAGCCCTCAAAATATTTCATGATAAATTAGGCCAGGATCATCCACACACCAAGGCTGTACAAGATAATCTAGAGCGAGCCAGGAAAAAAAGTCAAAGTCCGTGAAATCCTAATATTTCTGATGATCACGCTACCATTGTTTTTTGCCGCCATGTAAGGTGACACTCCCATAAAAGCCGCCATGTAAGGCGGCGCTACCGTTGCTTTTTTGCCGCCATGTAGATTACAGTAAGTTCGGCAGACATTCCTGGGTGCTGCGCTACCATGTTACTGACTATGCCTATATGGTCCATGTTTTGGTAAAATATTGGCTGCCCTGGCAAAAACTTCCAACCGCTCCCCAGTTATCGGACCAAGGTGCTTCACCACGATTTCCTTTGCCTCTCCATAGTTCAGCTTTTCCAAACTCAACAAGATCTTTAAGTCATGATCGTCTTTGGGTTCACCCGAAACGATTTTCATGGCCACTAAATATTCCAAAGCCACAACAGGAATGCTTTCCTGCTCAACAGAGACAAACTCTGTTGCATGTTCTATTGCTTCATGGAAGAGCGGTGCAACGCCATGCAAACGTCTATCAATAAAATCCACATTGATACTGGATTCTCTGAGCCCAATCCCTCCAATCCGCAATTGTTTAAAATTCAATTGCTTCTTTTTGACCAGATTCTCAATTTTTTCCACATCGCCCAGTAAAATGGCAAAATCCACATCTTTTGTATACTGATGCTGGCTTTCATCGTCCAGATTAACCCACATGGCAAGTTTCCCAATCAACGCATACTGAGTGATCCCTGCTTCCAAGAGCAGGGATGTGACATATTTGAGCGAAGGGTTGGGATCGAACGTTTGAAAACGTTTATTTTGGGTATTCATGTTTTCCTCTCAATCACCATTTTTTGTGTTTTCTAGTGATGTTTGTGGACTCTATCAGCATGGGAAGCAAAACAACGGAACGACAACATCAAAAATCATCATAAAGGATCATTCCATCAGGAGCATCTGGATTGGGAATCAAACGTTCATTGGGGCAATCCACCACAAAATCTAAAGTTTCAAAAACCAATTGTCCCAATAAACACGGAGCATTCTCTGGTTTTCCCACACATTCGAAAACACTGTCCCGGTCACCAATCTGTACCAGCAAATCACGGTACAGCATACGTTTTTCGAAGGCTCCATTGGCCAGCGTTATGGTGACTTCACGATGCTCAGCCAGGCCAAGTTTCTGGATGATGGAGAAGGACAGTCCTACGGAACGGGCTCCTGTGTCAGCGATCATATCGATAGTCACTTCTCGTATGGCCTCTGTGGATAAGTGTCCAGCGCCTGCCAGTATTTCATCTGTATGATTTCTTAATACCACATCTTTCACGATTACTTTGCCCATAAAAATCTCCAGATTTTTGTTTGAATGTGAGCAATCACTGTAGCAAATATCCAAGTAGAGGGCAATATCCAAGGAATTTTGAGCGGAAAATTACAATTAAAGCTTAGGCATGGCTTTCAGATAGACTAGGGGAGTGGCCGAGATGTTTTTTATCGTGTACTGCTGAATAGATACCGGTAAAAAAACACCTTTTTCAGGAAAGAGGGAGAGGGAGTCCAAGGCCTCTGTATCGGTAGAAAAATGCAGTGTTCCTTCTCCGGCAACACCAATCAATAAATGATAATCGTTCCCTGTTTGATCAGCATATTCTTCATGGGGTTGGATCGTGATCCGATCTGATGTAAAATCAGGGAAATTCACAAAACGCTGGCAACAAAACTGTTCGGTTCTGGCTAATTCTTCCAATTCTGGAACTTGATAGACCTCTGGCTCAATAATTGACAGGGCCGTTTGCGTATCCCAATGATCCTGATTGAGCACTTTTTGTCCAAACATCACAATCAGCCGTTCATAATGGGGAGTCTGAAATTCAATCACCCGAATACCATGCTGCAAAGCGTGCATCTGGTGAGTGGGAAATGTGACCACATCGCCCACAGTGACTGCACAGTTTCCCACAAATCCATAAGCGTTCTCACGCAATTCCTTCTCTAAATGACGTTCCTCCTCTGAAATAATGCCCTGCATTTCTTCAATCAATTCTGGCTGCAATGGCGTATTCAAACCCAGCCCTCGCCTCTCTCGTTCGACATCCAGTTGTGCATCAATCTGCCGTCGTACTTTTTCATAAATAGAGATGTGGTGCTCAAAATCCTGGAGATAGGATTGTCGCCACTGATTGCCATATTTTTCCTGATACTCCACTACCTTATCTCTGTTCAACCCGGCTTTGATCATGCCTGTTCCTGTGGGCCAGGCCTCAGGATCTATGTCGATGACCAGGTACACTTCCCATTTTTTTGCATGCAGCTCCAGGTAAAGATCTCCCAATACTTCTTGCGGAACCGGATTCAATGTTTTCAAAAGGATTAAATTGGCAGAGTGCTGCTGTAGATAATGAGAACGAAACAAAGAGAGCGCATAAGGTAATTCGGTAGAACCATGAATATCGGAAACCTGAACAACGCCTCTTTTTTCCACACCCGTGTACCAGGCTTCATGTCCCCAAGGTTTAGGAATGTGGATTGGCTTTAGAGGAAGAGGCTGGTGAGACGACAGCAAAGCGGCATGTTGTTGAGTTGCAATAGTCTCCAAGGGGTGATCAAGGTTGCTTGCCAGGGTATTTTGGATGTCAGTTGGACTGCAAAGATTTTCTTTCCAAACACAACCCGTCAATATTTTGGAGTTGGTCTGAAAACAAATCAACTCTTGATAATCCTGAACAATTGGCTCCTCCCACCAGAATTCTTCCCGTTTGCGATTCAAAAGCAGGAAAAAACGGGTCACAGCTTGAGCGTCCATCCATTCTCGAATCAGCTGATCCAGTAACGAACCATCGTATTGGATCATGTCTGGATCATCGGGCAGATTGAGTGCCAGGAATGCCTGATTTTCAGAAAATTGTTGGATAGTTGTTTGATGAGTTTTCCAGAGATTGAAGAGTGGTTGTGACTGCATGTGACGTTTTTCTGAGATACGGTTGAGTAGTTTTCCACTTCTCCCGATATTGGACAAGTAAACCATTTTGAATTTGACATCAAGAACCTGCCATTATCGCCCCCAACTGTTCCTTCGTCAATTGATCAGCAGGGGTATTCATCACGATTTTTCCACAATACATCACGGCAATGGTATCGGCTAATGACATGATTTCATCGAGTTCTGAAGAGATCAACAACACCGCCACACCCTGATCACGAAGCTTGAGGATCTGCTGGTGGATGTATTCAATGGAGCCTACATCCAGACCACGAGTGGGTTGGTTTGCCAACAAACAACAAATATCCCGGTTCAATTCACGAGAGATAATCACTTTTTGCTGATTCCCACCAGATAATGTGCTGACAGGACTTCCCGGCCCTGAAGCACGGATATCATATTGATCAATCAACTGGTTTGAATTGGTCAGGACTGCTTGCTGATGACGTTGCAGAAACGACGAAAAGGGGAAATGATGGTAGGTGTTCAAAATCTGATTATCAGCAACCGAATAGGGCAGGACCAGACCATGCTTTTGACGATCTTCAGGGATATGAGCCAATCCATGATTCATCAAAGCACGAGGATTCAAAGAGGTCATTTCTTTTCCTGAAAGACACAGGCGCCCCCTCTTGAATGGCCGTAACCCAGATAAGGCCAATGCCATCTCAGATTGACCATTCCCCTGCACCCCTGCTATTCCCAAGATTTCTCCTGCTCGTACCTGGAAAGAAACTCGATGCACCACTTCCCTATCCTGTTCATCTGATACTGTCAATTCTTGAACATCCAAGACCACTTCTTGTGTCTGCAAAGGAGTTTTTTCGAACTGGAGGGTCACTTGACGACCCACCATCATGGCCGCCAATTCCCCTTCATTTGATTTGGCAGGAGAGGTGGTTCCAATAACACGCCCTCGGCGCATCACAGTAATGCGACTGGCAATATGCATCACTTCTCTGAGCTTATGGGTAATCAAGATGATCGAAATGCCTTTTCTGATCAATTGGTGCATCACTTCAAAAAGATCGTCCACTTCCTGTGGAGTGAGAACGGCTGTTGGTTCATCAAGAATCAGCACCCTTGTTTTCCGATAAAGGGCTTTCATGATCTCCACTCGCTGCTGCAAACCAACCGAGAGATTTTCTATCCTGGCCTCCATATCCAGTTGTAGTCCATAGTCCTCGCTCAATTGTTGTATCTCCTGGTAAGCTCTCTTCCTGTCTAATGACCATCCCCGTGTCACTTCGTCCCCCAGCATGATATTTTCTGCAACCGTAAATACGGGAATCAACATAAAATGTTGATGGACCATATTGATTCCATGATCAATCGCAGTTCGAGGTCTATCAATTTGGACAGAACTTCCCTCGAAGAAAATAGTCCCTGCATCCGGAGTGGACAATCCATAAATGACATTCATCAGAGTTGACTTGCCAGCCCCATTTTCTCCCAGCAACACATGAATTTCTCCTGGATATAAGTCAAAATCCACTTGATCATTAGCCAATACCTCACCAAAACATTTCGTAATGCCACGTAGTTGCAAGACAGGAATTTGCTCCATTCATCACTCCTTGGTGTAAGGCATGCCAATGGAAGCAGGAGGACGTGCACGGCCAACAAAACCAGCCAGCACAATAACCGTCAATAAGTAAGGCAGCATTCCAATAAACTGGTGAGGAATCGTAATCAGGCCCCCAAACTGTAATTGCGTTTGCAGTGAAATAGCAAAACCAAAAAGGAGTGCCGCTCCCCAAGAACCAATTGGAGTCCACTTGCCAAAAATCATCACGGCTAATGCAACAAATCCACGTCCGTTGGTCATGCCACGCTCAAAAGAGCCAACGGCTTCCAGAGTCAGAAAAGCCCCTGCCAGTCCAGCAATGGCTCCACCGAGCACAACATTGGCATAGCGCATAAAAAACACATTGATCCCTAAAGTATCCACCGCACGAGGATGTTCACCAACGGCTCGTGTACGCAAGCCCCAACGGGTATAAAACAGCAAGTAATGCATGACCAGTACCAGCAGTAAGGTCAGGTAGGTAATCGGAGGATTGTTGAACAAGACCGGTCCCAATAACGGGATATCCTGGAGTGGACCAAGAGAAATGGGTTGCAATTTGCCTTTAGTACTCAAACCAACCTGGTAAAAGTATCCCGTTAGACCAAATGCTAAAATATTAATGACCGTCCCACCAATAATCTGATCAATTCGCAGAGTGACACTCATGAAGGCAAGCAGCAATCCTGTGAGAGCACCTGTCATCACCCCTGCCAAAACAGCAAACAGTAAATTTCCTGTCCACACACTGACCAGAAAACCCAGGAATGCCGAGAGCAACATTTGGCCTTCCATGCCAATATTAATAACACCTGAGCGTTCCCCAATCAGACCACACAAGGCCCCCAATGCCAATGGAGTGGACTGCCGCAGTGCAGAGGCCAACACCGCCACCGTAACGACTGGATAATGAAAGTAACTCCAGAGAATAAGGAGAAAAATCAAAAAGATGAAAAACCAAACCGATTTGAAGACTTTCTTCCATTGGAACATGACTTCCCTTCTTACTTCCCCCATCCAGTGCTGAGGATGACGTCCTCTCCTTTTGTATCACGGTACCGGAGAATTTTACGAATCAGAACATCAGCCGCTACAAAAAATAAAATGAGTGCTAAAATCACATCAATGATGGCTTTATCCACCCCTGCACTGAACTGCATCTGACTGGCCCCCGCTTTCATGGCTCCCACCAAAATAGAAGCTAGAATCACTCCCACAGGATGTGTCTTACCGAGCAATGCAATGGTAATTCCCTCAAATCCCAGTCCAACGTTAAACCCCGGCTGATAACGATGCACCACCCCCAGCGTTTCTACTGCTCCTCCCAAACCAGCCAACATCCCACTGAATAGCATTGTCCCAACCAGTGTATAGTTCACATTCATGCCTGCATAAGACGCCGCATGGGGATTGTTCCCTACTGTACATATTTCAAAGCCAATGGTGGTCTGTTGCAATAACCACCATACCACCAACGCCACCAGGAGAGCCAAACCAAATCCCAATGGGAATGCTCCTATTGAAGGCAGTTGACTGGTTTCCAGAATGAGGGGAGTTCGTGCAATAATATTTCCAGGAGTGGTATCTTTCAGTGGGCCATTTGTCAAATAATCGGTCAAATTGATAGCGACATAATTGAGCATGATGCCTGTAATGACTTCATGAGCACCCGTGTAGGCTTTCAATGCTCCCTGGATCATTCCATATAGTCCACCCGCTAAAGCCCCAATCAATAAAGCCAAGGGAATATGCAACCAGGCTGGTACTCCCTGCACAGTAAATCCCACCATCGCTGCTGCAAGAGCACCAAACAACAGTTGTCCCTGTGTGCCAATATTGAATAGTCCTGCTTTGAACGCAAAAGCGACTGCCAGACCACTAAAAATCAGAGGAGTTGCTTTTTGGAGGGTACGCCCAAACGCTGATATATTTCCCAATGATCCTTGGAAAAGCGCTCGGTACGCATCAAGGGGATCTGCACCCGAAATTCGCAATAACACCGCCCCAATCACTGCAGAAAACAAGACTGCGACAACCGGAACATCCACAGTTCGCCAAAAATGGAGCAGTTTATTTTTCTTCTTGTTCAACATATTATAATTCGTGAACCACCAGTACAGGAACGGCGTTACGTCTAACAGACATTCCTGAATACAGTGCTACTACCAGTTGATTACCGGAAATTCCATATCAGGCAAAAGAAATAAAAAACGTAAGAATCGCACAGTGCCTGTTGATTTCCAAGAAGAAAAAAAGGGATAAATCTATTTTTCTATTGAGTCTTCACATGATTATACCCATTGATCAGGTGTTCTATGCTAAAATTTCCATCTTTTAAGGTTACTTGTTGTTCGCAACGTGCCGCCAATCCTTCATTATGAGTAACAAGAATCATGGTCATTCCATTCGATTGGACGAGATTAAAAAGTAAATCAGCGACCTGTTCACCTGTCTGATTATCAAGATTTCCAGTAGGCTCATCAGCCAAAAGAATCGCAGGTTCGATGACAATAGCTCGAGCAATCGCAACGCGTTGGCATTCCCCACCACTCAGCTGATGTGGAAAATGATGTTGTCGATGGTCGAGCCCAACCTGAACCAAAGCTTCTCTTGCTCGTTCCTCCGCATCCGGTTTATGAAACATATCTAAGGGCAAACTGACATTCTCTAAAGCTGTTAAATGGGACATTAAGTGAAATTGCTGAAAAATAATACCAATGTGTTCTGCTCGAAAACGTGCCAGAGCTTCTTCATCCATAGTGGTCAAATCGTGCCCTTTCAAGAATAAGTTTCCAGAAGTTGGTTGATCCAACCCTGCTAACAAGGAAAGTAACGTCGATTTTCCACTACCAGAATCTCCCACAATAGCAACTGTTTTTCCTTCGCCCACCTCATGATTGATCCCTGTGAGGACTTCAATCATTTGGGTGTCTGCATGTATGAAAAATTTCGACAAATCGTTGATTTCTAGAATTGTAGATGATTGTTCCATGAAGGCTCCTTGGGCTTATCATTAATCGCATCTAAGAAACCGTGACCAGCTCTCTGATTTGATCAATGTATTTTTGCAGTTCTTGAACAGCATGATGTCTTTGCTGCTGCGTCAACATATTATCAATTAATAGAATGCGTTCTTTATTTCTCTGAATGCGTTTTGCTAATGCCAATTTCTTAGTGGGATCTTTAGGGTGAGTCCATTGATTGCTCCATTCACGAAGCCAGAGTTCGATTTCTTTTTGAGCAGGATGTGATCTTAAGAAAGTGAGGAATACCTGTTGACCGCGTTTTCGACGTTGTAACCGTTCTGCCAGGGGATCGGTTTGACTTTGCATCCATTGGAGATAATACTGATGAAATTGTTGCTTTTGATTAGAGCTTAAAGGGCCAAACCAATTTTCTAAGTTGGTAATGAAATCGTTCTGCCGCTGCTTTTGGCGTTCTGGCCAAGGTTCTTCCAGTTGATCTCTTAAATCTTGATTTTCTTCACGCATTACCACTTCCAGCCTTTGGATTTGATGAGGATGAAGCATTGCTAAAAATTGAGCAGCCTCTGGGATGAGTTGCTCCATCAAAGTATCTCGTTTTTGTTCAAATTGAAAAAAAGCATCATCTAATTCAGCCAGGGAGATTCCATCTTGCCCTCGGTCTTGTAGTTGTTCGAGAATAGAAACGTATTGAGGCAACTCGACTTTACGGTGCCATTCAAAATAGTTGCTCAACCGTTGTGTGACAAATTCTTCTTGCTTTGGAGTGAGATCAAAATACTGATCCAACTGCCATAAAACGTAATAATCACCAAATTGATAAACCAATTTAATAGAATTACACCCTGCTAAAAAAAGAAATACCCCACACAATGCAACTATTTTTTTGATCATAGCTAAACCCGTATAATGGTTAAGGGAAATCAGGGAGTATAATACCCCTGATTTTCTAAACAGATCGGAGAAGGAATAGTGGTTTTTGTTGAAGGATTTTTTGAGTTGCCAGCACAGCAGTGAACAAGCTCAGCAATACAACAGCGGAGATTGTAAAAAGACTCACTTGCCAATAAAAAGTCCACAAGCTTTCAAAGACCACTGATGAAATGATATAAGAAACGATCAGACTGAGTAAAACACCTAATAATGCAGAACTGAGAGATAAAATTCCAAATTCAATCAGAATCACACGACGAACAGTTTGAAATTGGGCTCCCAAAATTTTCAATAAATTCATTTCCCATAATCGATTCTGCACTTCATGACGAGCAATGGAATAGACCACCACTAAGCCAGCAAAGATGGAAAGATAGGCCATGACTGTCAGGGCTAAACTGACCTGATCGATGATTTCGAGGACTCGTTCTAGAATACGGGTGATATCAATCATTGTAATATTAGGAAATTGATGAACCAATGTACCTTGCAATGTATTTTTTTCTGCCAGGTCAACGGATGCAATGGAAGCAAAAAAAGTTTTAGGGGCATCGTCAAAAACTCCTGGTTGAAACATAAAAATAAAGTTGGGTTGAAAGCTTCCCCAATCCGGTTGACGCAGATTGATAACCTTGCTTTCAATAGGAATGCCCATCACATCAAAAGTGATATGATCTCCTATACTAATCCCCATACGTAGTGCAAATTCCTGAGCAACGGAAACTTCAGCACGCCCCCCGGATTCGAAATCATATCGATTCTGAATGGGAGGCCCCTCTACAATCGTATTCATCGGTTGGGAGTCTTTAAAGTAGGAAAGGCTATAGGCAAAATTCCTTCGATGGCGTTCTCGTTTTTCACCAGGGTCTACATCAAAACGAGCTTGTCCGCTGTATACTTGTTCATTGAGTTTGACAATGCGCCCTCGGATCGAAGGAGACACATTTTCCAACCGATAACCTTGCTTTTGGACAAATGTTGTCAAATCTTCCAGTTGTTCTTGTTGAATATTGATCAGGAAGAAAGTGGGAACATTCGTCGCTTCCGGGCGATTGAGTTCATTTTGGATACCTTGTTGGATTTGTGGAATCAAATTGATTAACAAAGTTCCCAGTGCAATGGAAAGGAAACAGGAAATAGCAGCCAATCGATTGCGATCTAAACTGCGCAAGGCTATTTTGAAAACAGCACTTCGCCCCGATGCCAGACGCCCACAAAGTTTGAAGAGTTGCCACGCGATACAGGATAAAATTATCAGTGCAATCACAAATAAGCTTACAAACAACGAGCCTATGACCCAATTAGAAAGCCATACCGCTAATCCCCAATATACTAAAAATCCAGGAAGATAGCTTATCAGTTGAAACCATTTATTTGCACCAGAAGAAGGTGAAGGATTGGATTGCTGAAGCAATATCAGCGGTTGAAGGTGGCGAATACGAACTAAGATCGGAATACAAAAAATGAGACTTCCCAAAACCCCCGTAAACAATGCCACTCCCAAACTACTTAACGTGACTTCCTGGATATAACCGGGGGGTAAAAAATCTTTTGCCAATTCAGGCAACCACGGAAGAATAAAAAGCGAAAGTGCTGTGGAAACCAAAGCAGCTATGGCTCCTAAAATAAAAATCTGGGCAATGAGCAACCAATACGTACTTTGACGACGAGCCCCCAAGCTCATCAAAATCGCAATTTCTTTTAAACGACTTTGTACATAATCGCGAAAAAGATACGCGGCCCCCAGACCGGCCAAAAACAACGCAACTAACGAAACGAGCCCTAAATAGTGATTCAAATATTTCAAAGCACGTCCCACCCGATCGCTTGCAGATTGAGGTGTAATCACTCGGAGCATTGAAATGTTCCCCTTCATTCTACCGAATTCCTCTCGTAGCTCTTTTGCCAACTGCTCTGGATCGATGTGGGCAGGAAGTCGATAGAAATAGCGATAGTTCGCCTGACTTCCGAACTGAATCAGTTTCGTGGCTTTTACATGATTGATTCCCATGTAAATACGGGAGGCCACTCCGAAGGTTGCAAATCCGACACTGGGGTCTCGTGCAATCGTTCCTTTGATGTGAAATTCTTTTTTTCCTAATTTTAAGTTATCTCCAACCTCCAGATTCAACCTTGTCAATAGATCGGGATAAACCCAAATCGCGTTTTGTTCCAATAATTCTTGTTCAACCAACAGAGCATCAGCTTTTCCCCGGTTGTTTAATTCAATGTGCCCATACAGGGGAAATCCTTGATCAACTGCAAGAATTTGAGACAAACGTGATCTCTTTCCAGAAGCTGCCATTGACACAAATTCAATCTGGTGGGTCGACTCCAGAGGGGCAATCATCGCATCAATCAATTCACGCTCCTGATTGGTCAATGGATGCTTGCTTTGAATACTAAGATCGGCACTCAACAATGCTTTGGCATTTCGTTCCAAATGCGACTGGATTGAAGCATTGAAGGAATTGAGCGCAATGAATCCGACCAAACCAATTGCTAAGTTAATGATAAAAAAAAGACTAAACCGAGAATTATTTTTTATCTCACGCCATCCTAATTGAAACCAAATATTCATAAATACACTTTTTCAAAGAAATACGAATTTCGATAAATAGATATCAACGTTCTCACTATTGTTAGTCTAATCACTGTACTTGAAAGTTCAAAAAAATCTTTTCAGTCACGTAACGAAATGTAACAATTTGTAACAAATAGGATATTAATGACCGAATGCGAAAAATCGATCTCATTGAGCGGATTTTTGAGAAAATTTAAGGTCAATCACCCGCCCATTCAACGAAAATTTTCTCAAAACAGACACCAATGAGGCGGTTTTGCAACAGAATCAGGTTTTTCAAGCAGGTTCTCAGGCTACTAAATTATGAAACCGACTGATATTGCCAAAGCTTATAATCAAATTACTCATTTATGGGAAAGTGATGGTTTCAACAGAAACAACGGCATTGAACAGCATGAACGAGCAATTGCATTCGTAAAAAATATAGGCAAAGCACTTGATGTTGGGTGTGGCTGTACTGGGCGCTTTATCGATCTGCTTCTAAGCAAAGGCTTTACTCCAGAAGGAGTTGATATTTCCGAAGAAATGATAAAGTTAGCCCAAAAAAGACATCCTGAAATAAAATTTCATCTAGAAGATATATGTGAGTGGGATCTTCCTCAGGCATATGACTTCATCACCGCTTGGGATAGTATTTGGCATATACCACTTGATCAGCAAGAGAGAGTACTGACAAAACTGATTTCCGGTCTCAATACAAACGGAGTGTTCATATTCTCTTGTGGTGGCACAGATGATCAAGGCGATCATAAAGATGATTTTATGGGGCCAGAAGTATATTATTCGTCATTAGGTATCAATGGGTTTCTAAAGTTATTTATTAGCTTGGGCTGTATTTGTAGGCACCTTGAGTATGATCAATATCCAGAGCTACACACGTACTTTATCGTGCAAAAAACCTGATGAATCTTTTACGCTCACATCGATAGCAGGAAACCAATTTATTTTTTTGTAGTGATGGAGCCATTTTGCAAGCCCTGCTCAATTTTTGCCAGCTTGTCTTTGATGGAAGACGGAATTTTATTCTCAAAATCATGAAAAGGTGCCAACCCCACTTCACCAAAAAAATTACCAGAGGGGAATTGTTCAGCTTTGGCTTGTGTGATCAATTGAAACACTCCTGCTTTGATTCGTTTTATGGCTGATGAGATCAGACAAGGGTGAGCTTCTGGCAAAGTTGACCATTGATCCGTATCAACCCCAATGCAGTATTTTCCTGGATGAGATGCTGCTTCAATCAACGCACCATTTCCTGTCGTACCCCCTGCCCCAAAAATAACATCGGCTCCCTGATCGATGGCCTGTTTGGTGGTTGATGCTCCCCACTCAGGGTCTGTGAAAGCGACAGCTAACCCACCGGGGTGGTAGGTAGAAATGATTTTGATTTCTGAATTGACATAACGTGCCCCTGCTTCATATCCTTCTTTGAAAGCCACCACAGGAGGCACCAAATTGGTCCCCAGCACTGCTGCAATCACCCCGGATTTACTGAGCATGGCCGCCAAAACTCCTGCTTGAAAACCGGCCTGGTCCTCATGGAAAATCAAACCCGCCACATTGGGCAGAGCTTTTGCTTGAAACTGATCGACTCCAATGAATTTGACATCAGAGAACTGTTGTGCGGCCTGTCTGGTTGCTTCTCCTAAACCAAAACCCACGGTCACTACCACATCGTAGCCATTTTCAGCAAACAGGCCGATGTTGACGCTATAGTCTTTGGGATCTCGAGTTTCAATATATTTGATGATCGTTCCCAGTGTCGCAGCAGACTGCTGTACTCCTTCCCAGGCGGACTGGTTGAAGGATTTATCATCCACCGTCCCGACGTCGGTGACCAATCCAACGCACAAAACATCACTTTTTCGACAATCTGAAGACGCCGCAACCACCATAGATTGGAGACAAACAAACAATAAAACGATAACGATCTTCCAGGATAAATTACACATATTTATTTCTCATTAAGGGTAAAATACGTTGTAAAACGATTCTCATGCTTTCGGCATGAAAAAATACTAAAATAGCTAGGCTCGATCATATTTTCGGCCACCCAAAATTGTTCCTCCCCTTGGCAAGGCATCGGTGTCAGGTTAAGAAAAATTGATGCTTGTCCTCCCCCTTTAGCAAAGGGGGTCGGGGGGATTTGGTTGAAAATCCGTTCCTGTAAATCCCCCTAGCCCCTTTATCAAAGGGGGAACAGGCTTTAACCTGACATCGATGCCTTGCCAAGGGGGGGCTAGGAGGGGGTAGTGCTAGAACCGACCACC
>JANQHV010000222.1 GCA_028282505.1 SAR324 cluster bacterium | reverse complement strand
TTTTATTGGGGCCATTTTACGTTATTTGCTTTCAAAACAAGTACAACAACTCTTTGTAGGGAACTTTCCTTATGGAACCTTAACTGTCAATGCTGTCGGTTCTTTCATTCTTGGTTTTCTTAGCTACTATTTATTAGAAAACATGATGCTGAATGATGATTTAAGGATAGGACTAACAATCGGTTGTTTAGGAGCATTTACCACATTTTCTACATTCAGTTATGAAACTTTGGTTTTTCTTCAGACAGGAGATTATGTAAAAATGAGTATTAATGTGTTGAGTAATGTATTGATCTGCATTATTTTATGTGCGGCCGGGCTACAGCTTGCAAAGCACCTTTGAAATAATAGATTATTTATCCTGTTAATCAATTTTTTACAAATGCCCGTTGCCGATAATTTTTTCACTGCATTGGTGAAGGAATCCAGGTAAAAAATCATCATTCAATAACTAAACTCATAGAGGAGGTATTGTGAGTAACCGTATTCAAGCTATCCAAGCATTAGAAATCTTAGACTCTCGTGGCAATCCAACTGTCCGCACAAAAGTGACATTAGAAAATGGATGCAGCGCCTCTGCGTCTGTTCCTTCAGGAGCATCCACAGGCATAAATGAAGCTTTAGAACTTCGTGATGGAGATTCTCGCTACCTTGGAAAAGGAGTTCAAAAAGCCGTGAGCAACATCAATGATAAGCTCGCACCAGAATTAATTGGTATGGATGCGACCGAGCAAGTAAAACTTGACCGCACAATGCTCGAAATAGACGGCACCCCTTTCAAGAAAAATGTGGGAGCCAACGCGATTTTAGGCATTTCTATGGCAGTCGCAGCAACTGCAGCAAAAGCTGTTAATCTTCCCTTGTATTCTTATTTGGGAGGATGCGGCAGCTTCCGATTACCAACTCCTATGATGAACATTATCAACGGCGGGGAGCACGCAGATAACAGTGTAGACCTTCAGGAATACATGGCAATGCCAAAAGGCGCTCCTAATTTTACAGAAGCATTGCGATATGGCGCCGAAACTTTTCATCACTTGAAAAAAATTCTTAAATCCAAAGGATATGCAACCAGTGTTGGTGATGAAGGTGGATTTGCTCCTAACTTAAAGAGCGATGAAGAAGCCTGCGAAGTAATTGTTGAGGCCATTGAAGCAGCAGGATACAAGCCTGGCGAAGATATCTGTATTGCGTTGGATGCTGCAGCAAGTTCATTTTTTGAAAATGGACAGTACAACCTCAAAAAATCGGGTCAAGGCATGAAAAGTAGTGAAGAAATGCTGGCCATTTATAAAAGCTGGTGTGACAAATACCCCATTATCTCCATTGAAGATCCAATGAATGAAGAAGATTGGGATGGCTTCTGCAGTATAATCGAACAAATTGGGGACAAAGTCCAAATCGTTGGAGACGATCTGTTTGTCACCAATAAAGATTTTGTTCAAACTGGTATTGAGAAAAATGCAGCCAATGCTGTGTTGATCAAGCTGAATCAGATTGGAACTGTCACAGAAACCATTGAAACCATCGATCTTTGCCGCAAGGCTGGTTGGAATTATATCATCTCCCACCGCAGTGGCGAAACAGAAGATACATTTATTGCTGACTTATCTGTGGCAATGGGTGGTGGACAAATCAAAACAGGTTCTGCCAGTCGCAGTGACCGAATTGCAAAGTACAATCGCTTACTGGAAATTGAAGCAGAACTTGGCAAAGCTGCTACTTATGGCATGTAATTAACTTATATCTTCTGTGGGAACTTTCCCACAGAAGAATATCCATAACTACTGCAACTGATACGCATGCTCTCCATGTAAGCTCGTATCTAAACCTTCCCGCTCTTGGTCTTCATCAACTCTCAATCCCATCGTCGCATCAAGGATCTTAATCAAAATAAATGTCACGAGCATAGCATAGACCATTGTTGCAACCACGCTGGCAATCTGAGGCCACATAATAGCAATATTTCCTTCCAACAAACCAGAAGTTCCCCCAATTGCTGCCGCGGCAAAAACACCAGTCAATAAAGCTCCCAACATTCCTCCGACACCATGAATGCCAAAAGCATCTAAGGAATCATCATAGCCCAAGTTTCCTTTCAGCAGAACCGCACCATAACAGATAACACCTCCGATCAATCCCATAATCAAGGCCCCCATTGGAGAGACAAACCCTGCTGCTGGAGTGATTGTGACCAGTCCAGCTACCAGACCAGAAGCCGCCCCTAAAACACTCGGTTGCTTTCTAAACCACCATTCTGCCAAAACCCAGGAAACCATTCCTGCTGCTGCTGCAATATGAGTTGTTGCAAAAGCGCTGGCAGCCGATGTTCCAGCACTCAGGGCACTCCCCGCATTGAAGCCAAACCATCCAAACCACAATAGTCCTGCTCCAAGTGCTGTAAAAACCAAATTATTGGGATAAATAGGAAGTTTACCATAATCCACACGTTTACCAATCATAATGGCAAGAATTAATGCAGAAAAACCAGAAGACATGTGAACCACAGTACCACCAGCAAAATCAAGGGCACCCATTTCAAGCAACCATCCGCCTTCTCCCCACACCCAGTGAGCAATCGGATCATATACCAGCGTTCCCCACAACAAAATAAAGACACAGTACGTAGAAAACTTCATCCGTTCCGCAACTGCTCCTGAAATCAGAGCAGGCGTGATGATGGCAAACATTCCTTGGAATAACATAAATACCACGTGTGGAATGGTACCACTGGCCTCTGTACCAACACCTCTGAGGAAAAGATAATCCAATCCTCCGACAAAACCTCCAATGTCACTTCCAAATGCTAAAGAGTACCCGACAACAACCCATTGCACTGTCATCAGACCCATTGCAAAAAAACTATGCATTAATGAAGATAACACATTCTTCGAGCGAACCATTCCTCCATAAAATAAAGCCAATCCTGGAGTCATCAATAACACAAGCGAACAGGACACCAACATCCATGCAGTATCTCCAGTATCAATCTTGTCTTCTGCAAAAACAACAGCTGGAGAAAGAAGTAAAATAAGAAATAGAAGCTGAAACCGGTGGATTATTACTTTTGTCATATTATTTTCCTTTATGTGAATAAATTTTAATTTGCCGATGCTGGACTTTTGATAAATTTTTACTTTTCAGCAGAATTTATACCAATTTGGGTTTAAAAACTAATAATTGTCTTCCCCGAATATCCGCTCAATAATCATGTTGCAAAAGAAAGAATATGGAAATCAGTATGTATAAAGGGAAAGAACGTGTGATTCTTCAAACAACAATCGCCAACCAGCAAATGAATCCCATGTGCGGAAAAATAACTATGGATGGATTATTTATTGAAAATGATCGTTGAAATGATGATTAAAAATTAATCAATCATTCAAGAGATGATGATTTTTTAGGCAAAATAAAGAGAGAAAACTGCCCATGATCTTTGACAAATTTGACCAAAGGATGCTCTTTTTGCATCTTTTTTTTATTCTTATTTTCTGTAATTACATATAAGTCTTCTTCTGGTGGATGATTCAAAATTTCTGGATTGCCAGGAAACTTATAAGTATGCAACATTTCTATCGGCCGCTGTCCATAAAACAGTGCGGCAAAAGAAACATATCGATAAAACACCAATTTTCCGTCCTTTTCATAAACTTCCTCAACCATTTCTAATACAGGCTGCTGAATATACTGTAAATAGAGTGGCACATGAAATCGCCAAAATCCTTGAGTACAGATAAACATTGTCAATGCAGTGATCCAAATTGCCAACCAGATTTTCTTTCTCGAAAAAAATATACCTCCAATCAACATTCCTAAAATCAATCCAATTCCAGGAATGTAGATTGTACTTGACCATTGGAGTTCAAAATTAATTTTTTGTTTTTCAATAAAATCCTCAAACAGAGTAGGAAACAAAATCAAAAATACAGCAAATGCACCACCAAGGAACCAATAAATCCCAATCACCCAACGTGGTACAGGCATTTGCTTCTGATAAAATTGTTCCAAACAGAAAGCCACGATAAATGATAGAGGAATATAGATAGATGCAGAGTAATGAGGCAACTTGGTAGTTACCAGGGAAAACAATGCCAGTACAAAAATTAACCAGCCAGTACTAAAAATCAGTAAGGGACGAATATGCGGGTGCTCTTTTGGGATCAACTTCAATTTAAAAAGTAACAAAAACGGAGTCCATGGAAACAATCCTACAATAGCAACAGCAAAATGGTAATAAAAGGGCCCTTGATGACCTTCCAAAGGTTTTGAGAAAAGGGCTTGTTGGAATTGAATAAATCCCTCAATAAATTGGGAGCCATGGACCCACCAATTCACCACATACCAGGAAAGGGCCACACTCAACGAAAGAATGGCACAATAGCAAAAGTGAAAAAACGAGATTTTAGGAGTGCGATAAAACCACTTATAGGTAGCAAACCCAACCAGCGGAATCACTCCACCCAGAGGGCCTTTGGCCAATACAGCCACCCCCATACTGATACTGGCAATTGTGAGAATCCTCCAGTGCTTGAGACTGGCGCGACCTTCTCCAGTTTTTCTGCTTAATAAAAATTTGCCATATTCCACATCATAGGCATACAAGGAAAAGGCCGCCAACATAATAAAAAAATTGAAAGTATGGTCAATGACCGCACTTCTTGCAAACAGAGCAGGTAAAAAACTAGTGAGATACACCAACCCCCAAATCATACCAAAACGTGAAGATTCCAACCATCTTCCAAAATAATAACACAGCCAAACCGCAAATAGGCCTGCAACTGCAGAAGGAAATCTTGCTGCAAATTCATTAACTCCGAAGAGATGATAACTCAGAGACTCTGCCCAAAAAAAGAAAGGAGGTTTTTCTGCAAAAGGATAATTGTTGATATACACATTGAGATAATCCCCACGCTCGACCATTTGCCTACTGGCCTCTGCATAAATATTTTCGTCCCAATCAATCAACGGAGCAAAACCCAATCCCAATACCAGGAACAGCACCGTAAACAACATTAGAATAATAAACCAAATCTCCTTGTTCTGATCGGACAATTGCATAAACATCCTACTCTACAAATTTGTTAACACACCTTTAGTACATCACCACTTTTAAAATCATTCTACAGGCTAACAAAGTTATCACAATTTTAAATAACCTCCGAAACCACACTTCCGAAACCTTTTCCCTTAAATATGTACCTGCATACGAACCCAACGTCACCGCAACAACCATACCAAGGATCATGAAAATATATGGTTGAAAGGCAAATCCCAAAAAACCAAAAGTCATCACCTTTAACAAATGAGAGGTCGTTGCCAAAATCGCCTGGGTCACCACCACCCGGTCTTTTGATAACCCTTCTCTCAGTAAAAACGGAGACATCAAAGGACCCACTATGCCCACAAACAATGATAAGAATGTTTGTACAGCCCCCAACCAAACATATTTTCCTGGAATATGAATATCCTTTCCTACTTTAGGACACCAAGTAATGAACAAAATAAAAAGACCAAGAAAAACAGCAAGAAAATCAGGAGGTACGATTGTGACAAATTGTGAACCAATCACAGCTCCTAAAATCGATCCTCCAAGAAACGGTCCAAAAACTACCCATTCGATATGTTGCCAACCAAACAAAGTCCGGCTGGCATTGCTGGCAAGCTGAACAACTCCATGTACTGGTACAAGTGCTACAATCGGAAGAAACTCCGCCATCACGGAAATCAATAATGTTCCTCCTCCCATCCCAATAATCGCTGTCAATTGAGAAGAAAAAAAAGAAGTTATTATTAAAAGCCATGTGTCCATTTGATTACCTGATAAATAATTTTGTTCATGATTCTACTTGACAAAATTCGGTAAGATTTGTAGGTCTGGAAAAGAGAATAAATATCTTCTTATTCATAAAAGAACAGCTTTTTGTTATGTATGATCGAGGAATTTCTCTAATCGCAAACCTCCTTAGAAAGAAAAATGTTTCTTCTGAGGTCATTTTGATTCATCGGAAAATGTAAATATATATATAAATGGAGGATGTATGAGGAAAATACTACTGACGTTTGCTAAATCATTAATGGCAACCGTACTGGGTTTATCATTAACCATCATCAATGTTTCTGCTGCTGAATTTATTACTATTGGCACAGGAGGAGTAACTGGGGTTTATTATCCCACAGGAGGTGCTATTTGCCGACTGGTCAATAAAGGACGTAAAGCACATGGAATTCGTTGCTCTGTGGAAAGCACGGGGGGTTCGGTTTATAATTTGAATACGATTCGAGCAGGTGAGCTGGATATGGGCGTTGCTCAATCTGACTGGCAGTTTCATGCCTATAATGGAACCAGCAAATTCCAGGAAAAAGGTCCAAACAAGGATCTCAGAGCTGTCTTCTCTGTTCATCCAGAGCCGTTTACAGTCGTAGCACGTGCGGATTCTGGCATCAAAACCTTTGCTGATTTAAAAGGAAAGCGGGTGAATATTGGTAATCCTGGCTCCGGTCAGCGTGGGACAATGGAAGTGGTCATGGCAGCTTTAGGTTGGAAAAAATCTGACTTTGCGTTGGCTTCTGAGCTAAAATCAGCAGAGCAGTCCAGCGCATTATGTGATAATAAGGTTGATGCGATTGTTTTTACTGTCGGTCACCCTTCTGGTTCTATCAAAGAAGCAACCACTTCCTGTGACAGTGTTTTAGTCTCAGTAACCGGTTCAGCAATTGATAAACTGGTAGCAGATAATGATTATTACCGAACAGCTACTATTCCTGGTGGAATGTATCGTGGTAATCCAAATGATACAGTAACCTTCGGGGTGGGTGCAACTTTTGTCAGTTCTACAAAAACTCCGGCTAATACTGTCTATCAGGTAGTCAAAGCAGTATTTGATAACTTTGATTCGTTTAAGAAGCTACATCCCGCTTTCAAAGTTTTGAAAAAAGAAGAAATGATCAAAGATGGTTTGTCTGCCCCACTACATGATGGTGCCAAAAAATATTATATGGAAGCAGGTCTTCTGTAACAAAGTACCCATTATAGGTCTATTCTATACTCCCAATTAGGAGAATCTCCTATTGGGAGTATTTTTATATTTTGGGAGGAACGCTCACCACGACACGCATATCGAGAGATACAACTATGGCAGAAGAAAACAAAGAAATGGAAGTGTCTGAAGAAGAACTTCAGGCGATGATTGCCGAAGCCGATAGTGGCTCACGAAATGTAACAGGAATTTCCAGTAAAATCATGTTTGCCGTTCCCTTCGCCTGGGCACTGTTTCAATTGTGGTACGCTTCTCCATTACCATTTCTATTACGCTTTGGTGTTTTTAACGACACAGAAGCCCGCTCTATCCACCTCGCCTTTGCCATGTTCCTGACCTATACAGCTTATCCTGCTTTAAAAAGGTCTCCCAGAACCCATATTCCAATCCAAGATTGGATCATGGCATTAGTTGGTGCATTTTGTACAGGCTACCTCTACCTGTTTTACGAACAACTTTCCAATCGTGCTGGTGATCCAACTCAATTTGATCTCGTTGTCGCCGGTGTAGGACTGGTTTTATTATTAGAAGCAACACGAAGGGCTTTAGGACCTCCACTGATGGTAGTAGCCTCTATTTTTCTATGCTACACTTTCTTTGGCCCCTACATGCCAGATGTAATTGCTCATAAAGGAGCCAGCTTCTCTAAAACCATGTCGCATCAATGGCTAGGCACAGAAGGAGTATTTGGCGTTGCTGTTGGAGTATCGACCAGTTTTGTCTTCCTTTTTGTATTATTCGGCTCGTTGCTGGATAAGGCGGGTGCTGGAAATTATTTCATCAAAGTAGCTTTTTCCTTATTAGGTCACATGCGCGGAGGACCTGCTAAGGCAGCAGTTGTTGCATCTGGTTTGAGTGGAATTGTTTCAGGATCTTCTATTGCAAATGTAGTCACAACCGGAACTTTCACGATTCCCCTGATGAAGCGTGTTGGTTTTCCAGGCACCAAAGCTGGAGCGGTGGAAGTAGCCGCATCAACTAATGGCCAGTTAACTCCTCCAATTATGGGAGCTGCTGCTTTCTTAATGGTGGAATATGTTGGAATTTCCTATGTGGAAGTGATCACTCATGCGGCTTTACCGGCTTTGATATCTTATGTGGCCTTGGTTTATATTGTCCACTTGGAAGCATTAAAAGCCAACATGAAAGGCTTGCCTCGCCCCCACAAACCGACCCTGGCACAAAGCCTCTTATCCTTCACGGGCACTATTGTGGGCTTAATTGTGCTCAGTGCCATTGTTTATTATGGAATTGGCTGGATAAAAACTCTGTTTGAAGATGCGGCTATTGGAGTAGTCGCTGTCCTTACCATTGCCATTTATATCGCACTCGTAAAATATACGACAAAATATCCAGAGCTGGAAATGGATGACCCGAATTCAGAAGTCATTCAGGTTCCCGAAACTGGACCCACCGTAAAAGCAGGTTTACATTTTTTACTGCCTCTGGTTGTATTGGTCTGGTGTTTGGTAGTAGAGCGTTTCTCTCCTGGCTTATCGGCATTCTGGGCCTCAGTGTTCATGATTTTTATTGTGACAACACAACGTCCACTGAAATCTTTTTTTCGAGGGGACCACCAAATGGCCTCCGAATTAAAAGGGGGTTTCCATGACTTATGCCAGGGACTGGTCACTGGTTCAAGAAACATGATCGGTATCGGCGTAGCAACTTCTACCGCAGGAATTGTAGTAGGAACTGTGACTTTAACCGGAATTGGCCTGGTCATGACCGAATTTGTGGAATTCATTTCCAGTGGGAATGTTGTATTGATGCTGCTCTTTACTGCCATCATCAGCCTGATTTTAGGAATGGGACTGCCCACCACAGCCAATTATATTGTAGTTTCCACACTAATGGCTCCTGTTATTGTAACTCTCGGTGCCCAGGTTGGCTTAATTGTTCCTTTAATCGCCGTTCATTTGTTTGTATTTTATTTTGGAATTCTGGCCGATGATACTCCACCAGTGGGTCTAGCCGCTTTTGCTGCTGCCGCCATCGCCCGTAGTAATCCAATCAAAACAGGAATCCAAGGATTTATTTATGATATCCGAACGGCAGCATTGCCGTTTATGTTTATTTTCAATACCCAACTGCTCCTCATTGGCATTAAAAATATTTTCGAACTTCTAGCAACAATTTTTGGTGCTGTTGTCGCCATGTTGACATTTGCGGCAGCAACCCAGGGATTTTGGTTGGTAAAAAACAAGTTGTGGGAATCATTGGCTTTGTGTCTGGTTGCTTTTACTTTGTTTCGTCCTGGATTTTTTTGGGATGAAATTTTTCCACCATTCCAACAAATGCCTGCCACTCAAATTGAAACTATTGCAGAGCAAGCACCAGAAAATGGAGAACTACGAATTAATGTGCAAGGAGAAACACTGGATGGGAAACATGTGAAAAAAACAGTTAAACTCCCACTAGGTGCTCCTGGAACCGGGAAAGACCGACTAATGGAAACTGGTTTAGAATTAGCCTTCAATGATGATAAAGTGCTGCTGGATAATGTAGTATTTGGAAGTGAAGCGCAGAAAGCGGGCTTAGACTTTGATTGGGAGATTCTGAATGTAGAAGTAGAGTCCGATCGTCTTCCCAAACAGTTGATGTTCATTCCTGCTTTGTTATTGCTAGGCTTTTTAAGATTTTTGCAACATCGTAGAAAAATAAAACAGGATCAAATCCATCAGGAACCTCAACCAGTATGAAAAATCCATATATACTTAAATCAAAAACAATCGAGGCTCTTGAAGAAAAACGGGTTGTTCATCAATTTAATCCGAAAGCCATTAGAAATACCAAATCATTAGGCGACATTGTGGGGCTATCTACGATTGGTTTTCACTTAGTTAGAGTGGAGCCAGGTGATGAAACAACTCAGCATCACAGCCATGAATTTTCTGATGAATTTGTTTATATCCTTTCAGGTAGTTGCACATTATGCCTGGGTGATGAAGAATACGAGTTAAGCGCTAATGACTTTGTTGGATTTCCCAAAAACGGACCTGCCCATTCAATGAAGAATAATGGCCAGGAAGACTTGGTCTACTTAATGGGAGGCAGTCGCCCAGACATTGATATATGCAATTATCCCAAGATCCAACGGCGTATGTATATCATAAATGATAGAAGAGAATTCGTAGATTTAGAGCATTTAGGTAAAATCTCTAGTTGATATAAAGAATGATCAAATTGGCCTACAAAGAGGAAGCACCATGTTCAAAAAAATTGTTTTTCCCGTTGACATCAACGAACAGGCATTCGCTAATAAAGCCCTGAGCGTTGCTGTCGCACAAACACGTCTACATGAAGCGGAATTGCATGTGATCACCGTCATTCCCGGTTTCAACATGCCAATGGTTGCATCTTTTTTTCCTGAGGATTCCATGGAAAAAGCAATTGAAGCGGTTAAAGTAAAATTAAAAGAATACGTGTCAACACACATTCCAGAAGATATCAAAATAACACTACACATTGCTGTGGGAGACCCCTACAAAGAAATCCTGAAGTGCCGCAGGAGTGTCAAAGCAGATTTGATTGTACTGCAAAGCCACAATGATGGAGTCGAACACATCTTGTTGGGGTCAGTTGCCGCCAAAGTTGTAGAACATGCAAAAGTGTCCGTGATGGTAATTCGCTCCTAAGACCAATCTTCCACCTTTTATACTATCATTCTATCCAAACCACATGAAACCTCTTTCTATCAATCCTCAAGTACTCAATGTTAAAGAGTCGGCAACACTGGCTATTAACCAACAAGTCAAGACACTGCGAAAAGAAGGTAACGAAATCTATCATTTCGGATTTGGTCAATCCCCCTTTCCAGTTCCTGCTCTCATTCAAAAAGCCTTACAAGAGAACTCCGATAAAAAAGATTATCTACCCACACAAGGTTTGCCTGAACTCCTGACAGCCATTTCTCAATTTTATGGCAAAGAGTTTGGTTATGAATTTACACCTGATTTAGTGTGTATCGGGCCTGGCAGCAAAGAGTTGATTTTTCAAATTGTTTATTTACTGGAAGGTCCTCTCTTAATTCCTGCACCAAGCTGGGTCAGTTATGGCCCCCAGGCCGCAATTCGCGGTAAGAAAATCGTACCAATTTTGACAAAAAGAGAAAATGGGTATCGCTTGCAGGCAGAAGAATTGGATAAGATTTGTCATCAATACGGAGAAATACAAAAAATTCTCATCTTCAACAACCCTAATAACCCGGCTGGTAGTTGTCACACAGAAAGTGAAATCAAAGAAATTGCTGAAATTTGCCGAGCTTATCATGTGATCGCAATCTGTGATGAAATATACGCATTAATCAATTACAGTGGGCACCCACACTACAGCATTGCTCATTACTATCCAGAGGGCTCGGTCGTCACTGGTGGTTTATCCAAGGCATTTTCAGCAGGGGGCTACCGCCTGGGAATCATCATGATCCCTCCTACAATGGATCATGTGCTACAAGCACTGAAATCATTAATCAGTGAAACATTCAGTGCAGTCAGTACCCCCATCCAACATGCAGCATTAACTGCTTTTGATCAATATGAAGACCTACGTATGGAAATCGAGAAATGTACTACTATTCACCAATTTACAGGAGAATATTTACACCAACGATTCTTAAATATGGGGCTCAACTGTCCGAAACCAGAAGGAGGGTTTTATCTATTTCCTGACTTTAACAAGTATAGTCAAGTACTCAAAGCAAGAGGAATCATCACAGGCAACCAATTGACCAATACTATATTGAAAGAAGCAAATGTTGCACTTTTGCCTGCTTCTGATTTTTATCTTCCTGCTACCAATTTAGGAGTTCGCGTGGCCTCTGTCGATTATGACGGAGAAAAATTGCTCAAGGAGTTTCCAGGAATAGAGAATATGACACCAGAAGCCATTCAAACTCTCTTTCCCAATCTAGTCAAAGGATGTGACCACTTAGAAAATTTTCTGCAGAAATTATAGGAAAATGATCCTAAATTGAGGAAACTCTCCGGCCTCAAGACAATTCAAAAATCTGTCTCAAGACCGCAGGGAGGAAAAAACGTCAGGCTCTCATATTCACAGAGCCTGGACTTTGGGTGGGAGTATGAGCTTTATTAATTGTTGAAACCATCTGTAATGCACCAAATAATAGTTTTTCTTCACCATTATCCTGCATCATTTCGGCAAAAGAACGGTGCACACTTTCTGTTGAATCCATCAAACCTGCAAAAGCTGGATTTTTTAAGAAGGCAAAGGCTTTCATAGAATCTTCTTCTTCCGTTAACATGTCGGCAATTTCTTCTCCCAGTTCCTCAATGTTGTCAATATTTAACTTTTTATATTCTGGGAGTTCCTGAATATCTCGACGTGCATTAGAATTTAACTCTTTAATCCGATTAGCAATGGTTTTTCCAAGTTGCTCTGCCGCATCACTGGTCACTTCACTATTGCGGGCAACATTTTCATAACTGGAAATCACCATAGCATAAGAACGTGGTGCAATTGCCGCAGCATTACTTTTTACCCCTTTCATTGGAGGAGATGCGCCAGCAGGCTGTTGAGCAATTTTTTGTGGGCTGGCTTTTTTGATTTGAGCCGCTGCTTGTGTGGCCATGGCTTTTTGAGCAGACTTTACCTTTTTCGAGGCCTGGGCTGCATTCGCTTGAGTTGCCTGTGGGGGAATTTGCATATGTCCTCATCTTGTAAAAGTATAAAAAACCATCCTTAGTATCTGAGAAGTTATACAAAAATCTGGCCAATTCCTGCAAAAATAAAAAAATCCGATGCCTGTTGATGAAAAACCTGTACTTTTTCACAACAGAAAGGCTTGACTCGTCTCCGAGAAAACGTACACTACATCTGGTTCTTGAGAAAAAAATTTTTGATTTGTTCACTTACACAATACAATTTGGAGGACCCGATGGCATCTTTAGCAGAATGGGAAAAAATTGCTCAAAAAGAATTAAGAAAGAAAACACTTTCAGATATCCAGTGGAAAACAGCAGAAGGAATTGAAATCAAACCTCTTTATACTGCAGACGATCTGGAAAAGTTAGAAAATATCAATACTCTACCAGGTATATTTCCTTTTACACGTGGTCCTCAAGCCACGATGTATGCAGGACGTCCCTGGACGATTCGTCAATATGCCGGATTCTCAACAGCAGAAGAGTCTAATGCTTTTTACCGCCGAAATTTAGCAGCAGGTCAAAAAGGTTTGAGTGTGGCGTTTGATTTAAAAACTCACCGAGGATATGATTCGGATCACCCAAGAGTGGTGGGCGACGTGGGAAAGGCCGGAGTGGCAATTGACTCTGTTGAAGACATGAAAATCCTCTTTGATGGTATTCCCCTGGATCAAATGTCCGTCTCCATGACCATGAATGGTGCCGTTTTGCCCATTTTGGCAGGATATATCGTTGCGGCAGAAGAACAAGGTGTTCCTTATGAGAAACTGACGGGAACGATCCAAAATGACATCTTAAAAGAATTTATGGTGCGAAACACTTATATTTATCCACCCACTCCTTCTATGAGAATTGTGGGCGATATTATTGAGTACACCAGCCAGCACATGCCGCGCTACAATTCTATCAGTATCAGCGGTTATCACATTCAAGAAGCAGGGGGTAACGCTGTTCAAGAACTCGCCTTTACTTTAGGAGATGGAGTTGAGTACGTCAAACTAGCATTAGATAAAGGAATGAAAATTGATCAATTCGCTCCTCGCCTCTCCTTCTTCTTTGGAATTGGTATGAATTTCTACATGGAAATTGCCAAGTTACGTGCAGCCCGTTTTCTATGGGCAAAGTTGATCAAGTCATTCAATCCAGAAAATGACAAATCCATGAAATTACGTACCCATTGCCAAACTTCCGGCTGGAGTTTGACAGAAGCCGATCCTTATAACAACATTATCCGCACCACTATCGAAGCCATGGCAGCAGCACTGGGTGGCACTCAATCCCTGCATACCAACGCTTTTGATGAAGCATTGGCACTACCCACAGACGCCTCTGCCCGCTTTGCCCGAAATACTCAATTGATCATTCAAGAAGAAGCTGGTGTTCCTCATGTGATCGACCCATTTGGAGGTTCTTACTTCATGGAATCCTTAACCATGTCACTGGTTCAGGAAGCAGAAAAACTCTTGGCCGAAGTCGATGAGTTGGGTGGAATGACCAAAGCCGTGGAAAAAGGATTGCCTAAACTGCGAATTGAAGAATCTGCAGCAAAACGACAAGCTCTTATCGATCAAGGCATAGAACCCATCATTGGAGTAAATAAATACCGTTTGGATAAGGAAGACCCTGTTGATCTTCTTGAAGTAGACAATACGGCTGTTCGGGAAGCACAAGTGGCACGATTGGAAAAAATCAAGGCAACACGCGATCAAGCTAAAGTCGATGCGTGCTTGAATGCCTTAACCCAGGCAGCAGCATCTGGAGAGGGGAATTTACTCGGTTTATCCGTCGAGGCTACAAAAGCCCGAGCTACTGTTGGTGAGATCTCAAGCGCTTTGGAGAAAGAATATGGACGCTATAGTGCTCCGATTCAGTCCATTTCTGGTGTTTACAGTAGTGGTTTTCAAGGTGATGAAAAATTTGATGAAGCCAAAGCAAAAATCGAGGACTTTGCCAAAGCTGAAGGACGACGCCCCCGTATATTGGTGGCCAAAATTGGGCAAGATGGTCATGACCGAGGAGCCAAAGTTATTTCAACAGCTTTTGCTGACTTAGGCTTTGACGTAGATATCGGCCCATTGTTCCAAACTCCTGAAGAAGTTGCCCGCCAGGCAGTGGAAAATGACGTTCATGTCATTGGTGTTTCCAGTCAAGCTGCAGGCCACAAAACTTTGGTCACGGTTTTAATGGAAGCTCTCAAAAAAGAAGGTGGAGAAGATATCGTCGTTGTAGCAGGCGGTGTGATTCCTCCTCAAGACTACGACTTCTTATATGATAAAGGAGTTGCCTGTATTTTTGGTCCCGGTACTGCTATTCCTCATGCAGCTGCTGAAGTAATCGAAGCGGTTCAAAAGAAAGCAGCATGAAGCATCCAGTCAAAAAATACGCAAAAGAAATCCAAGAGGGTAATCGCCGTTTCATGGGAAAGGCGATTACTCTCCTGGAGAGTACATTGCCTAAAAAATTTGAGCGTGGGCAGCAAATTCTAGAAAAATTGCTGCCACACACAGGAAACTCTATTCGCATTGGAATCACTGGAGTACCTGGCGTTGGCAAAAGCACCTTCATTGAAACCTTTGGGTTGTATCTAATTGAACAAGGGCACCGTGTTGCTGTGCTTGCCATTGATCCCAGCAGCCCTATTTCAGGGGGAAGCATTATGGGAGACAAAACCCGAATGCAACTCCTGTCTGCCCATGAGCATGCCTTTATTCGACCTTCACCATCTGGCGGAATGCTGGGTGGAGTGGCACGAAAAACAAAAGAAACCATTATGGTTTGTGAGGCCGCTGGATATGATGTCATCATCGTAGAAACCGTTGGAGTTGGACAATCAGAAACAACTGTTTCCTCCATGGTGGATTGCTTTCTAGTACTGATGCTTCCCAATGCAGGGGATGAGTTGCAGGGTATTAAAAAGGGTGTTCTAGAAATCGCTGACCTGATCACAGTTAATAAAGCAGATGGTGATAATGAAGTTAAAGCAAAACAGGCTGCGATGGAATACACGCGGGCCTTACACTTTTTGCGTCCGCCCAAAGCCGCCTGGACTCCCAAAGTTTTAACATGTAGTGCACTGCAAAACCAAGGTATTGAGCAAATCTGGACTGACATTCTAGATTACCAGGAAAAAATGGTTGATTCTGGTGAATGGATACGGCAACGACAAAGTCAAGCCCGCAATTGGATGTGGACACTGATTGAAGAAGAGTTGAAATTTCGATTTCGTCAACATCCTGAAGTGCAAGATTTGATCAACCCACTTGAAGAAGCCATCCAGTTCGGGACAATGCATCCGACTGCTGCGGCTCGTCAATTGTTAGATGCCTGTTTTACCTCCCAAGATCTATCTTAAAATATTTTACCAAAACCAACTCAAATAGATCTTCTGGCCACAAAATATTTTGTAACTCTGATTTATAGATGGTGTAAAAATCATAAAACTCTGCTATTTTTGTTTACATAGTTCAGTTATTTGAATTTCACTCTCCATAATGAAAGAGTTACTTCTTCATCTTCCAGAGAAAATGTCATGCCTGAAACGCTTCATGAAGAATGTGGTATTGTTGCCGTTTATCAACTGGATCAATCAACAGCAAAGCCTGTTAATGTCGCTAAATATATTCCCGATATTCTGTTAGACATTCAAAACCGGGGTCAGTTGAGCGCAGGACTTAGCAGTTATAACCCCAAGCGGGATCGATTGCTGCAAACCCACAAAGGATTAGGCACTGTTGAACAAGCCTTTCGCTTATACAATTCCCAAAAATATGCCAGTTTGATGAAACGTTATAAAGGTACAGCAGCAATTGGGCATGTTCGTTACGCGACAAGTGGCGAAGAAAATCGTGATTTTGCTCAACCTTTTGAACGCGTACACGGACGCAAATGGAAATGGTTTTCTTTTTGCTTTAATGGGAATCTTGCCAACTTTGATGTGCTAAAACAACAACTGATCGACAGTGAATACCACATCACCTACAATACTGACACAGAAGTCATGATGCACTATATCAATAGGGAGCTTATCGGAGATAATCGTAAAAGTTATAAAGATATCTTTGGTTCTCTCTCCAAAATTTTTGATGGTGCATTTACCATTGCTTTTTTAAATGCTTGTGGAGATTTGGTGGTTATGCGTGATCCACTTGGTATGAAACCTCTTTGCTATGGAATCAAAGACAATTTGTTGATAGTTTCCTCAGAAAGTGTTGTGCTCACACGGATGGGAGTCGAATATCAAGACATCGAACCTGGAACTTTATTAATAGCAACTCGTAAAGGTGGCTATCGCATTGAGCGTTACCGTAAAACTAAAAAAAGGGCACATTGTCACTTTGAATGGGTTTATTTTGCCAATTTGGCCTCCAGCCTGGATCGTCGTTCTGTCTTTAAAGCGCGCCGATTGATGGGAAGACTGCTCGCAGAGATGGAAGATCAAAAATACGATGGAAATGCACGTGTAGTTCCGATTCCAGAAACTGCAAAAATAGCAGGTGACGCATTTGGATTTAAGCTTGGCATCCCAGTCATCGAAGGACTTGCCAGAAATCGTTATGTTGGACGGACCTTCATCGAAGGTGGAAATCGGCAGGCTGTCATTTTACGAAAATTCACTCCTATTCGTGAATTACTCAGCGGCAAAACCGTATTCTTAGTCGATGATTCTTTGGTGCGTGCTGTCACATTAAAAACGATCATTGAAGATCTACGTGTACGAGGAAAAGTAAAAGAAGTCCATGTTCGTATTGCATGCCCTCCCATTATTGCACCGTGTTTCTATGGAATTAGTATTCCTACAATAAAAGAATTATTTGCTACTCAGTTTTGGCAACCTGATCAACCACTGGAGCCTTCCAAGACAACACTGGATGCTATGGCAAAAGAGCTTGGGGCAGACAGTTTAAAATTCCTCACTATTGATCGCTTAGTCCAGGCAATTGGATTTCCCAAAGATCAACTCTGCACCGCATGCATCAACACGAAGTACCCAACGCCGACCGGTACAGCGAAGTATCAAGAACAAATTAATATGATAAATTAAGGGATGAAGAAATATCAGGAAGGTAATTTATGATCGATCCAGAGTTGCTCGACATTTTAGCTTGTCCAGAAACCAAAGAGCCTGTTTCTGTAGTAGAGAGAGAATTAATTGATAAAATTAATGGAAAAATCAAAGAAGGTATTCTTCTCAATCGTGGCAAACAAACTGTAACAGAAAATATTGATGGGGGATTGATGCGTGCCGATAAAAAGTACCTCTATCCTATTCGAGACTCTATTCCTGTCATGTTGATTGAAGAAGCTATTCCTTTAGATGAATTTTTGTAGTCACAACAAATCTTCTGACTATCCGTTTTGGACAAACATGTTTGATTCCACATGGAAGTCTCATGCCTTATTCCCGCTCAACATCCAGTATTCTCAGAGAACACAAAATCGAAATTTTTCTTTTGCTGATACTGGGGGGGTTATTATCTTATTTGTATTTTTCATTTCCAGAGGATACAATCATTGAACAAATTGGACAACAGGAGTATATTCTCCACCTCAATGATGTTGAAATTGAAGAACACTGGTTAGCAGAAAAGCGCTGGAAACTCCTGGGAAAGCAAGCATTCGTCACTCAAAATACAGATATTGTTGTTTTAACGGATATTGAAATCTTTGTATATGATCCTAAATACCCTGAAAAACCAGAAGTGGATATTACAATATCTGCCAATAAAGGGGAAGTTGATTGGAAAAATGAAATTGTCACATTAATAACAGATGTAAAAATGACTCGAAGATTAGAAATGGGCCTCAATACAGAAAAGGCCATTTATCATTACAACAAAGGTATTCTTTATATTCCTGAAAAAGCCGATATCCATTATTTTGAAGATACAATTTTGGGAAAACAGATCACTTACAACGTAAATCAAAAAACCTTCGAACTTTTCGAAGCTATTTGGTTAGAATGAATTATTTGAATATTCTAATGATTTAAATTGGATCAGTCCTTGCTTTCTTATTTGATGAGACAGTAACCTAGTATCGATTGTAATCTACCTGAATTAAGGCACAAGCCTCCGAATCTCTAGCAAAAGCAAAGAAAATTTTGAGAAAATTGAACCAAAATCTCAAATACTAGTCTATAAGGCCAAGGGGATAATTTTGCTCACTGAGCAGGAAAAAATGGTTGACATACGTTAGAGAGGTGGTTCATGCCGTATTCAGAAATACCAACGACTCCAGATTGGTATTCCATGGACGATAAAATTCTGATCAAAGCGCATCTACAGGGAGACAAAACAGCTTTTGAAGTTTTGGTAAAAAAGCATCAAGCTGCTGTGGGTCGCCTATGTTACTCCATCATGAAAAATGATCAGGGTGTACCAGATGTTGTTCAAAATGTCTTTTTATCGGTTTTTCGAGGGTTGCAAAAATTTCGTGGAGATGCCTCCTTCAAAACTTGGCTCTACAAAATTACGGTCCATGAAACCATGCGTTATCTCAAAAAAAGAAAACGCTGGACTTCTCTCATTGACAAAGGTGTTCCTCTATCAAATGGTTCAGACGTAACATTTGTTGTTTTTGACAATAATGCCTCTCCAGAGCATCTCGTACTAAATGCTCAAACCAAAGCTTTGATTGAAGAAGCAATGGATAAATTGAGTGATAATCATCGCATTGTTCTACATTTACACTATCAAGAAGATTTTTCTGTACAAGAAATCGCAGAAATCTTAGATATTCCCATTGGAAGCGTCAAATCACGTCTACACTATGCCCGCATCCAACTGAAAGAATTATTAGTTCCATTTTTTGAATCACACTCCTCTGAAAAAGGAGAGCGTCATGCCCTGTAAACATATACAATCTTTGCAAGTCTCTGCCATTACAACTACCCGTTTATTGAGTTCTGAAAAATGGAAATCTCATTTGGAAACATGTCCCTCTTGTTTTCAAGAGGCAAAGTATTTAGATAAATCTTTAGAACTCTATCTCCAATTAGAGAAAAATGCGGTGAGCACATTTCCTAATATTGAAATGTGGGATCAAATTGAACGTAAAGTCAGAAAAACATCCCATTCGAATTACTTTGGGCAATGGCATAAAGCACTGGCGGCAGCGGCTGTTGTGGTTATCTTGGTTGGAATTTCATTGTGGTGGCAACAAACTATTTCTGTAGATCCCCGACCCACTCTTTCAAATATTGCTTCTAATATATCCATCAACTATCAAATATCAGAAATTGAAGAAGGTAAACCGTTTGGCCCTCCATCTGCATACAAGCAAATTATCTGGACAAATGAACAATTTGGTATTTCCATTGAGAACCGATCAGAAGGTAACTATTCAACAATCTCAATCGGAACTCGTTTACCTAAAGAATATGCCCACAATTCATTTTCCAATATAAGTTTTTCTTCCGAACTGGCATTTGTTGAACAAAACGCATCGTACTAATTTATTTGTGTTGTCCTTCATGTTTTTGTGCAAACAAACAAATATCCTTTTTAGATACAATCGGTCACAAACCTGTCTTATCTTACACAGTCTATTGACAATCACCCTTGGATGCTTGTTTTCCACAACAACCCAGGCTGAAGATCTCAAAAGCTGGCAGATTGCTTCTCCTTATATCCTTCCAGAAGAAGTGACTACCCAAGATGTGACGTGTAACAATTCATCTTTAATCATCCAGGCAGAAGTCACCGGTCAAATTTTTGCCGTAGGCTGTGATCTGGTAATCGGGGAAAACAGTCTTTTGCACCAAGGACTTACCTTCTCAGGAGGAGATATTACTGTCGAATCCAATGCTGACATCTTTGGAGACATTACCCAAATAGGTGGTAGGCTGCAATTATCGGATCAAGCCAATTTACATGGCATGATACACCGTTACCAAAATTCTATTGAACCGCCACAACGCTTTCTTGATATCAGTCAACACTACTTAACATTTCAGCGTATCGTGCCAAATAACTTAGAGCATCTCAGCAGAATTGCTCAAGAATTGAGACTACATCGCATCATTGAGAAAGGCCGATCACCTTTGGAGAGCTTTAAAGTACCAAATTTTCTGGAATTTCTATTTCAAAAAGAACAAATACGATTTGCCCAAAAATGGATTTATGAGAAAAATCATTATCCTATTGAATTACAAATCATGCAATTTTCATCTCAAGAACATTCATTCCAATTTTGGAAAAATATTTCCACGTTTACTAATCTTTCCATGGAACATTCTGTACAAAATAACCTGGGAGATGGAGGACACTGGTTTTTTCGCTTTCAAAACTACTCGATCTTAACATGGCATCGGAACAACTGGATATTCTGTGCTCAAGTATATGCACAAACAAATTCTGATGGTATTGTTAACTGGAAAGATGCAGAAACTGAATTAGATGAAATGATACGAATTTTTCAGCAAGCACTGGTATCCAATACTAGCAATCCAGATGTTGGAGACAGATTTATTGGGGCGTTCTCTATTAGCGATATCCGATAAAAGCACTCTTCTATGTTCATCCCTTTCTTACCCCTCATTATTGCTTTCATCACTCTGGGATTAACCTCTCAAATATCCATAGATTCAGAATGGAGTTTACCTTTTTCACCCTGGATCCTCATATTTTGTTTTCTCATTTTCAGTACTTTACTTGCCCAAATTTCTTCTCGATATTTGGGAGTACGTTCTGCACTCAGGTTATCTCCAAGAAGATGGATCATTTTAATCTTATGGGCCATCATGATCTATTGGACTAAATTAGATCAAGGCTTGGAAACATTCTATGACGATATTCCCATGAAAGCTGAACTCAGTATATTTACTCTAGTTCTGACTTACTGGCTCGGCGACTCACTATGCATTGACCCTATTCTCACCTGGAGTAAAACAGCCCTTCTTCAAAAGTATAGGCAGATCATTTCACATCTTCGCCTTCAATTACCCATTCTGATTTTAATAGCTTTTCAGTTTGGCATTCTACAAATGACGGAATTCTCATTCTTTGACTTCCCTGATTGGACAAAGAGCCTCTTTATCTTTGGTTTTAGCTTACTTGTGATGATCACAACCAGCCCTTTCATCATGGTAACCTGCTGGGGAGCGACCCCTCTCTACTCAAAAAGCACAGAGCATTTGATCAATACTGAGTTACAAGCAAATCAGGTTTCTGTGACTCGAATCCTTACCTGGCCAGAGCATATTATCTCCACAACAACTGCTGGTGTGATAGGATTTATCCCTGGATGCCGCTATTTATTAATTAGTCAACAACTTGTAGACAGCCTCTCCCATGAGGAGCTAAGAGCTGTGATTGCCCATGAAGCCGGACATCTCCGAAAACACCACTTGCTGTTTTTTCTTCTTGGCTTCATTGCTTTCAATGGAATTCTCATTTTAAGCTATCATATTTTATATGGATTTCAGTGGCTCTACTTCTTAGAATCTTCGATTTGGCCTTACACCATTCTAACCATCTTGGAACTTTTGTTATTCTTTCGAATCATATTGGGATTCCTCAGTAGAAATTTTGAAAGGCAGGCTGATTGTAATTCTTTAGAACGAGTAGGATTTAATCCCATCAAACAGGCCCTATTAAAAGTAGCATGGATAAATGGCATTGATCCTGAAACAGACAACTGGCACCACTATGGCATCCAGCAGCGATTGCAATTTCTATCTGATTGTACAATTTCTCCACACCTGGCCAAACAACATCATCAAAGAGTTTTTATTATTAAGACAACTTGTATAGCACTGGTTATGCTGTTAGTGGGACTCAATTCTTCAGTCATGTCAGAAAAAATCCAATTGGAAATTTTTGAATTACTACTTCCTGAAAAGTTACAATTACTAGAAGAACAAAGCGTTGAAAATCCAATCTTATTGAGACAAATGACAGATTTAGCAATTCGTTATCAAGTGACTAATCGTATTGATCAAGCAGAACCAATTTACCGCCAACTCCTGGATATAACTCCAGATAATACGCTTGTCTTAAACAATCTCGCCTGGTTATTAGCAACCAACTTTGATAATTACCCTGAGAAAATTGAAGAATCTCTCCAACTTGCTCTTTTAGCAGTGCAACAAGAAGAAGCCGCTTTTATCTGGGACACACTTGCAGAAAGCCATCTAAAAAATGGCAACCATCAACAAGCGTTTCAGGCAGCTCAGCATGCACTGCAACTAGCTCAACAAGGAAAAGGGATCTCCCCAGAAGCCGGTATACACTACTACCAAAAACGTTTTGATTATTTTCAACAGTTTATCAGTTCTGATTAGTATTTTATTCAGGAAAGAATAATGAGACTACTTATGTTTTTCGAGCTCTTCAACAATACGTTGTTTGGCAGCTAAAGACAGGTGAATCGACTCATTTTGCTCGGCTGGGTGGGAGATTTGGCTAAAAACATGATGAAGATCCAGGACTTGTCTGGCAGATTCTTTACACGCAGCACACATCAAAAAATGCATCTTGAGAAGTATACGCTGAAACCATGGCAGCTCATTATCTAATGACTCAGAAATCCTCCGTGCCGTCTCTTCACAACTCAATCCCCACTTCACAATTTTTCTCCATTAACACACAACTTAACTCTGAACATGATTTCAACATTGACGAATTTATTCTATATTTCATAAACACAATCAATGTACTTGACAACATCTTCAAATGTTCAAAGCCCCATAAAATAAATAACTGGATAATAAAGCCTTCTCCATAATTTTTCTAGTAAAATCTGAACTCGCTTTGTAGTCGTCACCAGTTTAAGAATCTTACTATTTTTTGTAACTACTTAGTCACAAAATGACACGAAGAGACACTAAATTTTAAAAATCATTGCAAAATACATCAGTATTTAAAACTGTACATCAAAAAACCTGAACAAGTTACAACGCAAATTCTACCTGGAGTGGCAGCAAATTTGAAACAAAATTTAGCATTCAACAAAAATATTGTAAGAATCTTTCTTCATTTTCTACATCTATGTCACGGTACCCACTCTCAACACGGAGAAGGTACATAGTTTAAACAGAGGAAAGAAAGTAGAATTTGCAAATCTATAAATTGAAGGAGAAAAAAATGAATCAAACAAAGCGAAAAATATGGGCAAGCCTTTTAATGGCTATGACCATGTTATGGTTTGTTGGAAATGCCGCTGCATTAACCACTTTGCAATATGGAAATACACCGGCAACTCAAACAACCTCACACCACGGTAATCCGTGTAACCCATGCAATCCGTGTAATCCTTGTGCTGCTAAAGGAAATCCGTGTAATCCGTGTAACCCATGCAATCCGTGTGCTGCTAAAAACCCGTGCGCTGCTAAGAAATGGAAAAATCCATGCAATCCGTGCGCTGCTAAGAATCCGTGCAATCCATGCAATCCGTGCGCTGCTAAGAATCCGTGCAATCCGTGTAATCCTTGTGCATCCAAAAATCCCTGTAATCCATGCAATCCTTGTGCATCCAAAAATCCCTGTAATCCATGCAATCCTTGTGGAGGGAAGTCCTCATTCAAGATGTCCCCCTATAAAACCAACGCAGATGCTATTGCCGCAGGAAATAAATTATTTCATGATACAAAATTGAGTGGGAGCAATGCTCTTTCCTGCAGTACCTGCCATAATCCAACCAGTAAAGGGAATCTGGATTTAACCAAATCCAAGCCATGGCCACATCATGTAAAAATGGGGGGAGGTATTATCAGTTTAGACCAAATCATTCAGATTTGTATGGTCAAGCCAATGCAATCAACACCATTTAAATGGGATGATCCAGAATTAGTTGCACTTGGCGCTTATATCAACTCTTTGAGAATGTAAGACAAAAACAAAGTACGACACGGACAACTTCGTCATACATTAAATCGAAAATTCTCTTTTAGAGTATGATCATGATGTTGTCCATGTATATTTCTTTTGAAAAACCTTAATTAGGGTAGTGCCGTCTTACATGGCGGCCACTCAAAAATCATAAACCACGAATAATTTTTGAGACAATCCGTTGGGGGGGTAAACTATCGGTTGCTATAATTTGATCGGCTTGCCTATAGAGAGGGATACGCTTTTCAAGCAGCAAATAGATTCTTTCTTCTGGATTTTCTATTTGTAATAACGGTCGATTCTGAGAGCGCTTGACTCGTTCTATTATATCTTCAACGGGCGTTTCTAGATAAATGACTGTTCCAATTTTCCGCATCAAATCAAAATTTCCTTCTGTTGTGACTACTCCCCCTCCTGTTGCTATAACAGTATTTTGTACTGGGACCAACTGCTGTAATAACTTTGTTTCTAACCTACGAAAATAAACCTCCCCTTGTTCTGCAAAAATTTCTGGAATACTACATTTTTGTTCAAGTTCTATTTGCCCATCCATATCCAGAAAATGATAGCCCAAGCGTTTTGCTAATTTTCGGCCAATGGTACTTTTTCCAGCACCCATAAATCCAATGATCACCAAATTCACAGTTTAAACTCTTTCACTTGACAAAATCAATCCACCCTCCTCCCAACAAGACATTTTCATGATAAAAAACAGCTGCTTGTCCAGGGGTAGCTGACCGTTCAGGGGTTTTCAAGACAACTCGAACAGTATCGTCATTTTGAGGAATAACAGTAGCTCTTGTTCCTGTATGAGAATAACGCAATTTAACGGTCACATCAATGGCTTCCTGAATCGGCTCGATAGACACCCAGTTTACTTTTGACACAAAAACCTCACTGGTGTAAGTTTCTTCTAACTTGCCTACTACAATTTCATTTTTTTTGTTATCCAAACGGATTATATAATATGGTTCACCACCATTTATGTGTAACCCGCGTCGTTGCCCTACTGTATAGTATGGAATTCCTTTATGTTGCCCCATAATTTCACCAGAAGTCGTAACAAACTTTCCTGGTTGAGGTAAACTGGTCAGTTGGCTTGTAATGAAATCACGATAATTTTGTGGTACAAAACAAATTTCCTGACTATCTGGTTTTTCAGCAGAAACCAATTCAAACTGAGCAGCAATTTGACGCACTTTTGGTTTAGAATAATTAGCCAAAGGAAACAATAATTTTGGTAACTCACTGGATGGCGTTCCATATAAAAAATAAGTTTGATCTTTATATAAGTCAATGGGTTTAACAATTTGCAGTCTCTTTTTTAACAGATCTTTCGTGATACGGGCATAATGCCCTGTCGCTAAATAGTCACAATCCAACTCGTCTGCTTTTTCCAACAAAAATTTATTTTTAATTTTCATGTTACACATGATGCAGGGATTTGGTGTCCTCCCATCAACATACTCCTGGACAAAATAATCAATTACATTTTCTTTAAATTCTTCTTTAAAATCGATCACATAAAAAGGCACTTTCAAACGGTTGCACACCGCGCGTGCATCTAATGCATCATCGAGAGAGCAACAACTTTTATTTTGCCGCTCTTCAAAGGGGATATCCGCAAGCTTCATATGAATACCAATAATATCGTATCCTTGCTTTTGCAGTAAGGCTATTGCCACCGAAGAGTCAACACCCCCACTCATTGCGACAGCAACTCGTTTTTTTTTCATATATTGATATATAGATAAAGATTAGAGTAGAACTACTAATACAGGCAGGTCAGCAATTCTCATTCTGAAATTTGCTGTTTAGTTTATTGTTATTGGATTATAAAGACATCTTAACCCATAGAAGAGGAGAAAGATGTCATCGAAGCT
>JANQHV010000218.1 GCA_028282505.1 SAR324 cluster bacterium | reverse complement strand
TCTGGCCAGTATTTCAGAAACGCGCTGATTGACTTGATGGGCATCCATGGGAAGTAGTTCATTGGTTCCCAACTCGATAGTAACTGGACGCTCTGTATTTTCTCGTAATGTCAGGCAAGGGACCTGAAGATAAGTAGTTTCTTCCTGAACACCGCCTGAATCGGTGAGCAAGAGGGAGGCATTTTCCATGAGATGGAGAAATTCCAAATAACCCAATGGATCGAGCAGAGTCAGGTTGACCAGGCTGTCCAACTGGCTACCCAAGCCAAAAGCATTGAATTGTTTACGGGTGCGTGGATGGATCGGGAAAACTACTCGCTGGAGTGAGGTGATGTGTGTGATGATCCGCAATAAGTTTTCCAGTCCTGATCGTGTGTCCACATTAGAAGGGCGGTGCATGGTCATCAAAACAAACGATTTTGGAGCAAGGTCAAGATCCTGAAGAATGGAGGTTTGTGCAGCCTTTTCACGAAAGCGTACCAGGGAATCGATCATGACATTGCCCACAAAAAAGATTTTGTTGTTGGCCACTCCTTCTGCCTTCAGATTATCGATTCCACTTTGTTCAGTAACCAGCAGGTAATCCGCTACACTATCGGTAACCAAACGGTTGATTTCTTCGGGCATCTGACGGTCTCTGCTGCGCAAACCGGCTTCCACGTGAGCCAGGGGAATGTGGCATTTTGCGGCAACGAGACTGCAAGCCAGCGTGGAATTGACATCTCCCACCACCACAATCAGATCAGGCTTTTCTGCCAGGGCGATTTTTTCAAAAGCCATCATGATTTTCCCAGTCTGCTCGGCATGGGACCCACCCCCGATTCCTAAATAGACATCGGGCTGAGGCAATTCGAGCTGCCGAAAGAAGATATCACTCATTTTTTCGTCATAATGCTGTCCCGTGTGCACAATCATTGATTGGAAAGCTCCATGTGCTTGCAAGGCTGCATGGAGAGGGGCAACCTTCATAAAATTGGGACGAGCTCCGACGACATTGAGTATTTTAATCTGTTTTCGTGGCACGTGTCTCCTCTTGGATGATACTTTCCAGAAATTGCCAATAGCGTTTCGCGGTTTTTTTACGGTCATAATTTTCGCAAACGTGGTGATAACCGTTGTTGCTCATGGTGGTATACAGGGCTTTATCATGATAGAGTTTCATGGCTGCCTCCACTAGAGCATTTACATTTTCAGGCTCAATGGGAATGCCAGCTTCGGCTTCTTTTAAAATATCACAGGATTCACCACGCACTCCTAAAATAACTGGTTTTCGCATCACCATTGCTTCAAACATTTTAGAAGGAATCACCTTTTGAAACAGAGGAGTGTCTTTCAGATGGACAACACAAGCATCGCTAATTTCTAAAAAATAAGGAACCCGTTCTTTGGGTTGCTTGTCAATCAACCGGAAGTTAGGAAGCTGGAGTTGTGCTTGTTTTTGCGCAATGGTTTCCCGCTCGGCTCCAGCCCCAATCACGACAAAGACAATATTGGGATCGGTGCATTGTTGGGCTGCTTCTAATAAAATATCAGCCCGGTGGGCCAGGCCAATGGTACCAATGTAAGCCACCACAAATTTATTTTTCAACTGATGCTGTTCCCGCAAAGTTTCCAATTGTTGAGCATCCAATGGTCGGGAAAAAAATTCCAAATCAGCCCCATTTTTCAGTACTGTTATTTTTTGAGAGTCCACGCCTTTATCGATGAGATCCTGTTTGAAGGAATCGGTCACCACAATAATACGGGTTGACTGATGGTATAAAAAGCGAGCCACCTTTTCAAAAAATTTGATCACCGATGGGTACTTAACGGCACCAACTGCAGCAATGGATTCAGGCCACAGGTCACGAATTTCCATCACAAACGGGACCCGTTTTAACCGACTGATCACATATCCTCCGATGGTACCGAATAATTGAGGAGACGTCGCAACAACAATATCCGGGGATGTTTGCAGACGACCACTGTAAAGTGCGGCAGTGAGCCCGAAAGAAATATAGCTGAGCGTTCTGCGGAGAAATCCTTTATTTTCGGCAATGTACATGGGGACACGGGTGACAAAGATATCATCCACTTTTTCCTGAGAAAATTTATTTTGGAAACCATCATGTAACACCCCTTCCGGATAATTGGGCACACTGGTGATGACCTCGATGCTCCCGGTTTCTTGACTCCATTGCCGGGCATGCTCATAAATTCTGGTGGCAGGAGCATTCACCTCTGGAGGAAAATAGTTGCTGACAAATAGTACTTTCATGAGTTGATACGATGTTTAATTTTTCAAACGGTGCGGCTATTTTTTTGCCGCCAAGAACACTAAGAACACGAAGAAAAAAGGTCAAAAAACGATTTTACACATTTTAGTGCTCTTCGTGGGAGTCTGACCTCTCGGCTTCGTGGCTAATTTTAGTCAATAAGAAAGCTCCACTGTCTGTCCGGACATCAACGATTCATGTGCCGCAAAAATAATTCGCATGCCTGCGAATAACTCGGAAGCAGGAATTGGAGCGGTACCGTTTTTACGAAACGCTTGAACGGTTTCCAGCACTTGTTGGGTCTGTCCCTTATCTTGATTGGCCGCTTTGGTGCGTTGATGTTTGCCATTTTGGGTAATATCCAATGTTCTAAAATCATCCAGAACGCTAACAGTATTATTGCCGTAGATTTCTAAACGTTCTTTGGATGCCGTTTTATCACCAACAGTATTATAGCAGAGGACACCGACAGAACCTTTTTCAAAAGAGATAGTGATCACCAGGTTGTCCAAATCAGAAACTGCCTGATTTTGGACACTCAAGGCGTTTGCATGAACTTTAACAGGACGATCTTCCGCCAGATATTGCATCAGATCCACAAAATGACACATTTCGCCAATGAGCATCCCTCCTCCTTCTTCTGGAGCGTGGAGCCATGAGGTTGTTGGAATGTGACCACTGTTCACTCGATAGATCATTTGTTTGGCCGTGTCAGCGAGCGATGCCTTGAGTTGGAGGACCATCGGAGCAAAACGACGATTCAAACCAACCATCAAACCAACAGGGGCTTGTTGATTAGCCTGTTGGTATGCCTCAAAAACGGCTTCGAGTTGTTCTGGGGTCACCACCATCGGTTTTTCCACAAAGACGTGTTTTCCCGCATTCAATGCCCGGATGGTAAAGTCAGCATGGCTGCTGTGACGGGTAGCAATAAAAATCGTATCAATGGAGGCATCCTTGATAATAGCTTCCAGTTCGGTCGTACAATAAGCAAAACCAAATTTATCCGCCTTTTGCTGGGCATTGATGCCTGTTGCCGTGACCAGCCCTTCCAGTCGCACCGTCGCTTCTTTTTCCAGGTGTGGGATCAGGTGTAAGGCTGCATAATTACCGGCTCCCACAAAGCCAATACCCAGTTCTTCTTTAGATCGATGTTCCACTGTCGGTTTAATACGCAGCACGGCTTCATGTTCTTTGCTGGTATCGTAGTTCAATATAATCCCTACGTATGGTTCTTTGGCTGTTTGAACCAGCCCATAAGCCTCCATCGCCTCATCAAAATCAAACTGGTGAGTGGTCAATGATTGAAAATCCAGACGTTTTTGAGCAACCAACTCCAAAATGGACTCCAGGTTCCGTTGCTCTGTCCAACGGACATAATCGTAGGGGTAATCAATGCCGCCTTCTTCATAGGCCATATCATAGCGCCCAGGACCATAGGACATGGAAATTTTGACCTCCAGCTCTTTTTTATAGTAGACATCTCGTGGAATATGCATACCCACGGCCCCCACCACGATCACCTGTCCTTTGCGGCGCGTGATTTCTCCAGCCAGTTCGATGGGTTCATTGCCTTTTGTAGCTGCGGTGATTAGAGTGTGGTCGGCTCCTCGCCCTCTAGTGAAGCGATCAATTGCCTGCACAGGATCTTCTGCTTTGATCACCACTCCTTCATCCATTCCCAGTTTACGTCCCAGTTCGATTTTGGAAGAATCCAGATCCAGCCCAATCACCCGACATCCATTGGCTTTGAGTAGTTGCACCGTAATCAGACCGATCAGGCCCAGTCCACTCACAACGGTGTTGTCTCCCAGTTCTGGATGAGTCAAGCGCACACCTTGCAAAGCAATACTGGCGACGGTACTGTACGCTGCTTCTTCAAAGGTCACTTCCTGAGGAATCACAGCCGTTAAGTTTTTCGGCACATAGTTAATTTCTGCATGATTGGCATATCCTGCACCGGCGATAGCAACCCGATCTCCCACCTTTAAATGCGTGACTTCTGACCCGACTGCTTCAATAATCCCTGCCGCACTGTACCCCAAAGGCATTGGTTTTTCCATTTTCGACATGACATTGTGGAACGTATTCTGCCATCCTTCTTTTTTTGCCTTTGCCAATACCTGGCGAACTAAATCGGGTCGTGCCTGCGCTTTGCCAATTAGACTTTTTTGTGCTAAATCAATGAGCATTTTTTCAGTACCTGCACTGATCAACGATGCAGCGGTACGAACCAAAACCCCTCCTGGTAAAACAGTGGGTGGTGGGACGGTTGCCAAAGTCAGATTGCCAGATTTTAACGTTTGTAGGATTTGTTTCATAAATTTGTTTTCTCTTTCATGAAGTATTAAAAAATGGAGCTTATAGGAGTAGGGTTTTACTTTATCATGATCATTGGAATGGGGATGGGAGTCATTCGGAAAATGAATTTTGATCCTGTTATCCGGCTTTTAGCAGCGATGGTCATCGGATCTGCCATCATGGGAGGAGCAATCTTTGTTCTCTCTGTAACCGATTCTATTTATCCTTTGCCGATTTTAATCATTTCTTTGATCGCATTTGGATGCACTTGTTGGAATTATCAAGCATTGAAGCAATCTATACAGGAAATTGGTAGATTCTTAAAGCTTTATCTCTTCCAGAATGACCGTTGGAGCAAATGGTTTATGCTGGCTTTAGGTCTATTTTTAATCTGGCTGGTCTTACTGGCCTGGACTCCTCCCCGATCTGCAGACGCCATGCGGTACCACCTGGCGCAGTTGAAAGACATTGTCCAAAATCATGGTTTTGTTTTTCGCCCTTATTACCACTACAACTTTCCTATTTATTTCAGTTTGCTCTTTCTTCCCGTTTACATGCTCTTTCAAGGGATCGGGATGAAGTTTGCGGTCTTGGGATATTTCCTGTTTTCTATGATTTTTATCCTTTGGTTGGCCCAAAGACTGGAGTTGAAACACCCACGACTGTTATTTTTTTTATTGGCATTCATTCCCATTTCTTATCAAGAGGCAACGATTGTCACAAACGACTGGGTTGTCATTTTTTATGTGATTGCTGGATTTAATTTTCTGTTAGATAAAACCTGCAAGAATAGTCTTATTACCACACATCTGGCATTTTTTTCTCTGGGATTTGCCCTGGGAGTCAAATATCTGCCCGTCTTGTTCGTACCCTGGTTTTTGTTATTGTCCTGGGAGCATCTCAATGATTCTGAACCAAAAGGACGAAAAATTTCCTACATCTTAACAGGCTTATTGACAATGGGGATTGTCATGTCTCCCTTCTACATTCGCAACCTGATCAATACAGGCAACCCTTTTTGGCCCATCTTACAAACAATTTTTACTCCAGAGCATGATTATCTTTATCAGGTGACACAAAAGTACAGTGCCAATATGACCGGCGCTCGTACTTTCAATGGTCTGATCGGTGTTTTCAAACAAGCCCTTTTTTCTCCTATGATCCCCAGCACAATTTGGATTTTGGGTTGTTGGGGAGTTATTGTCTCTTCACGAAATGCACTTCAGATGGGAAAAGGTCTGCTGCTATTCTTTGTCATCTGGTGGGTGGTTTCGCCAGGCATGTACTGGCGGTTCAGTATCTATGTCATGCCAGTGGCTTTAATTGCGGGAACCTTGGTCTATCAGAGCAGTATGATCAATCGTTACCGGTGGATGAAATACATATATCTGCTGATGGTCAGTATCACCTTAGTCTATGGTGTGGGGTTGGGAGCCTATTATTCAAAAGGCTTGTTAGCCTACTACCTTCATCGTGATTTAGACAAATACCACTTTGCAACCTGGTACTACCCAGAGTATCAGCAGATCGATCAAAAATTACCAAAAGATGCTCACGTGTTGGTCATTGTCTTGAGTGGACATACCTATTATTTGGATCGCAGTTATTTACGTGCCGATCCCCACCTATCTGGCCTGATTGATTGGTCCGCCCTGGATAGTGTGGAGGAATTCCATGATCAATTGAGGAAACTGAAAATTGATTATATTTTGTACGATAAGCGGGATTGGGGAGACTATCCTGGTGGGGCCAACATGATGCGTTTGATAGAAGAATTGCAAACCTCTCCTTTGGCACAAAACATGTGGACCCACAAAATTCAATTGTATTCTTCCCGTATCCTGGAAAAATTTGACTGGACTACCATTGAACTGACTCAGGTTAAGAAAACTTAGTTTTTGGTAACTCTTTCTTTTTTGACTACTTGACAGTGGATAATATACAGTGTTAACGTGTTGGTAAATTAATACTAATTTACCAACTATATGACCGTCAGCAATTCTCATTCTGAAATTTGCTGTTTAGTTTATTGTTATTGGATTATAAAGACATCTTAACCCATAGAAGAGGAGAAAGATGTCATCGAAGCT